>NZ_OX636706.1:2767500-2990000 GCF_951793255.1 Desulfovibrio piger
ATGGCGTGGACGATGTCCTTGCCTTCGTTATACTTTTTGGCGATATCGGCGCCAATGAGGGCATGGGGCCCTTCGACCTCATGGTCGACGGCCTTGCCGATATCATGCAGCAGACCGGCACGCTTGGCCTTTTTGACATCCATGCCCAGCTCCGCGGCCATCATGCCGCACAGGGCGGAGACCTCCAGGGAATGCTGCAGCACGTTCTGGGTGAAGGACGTACGGTAGCGCAGCTGCCCCAGCAGACGGATGATCTCGGGATGGATGCCGTGGACCCCGGCATCGAACGTGGCCTGTTCGCCCACTTCGCGCACCTGGGCATCCAGTTCCTGTTCGCATTTCTGGACGATGTCCTCGATGCGGGCGGGATGGATGCGGCCATCCTGGATCAGACGTTCCAGAGCCATCTTGGCCACCTGACGACGCAGGGGGCTGTAGGCGGACAGGATGACGGTCTCCGGCGTGTCGTCGATGATGAGGTCCACACCGGTCGCGGCTTCCAGCGCACGGATGTTGCGCCCTTCACGACCGATGATGCGTCCTTTCATGTCCTCGCTGGGCAGGGAAACCGCCGTGACGGTCTGCTCGTTGACGTAGTCGCCGGCATAACGCTGGATGACGTTGCACAGGATCTCCTTGGCCTTGCGGTCGGCGGTCTCCTTGGCTTCCGTCTCGATCTGGCGGATCATCTTGGCCGATTCATGGCGGGTCTTGGCCTCCACCTCGGCAAACAGACGGGCCTTGGCTTCTTCCGCCGTCAGGCCGGCGATCTCGGAAAGACGCTGCTCTTCTTCATCGATGCGCGTCTGCAGGAACTCTTCCGACTCGGCCAGCTGGCGTTCCTTGCGGGCCAGATCCTTTTCAGCGGCGAGGAGCTCATGCTCCTTGGCGGTGGCTTTTTCCAGTTTTTCTTCCAGCCGGCCGCCCATCTCTTCAAGCTTGCGTTCACGCAGTTTGACTTCGCGCTCGCGCTCCTTGAATTCGTTTTCCAGCTCTCGCTTCTGGTTAAAAAGGTCATCCTGCCCCTGGATGAGGATTTCCTTTTTTTGCGCCTGGGCCTCCTTGCGCGCTTCTTCCACAATGCGTTTGGCCAGCTCGTCAGCATCGCCGATGCGCTTGGTGGTCACACTTTTGTGCACCAGCGCACCGACCAGCAGGCCGACCACAGCGGCCAGGGCCAGCCATACAATATCCATAAAATCCATAACCATCCTCTATAATCAACGGGAATCACCCGGGTATCATAAATGGCGGAAGCCAGCCTCCGCACGAGGTCTACTGGCGGAGGGCTGGCTTCTGACCGCAAAAACGGCATAAGGATGGCTGCAGGCAAAGACCACGCCGAAGCGTGCAAGGAGTACGGTGCAGGACAGAAAAAAATCCCCAGAGCGCCGTGTCATGACTTCGATGCAGAACCTGGTTTCCCAGGGGGGGGCCGTGTACTTTTCTACAGGCTTCCCGTAAACGGGCGTGCTCACAAAAAGCAGGGACAGCTCCCGATTTTATGCTTGTAAGGTCAGCACCGAGTCATAAATCACGCACACTCCAGGGAAATATGCTGTCATTGATGACTTAAACGGACTCTTCTTTTATCTTTGAAAGCATGGTCTCGATGCGATTCTGCACATCGTCCAGCTTTTTTTGCGATTGCAACAAATCATCCGCCAGACCAAGAGCCAGAACAGTCAGCAGAATATCTTTGTTACTCTGCATACCGTGTGACCTCAGTTTCTGGTCTGCAAACCGTTCTTCCACAAGAGCGATGGCCTCACGCACACGCTCCATATCGGCACTGTGGCGGAATGTGACCGCAGTACCAAGAACGGTAAGGTTAAAGTGTTCTTGACTCACTCGAAAACCTACTCGGCGCTTTCATGCTCCTGGATAAGTCTCAGCAGAGCATCCATGCGGTTGATGGCATCGCCCCGCACCTGCTCTTCTTTGTTCAGGTTCTCGCGCAGTTCGCGGTTTTCTTCTTCCAAAGACATCTTCGCGGCGATAGTGGCCTCAAGTTCGGAGTGGAGACGACGAGTCTCCGCCAGAAGCTGGGCTTTCTGCTCCAAAAGGGCCAGTACCTGCGTTTCAAGTTGCTCTAGTGCTTCCATGATTCTGGGTATAGCACTGCCCCATGCCGATGGCAAGGCGGCCCATGCGGCAAATCACGATTTCATGCAAAGATAATCAACTGTTTTTCCTTGCTATTCAACGAAATTCCCTTTTCTGGAAAAAGAAAAAACTTTTCCTGCACATCAGAAAAAAAGAGGGAGGCACCGGGCCTCCCCCAAAGGATTTTTTGCCTGGAACTCTCCCGCCGGGCAGGAAGAATCAGGCGGATAGAGCCTGACTGACGCCACGGCATGGCCGGGCAGTCTTGCCTGCAGCGGAAAAGTTTCTGGTGGCGCTTTCCAGGCTCCCAAAGGAGCTAGACGGATTTGCGCGGCAGGTTCTTCTGCCGGCCGCGGGCGATGCCCATCTCGCCATCGGGCACATCCTTGGTGATGACCGAGCCCGCCCCGATCAGCGCGCCGTCGCCCACACGCACCGGAGCCACCAGGGCCGTATTGCTGCCGATGAAGGCCCCTTCGCCGATGGTGGTCTTGAACTTGTGCTTGCCGTCATAGTTGCAGGTGATGGTGCCCGCACCGATATTGGTGCCCGCGCCGATCTCGGAATCCCCCAGATAGGTCAGGTGATTGGCTTTGGCGCCCTTGCCCAGGCGGGATTTTTTGAGCTCCACGAAGTTGCCCACATGCGAGGCTTCTTCCAGCACGGCGCCGGGCCGCAGACGGGCATAGGGCCCCACCAGGGCGGCCTCGCCCACATGGGCATCCTCGAAATGGCAGAAGGAGCGGATCTCCGCCCCGGCCTCGATGACGGTATCGCGCATCACGCAATGGGAGTCGATACGGGCACCCCGACGCACCACGCTGCGGCCGTAGATCTCGCACGGGCCCGTGATCTCCGCACCCGGCTCCACCGTGGCCAGCGGGCTGATCCGTACCAGCGCGGGCGCATGCAGCATCACGCCGGAACGCAGCAGGCCGTCCACCACACGTTCACGCAAAAATTCTTCGCTGCGGGAAAGTTCCAGAGGCGAATTGACGCCCATCAGGCTCTCGTCCCGGCCGCACTGCACGCCCTGCACCTTGCAGCCTTCGGCCACAGCCAGGGAGATGAGATCGGTGATGTAGTATTCCCCGCTCTTGTTGGCATTGCCGATGCGCGGCAGCAGACGGGCAGCCAGATCCAGACGCACGCAGTACATGCCCGCATTGACCTCATGCGGTTCGGGCCCGTACAGCGCGGGATCATAGTCCTTGGCCTCCACGATGGCACGCACGCTGCCGTCGGCGGCACGCACCACCCGGCCATAGGCGGCGGGATCGTCCAGCTCGATGGTGGCAAAGGCCAGATCAGCCCCTTCCGAGGCCTCCACGAAATGACGCACCACGTCCTCGGAGAGCAGCGGCGTATCGCCGTTGACCACCAGCACGCGCTCGCACTGCCCTTCCAGCGCGGGCATGGCCTGCATCAGCGCATGGCCCGTGCCCAGCTGCTGTTCCTGATGCACGAAGGAAGCGTCCGGGAAGGCAGCCTCCACCATGCCCGCCTGATGGCCCACCACCACCAGCACACGCCCGTCGAACACGGGGCGGACGGCTTCCAGCACGTAGCGCAGCATGGGTTCGCCCAGAACGGTCTGCAATACTTTGGGTTTGTCGGAATGCATGCGGGTGCCCTTGCCCGCGGCCAGAATAAGGGCGGCTGTCTGCAACATGGTGGCTCCTTGCAAAAAAGATGGAAAGAAAATAGCCCCTCAGCCCGCAAAGGGCAAGCTTATGGATACGAGGGGGAAGGGGAGGACCTTTTGAAAAAGGCCCTCCCCTTCCCCCTCGAGCTCCCCCTTCCCTACCCGAAAACTTTTATTCTGAAGGATGGCAGGCAGGATAGGGGCCGGGAGCAGACACGCGGCCGCAGGTCCCCGGCAGGAAGACGGCTGTCCCGGACAAAGGGGAATGCTTTTGGCAAAAGCTGCCTTTTGGGATCATGGCGATACGAAAAAGGCGGCCCCGAAGGGCCGCCTTTGCTGTGCGGGATCATCCCGGCAGGCTGGCAGGCAGCCATGCCGGAGCAGTTTTTTCAGGCTCAGGCGTTCTGGAAGACCAGTTCGCCATCGCGCACATCGATCTGGACAGCCTGACCATCCAGGATGCGGCCGCTGACCAGTTCACGGGCCAGAGGCGTTTCCACGTACTGCTGCACGTAGCGCTTGAGCGGACGGGCGCCGTACACGGGATCGTAGGCTTCGCCGGCGATGAACTCGCGGGCGGCATCCGTGATGCCCAGCGTGATCTTGCGTTCTTCCAGACGCTTGCGCAGGCGATCCATCTGCAGGTCCACGATGCGCGTCACCTGGTCACGCCGCAGGGGCAGGAAGAGCACGGTCTCGTCCACACGGTTCAGGAATTCCGGCCGGAAGTGGCGGCGCAGCTCTTCCATCACCGCATCACGGGCGCCTTCCTTCAGGCTGCCGTCCTCGCCGATGCCGTCCAGCAGATGCGGCGAACCGATGTTGGACGTCATGATGACGATGCAGTTGCGGAAGTCCACGGTACGGCCCTGACTGTCGGTCAGACGGCCATCGTCCAGCAGCTGCAACAGGGTGTTGAAGACGTCAGGATGGGCTTTTTCGATCTCGTCGAACAGCACCACGGAGTACGGCTTGCGGCGCACGGCCTCGGTGAGCTGACCACCTTCGTCATAGCCCACATATCCTGGAGGCGCACCGATGAGGCGGGACACGGAGTGCTTTTCCATGTACTCGCTCATGTCCAGACGCACCATGTTGTCCTCGGTATCGAACAGGGCCTCGGCCAGGGTCTTGCACAGTTCGGTCTTGCCCACGCCCGTGGGGCCCAGGAAGATGAACGAACCCGTGGGACGCGAGGGGTCGGACAGACCGGCACGGGCACGCAGCACGGCATCGGCCACGGCCTGCACGGCTTCGTCCTGGCCCACCACACGCTTGTGCAGCTGATCGGCCAGATGCAGCAGCTTTTCGCGTTCGGATTCCATGAGCCGGGTCACCGGGATGCCGGTCCACTTGGCCACGATCTCGGCTACGTCGTCGGGACGCACTTCTTCCTTGAGCAGGCGCGGTCCGTCGGCACCGGCGGCAGCGGAGGCATCGGCCAGCTGCTTTTCCAGGGCCAGCAAGGTGGAGTACTTGAGCTCGGCGGCCTTGTTGAGGTCATAGGCCCGTTCGGCCTGCTCGATGGCCAGCTTGGTCTGCTCGATCTTTTCCTTGATGCCGCGCACGCTGTCGATGGCGTTCTTTTCCTTTTCCCACTGCTGGCGCAATTCGCCCTGCTGCACCCGCAGCTCGCCCAGTTCGCTTTCCAGCTTTTCCAGACGGTCACGGGAGGCGGCGTCGGTCTCGCGGCGCAGGGCCTCGCGCTCGATCTCCAGCTGCATGACCTTGCGGTTCACCTCGTCCAGGTCGGACGGCAGGGAGTCGATCTCGGTACGGATCAGGGCCGCGGCCTCGTCGATGAGGTCGATGGCCTTGTCCGGCAGCTGACGGTCCGTGATGTAGCGGTGCGACAGGGTCACGGCCTCCACGATGGCGGAGTCGCTGATACGCACGCCGTGGTGGACCTCAAAGCGTTCCTTCAGGCCACGCAGGATGGAGATGGCGTCCTCCACCGTGGGCTCGTCCACCAGCACGGGCTGGAAACGACGTTCCAGGGCCGGGTCCTTCTCGATGTACTTGCGGTACTCGTCCAGGGTGGTGGCGCCGATGCAGTGCAGTTCGCCACGGGCCAGCATGGGCTTGAGCAGGTTGCCCGCGTCCATGGAGCCTTCTGTCTTGCCAGCGCCCACGATGGTGTGCAGCTCGTCGATGAAGAGGATGATCTTGCCTTCGCTCTTCTCCACTTCATTGAGCACGGCCTTGAGGCGTTCCTCGAACTCGCCGCGGTACTTGGCACCGGCGATCAGCGCGCCCATGTCCAGGGCGTAGAGCTTGTGACCGCGCAGGCCCTCGGGCACGTCGCCCTTGACGATACGGAAGGCCAGGCCTTCCACGATGGCCGTCTTGCCCACCCCGGCCTCACCGATGAGCACGGGGTTGTTCTTGGTACGACGGGACAGGATGCGCACCACACGGCGGATCTCGGCATCACGGCCGATGACCGGGTCCATCTTGCCCTGACGGGCGGCTTCCACCAGGTCACGGGCGTACTTGCTCAGGGCCTCCACCGTGTCTTCGGGGTTGGGGCTGGTCACCCGCGCACCGCCGCGCAGGCTCTCCATGGCCTGGCCGAAGCTGGCACGGCTGATGTTGTATTCCTTGAAGACCTCGCCCAGCGGCGTGCCGGGCGCGTTCTCGGCCAGCGCGGCGAACAGATGGTCCACGCTGACGTATTCGTCCTTCATGCGCCGGGATTCGTTCTCGGCGTCGCCCAGCACCTTGGCCAGACGCTGGGTGATGGAGATGCGGTTGGGGTCCATGCCGCTGCCGGAGACGGAGGGACGCTTGCGCAGTTTTTCCTCCACGGCTACGGCCAGAGCGGCGGTCTGCACGCCCATCTGATCCAGGATGCGGGGCACGATGCCCTGTTCCTGACGGATCAGGGCCAGCGCCAGATGCTCGCTGTCGATATCCTGATGGCCCATGCCCACGGCGATGCTTTGCGCCTGGGTCACGGCCTCGCGGGCTTTTTCCGTGAATTTGTTGATGTCCATATATCCTCCACGATGCCGCTATGGACGGGGCCCGTGCGCACACGGGCCGCCCCACGGCGGAAGGTAAGCAAAATCGATTTTTTTTGTGCGCGGGCTGCGCAGGCGGACTCCAGAGGGCCCGGAGTGTCCGGGCGGCGGCGCAAGGCCGGGTGGGGTCTGCGGGCCGCCGCGACGGATCCGTATCCGCGGGCTTCTCGGCACAGGGGATCAGTCTTCCAATCCCTGCAGTTCGCGCACCTTGTGCTCCAGAGCGTCGATGCGCTCCAGAAGGTCCACGATGATGGTGCCGCCCACCACGGGCAGCTCAAAGTCGCAGCAGATGCGTTCCAGTTTGCGCACACGGTAGATGTCCGCATCCCGGAAGAACTGGTCGGAGCCTTCCGTGCGGCTTTCCAGCCAGCCCAGGGCCAGCAGCTCACGCAGCCGCTCGGGCGCGATACCGGTGCTTGCCATGAATTCTTCGCACGCCATGACCACGGTGGTCATGTCGTCTCTGTCAGACGTGCTCATATCACAACCTCCATCCTAGCCGCGGGCCCGGAAGGACGACTTGTCCGCCAGCTGCTGCCACAGGGCCTTCTCTTCATCCGAAAGCTGCTCAGGCACCCGGATCATCACGCGGGCCAGCAGGTCGCCGCGATGCTGTGCCGAACCAAGCCCCTTGCCGCGCAGGCGGAACTTGCGCCCCGAGGACGAACCGGCGGGGATGTTCATCTCCACCTGCCCTTCCAGGGTGGGCACGGGCACCCGGGCGCCCAGGGCCGCTTCCCAGGGGGCCAGGACCACGTCGCACTGCAGGTTGTCGCCGTCCACCTTGAACACGGAATGCGGCAGATAACGCACCCGCAGGAACAAATCGCCGGGCGCACCGCCGGGAGCGGGCTCGCCCTGTCCGCCCAGACGCAGCTTGGCGCCTTCGCGGATGCCGGAAGGCACGTTCACTTCCAGCGTCTTGGGGCCGAAGGCCGTCTGCAGGTTCACGCTGCGGCGGCCGCCACGGGCCACTTCTTCCAGCGTCAGGGGCAGTTCGGCCTCCACGTCACGGCCGCGACGCGGCTGCTGCTGGCGGAAACCGCCGAACGGATCACCACCGAAACGGCTGCCGCGCCCGCCGAACAGGGTCTCGAAAAAGTCCGAGAAGCCTGCACCGTCGAAGTTCTGGCCGTTGAAGTTGAAGTGCATATTTTCAAAGCCCGGAGCGCCCTGGAACTGCTGGCCATGCTGCCAGTTGGGGCCGAGCTGATCGTACATACGCCGCTTTTCAGGGTCTTTGAGCACTTCGTAGGCTTCGTTGATATCCTTGAATTTGTCTTCGGCCTGCTTGTTGCCCGGATTCAGATCCGGGTGGTACTTGCGGGCCAGCTTCTTGTAGGCTCTGGCGATCTCGTCCGCACCGGCGGAACGCTCCACGCCCAGAAGTTTGTAATAATCCTTGTATTCTACTGCCATGATGCTCTCCCCCAATCGGGTCTTCTTGCCAATAGGTAAGACGTTCTTGCCCGGCGTCAAGAAACCGTCACACAAAAAATATTCCCCGGCGCTCAACCGGGCCAGCCGGGGACAATGACCTGCCGGGGGCCCTCCCGTCGGCCAGGGGCCGCTTCCAGACGACCGGCCCTGTCCGGCAGAGCCTTCTTGTGCAGACCGGCCGCGCTCTTGCGGGCGCAGGCTTCGGCAGGCGGGAGCGCACAAAAAAAGCCGGGAAGGACCAACGTCCCTCCCGGCCGTGAATCACCATCCGGTGTGGCTGGAGCAACTAGACGATGCCGTGCTCACCGGGCTTTTCGTACACGGGGCGTTCCTGCTGGTGCACGTAGAAGTCCGTGTCGCCCAGGGCCAGCAGAACGGCCGAGGACACATAGATGGACGACGCCGTACCCACGAACACGCCGATGAGCATGGTCAGGGCAAAGTCGTGGATCACGCCGCCACCCAGCAGGTACAGGGCCAAGGTCGCCACAAAGGTGGTACCACTGGTCAGGATGGTACGGGACAGGGTCTGGTTGACGCTGCGGTTGATGAGGGCGTCCAGGGGCTGCTTGGGCGCGGCACGCAGGTTTTCGCGCAGACGGTCATAGACGATGATGGTGTCGTTGAGCGAGTAACCCACCAGGGTCAGCAGGGCCGCCATGACGTTGAGGTCGATCTCCACGCCCATGAGCGACAGCAGGCCCACCGTGATGAAAACGTCATGGATGAGGCCCACCAGGGCGCCCAGAGCGAAGTTGAGCTTGAGGACGAAGCAGACCACCAGGGTGATGCCCAGGGCCACCAGCACCAGCCAGCCCATGCTCAGACCCGTGAGGCCGGCCAGGTACATGCCGCCCCAAAGGACGGCAGCCATGGCCACACCGGCCATCCAGCGCTGTTCGAAGCGGCCGGAGATGTACACGGCGATGAGCAGGGTCGCGTAATACAGGGCGCCCAGGGCCTTGTTGGTCAGGTCGTTACCGACCTTGGGGCCCACCATCTCAAGGCGCTGGATCTCCACGTCATTGCCGGGGAAGGCCTTGGCCAGGGCGGTCAGCACGTTGGTGCGCAGCGCCGCGGCATCGGTGTTCTCGGCAGAGGAGAAGCGCAGCAGGTAGTCGCGCGTGCCCTCACCGAAGCGCTGGGTGCTGATGCCCGGCAGTTCGGGCACATCCAGGCTCTTCTTCAGTACTTCGTCTTCCACAGGCTGGGCGAACTGCACCTGCACGATGACGCCGCCGGCGAAGTCGATGCCCATGCGCAGGCCATTGCCCCACAGCGCCGAGCCCAGACCCACCAGAAGCAGCAGGATCGAGATGGCGTAGGCGATGTGGCGCTTGCCGATAAAATCTATCTTGGTGTCATGCTTGATGAATGCGAAAGCCATGATTCTCTCCCGGCCAGCCTAGATGCTGATGCCCTTGGGGCCGCACTTGCGCGCCCAGTATTCAAAGATGGCCCGCGACACAAAAATGGCCGTGAACATGGAGGCCACGATACCCAGCGACAGAGTGACCGCAAAACCGCGGATGGGGCCCGTACCGAACTGGTACAGGATCACCGTGGCGATGATGGTGGTCAGGTTCGAGTCGGTGATGGAAATGGTGGCGCGCTCGAAACCGGCCTTGACGGCCGCCAGGGGCGAGAGCCCCAGATGCAGTTCCTCGCGTATGCGCTCGTAGATCAGCACGTTGGCGTCCACGGCCATACCGATGGTCAGCACGATACCGGCGATGCCGGGCAGGGTCAGGGTGGCGCCGAAGCCGGCCATGCCCGCCATGACGATGAGCATGGTGAAGCAGAGCATGATGTCGGCGATGACACCGCTCATGCCGTAGTAGATGGCCATGAACACGACCACAGCGGCGGCACCCACCAGAGCGGCGTTGATGCCGCTGTCGATGGATTCCTGGCCCAGGGAAGGACCGACGGTGCGTTCTTCCAGCACCGACACGGGCGCGGGCAGCGAACCGGCACGCAGCACGATGGCCAGGTCCGTGGCTTCCTGCGTGGTGAACTGGCCGGTGATGACGGCGCGGCCACCGGCGATGCGCTGCTGGATCACGGGGGCGGAATAGACCTTGTCGTCCAGCACGATGGCCATGCGGCGGCCCACGTTTTCGCCGGTGACGTTCTCGAACAGGGTGGCGCCGCGGCTGTTGAAGTTCAGGCTGACGCTGGCACGGTTCTTTTCGAAGGTGGGCTGGGCATCGGCCACATCCTCACCGGAGAGCATGGCGTCCTTTTCCACCGCGATCAGGCGCGTGGCGGTCTCGCTGCCGTCGTGGCCTTTTTCCAGCAGGGGCAGGGCCATGACGCCGCTGGGCAGCACGGCCTTGTTGGGATCCACGTCGTCACGGACAAGGTGGAATTCCAGATGGGCGGTCTGGCCCAGGATCTGCACGGCACGGCGCGGGTCGGAAAGACCGGGCAGCTGCACCTGGATGCGGTTGCCTTCCTGCTTGCGGATGTCGGGCTCGGCCACACCGAACTGGTCGATACGGTTGCGGATGGTCCGCAGGGCCTGATCCAGCGCCATGTCCTCGATGCGGCTGATCTCTTCGGGACGGAATTCGGCCACATAGCGCAGACCGGCTTCCGTACGACGGGGCTCGCCCACATTCAGCTGGGGGAAATTCTTTTGCAGGATCTCCTGCAGCTTGGCTTCATCGTCCACACGGGGCAGGGCAAATTCCAGTTTGTCATTGCCCACCACGCGGGGATGCAGCACGACGATCTTCTCGTCCTTGGCAAGGCGGCGGATATCCTGCCCGGCCAGCGCCAGCGAGTTGCTGACAGCCTTGGCCACGTCGACGCCCAGGGTCAGGTGGATGCCGCCCTTCAGGTCCAGGCCAAGGTTGATTTTTTTGGATGGTAGGACGTTTTCCAGCGCCGTCCCGATATAGGGCACGCTGGGCAACGCGTAGACAAGGCACAGGCCGAACACGAGCAGGGCCACGGCCAAGCGCGAGCGCAAACCAATCATTGGGATACCTTCCGCACTTGATGGAGATGTCCGTAAAAACGGAAAGAGGCGGCCGGCCGGAGCCAGAACCGCCCGACACGGCCCGGCGCCTCCCTGCAAACAGGGCGGCGCCGGAGCCGCAACCATTACCGATTCCGAAACAAGAACGGAATGTTACTTCTTTTCTTCGGCCTTGGCTTCAGCCTTTTCGGCGCTCTTGCCGATCAGGCCGCCGATGGCGCCGCGGCTCATGCGCAGCTTGGCATCGCCACATTCGATGACCACTTCTTCTTCGCTGATTTCCATGATGCGACCGATCAGGCCGCTGCTGGTCATCACGTGGTCGCCGCGCTTCAGTTCGGCCAGCATCTGCTTGTGGGCCTTGGCGCGCTTCTGCTGGGGACGGATCAGCAGGAACCAGAAGATGGCGAACATCAGGATCAGGGGAACAAACTGCATCAGCATGTCGCCGCCGCTGGGGGCGGCGCCGCCGGCCTGGGGGGTACCCATGGCGAAAGCAACGGATTCAAACAACAAGACGAACCTCCAAAGGGATGCTGTAGGCAGGCCGCTTTCTATGCGGGATGCCCGGGGTAACAAATTTTCAGCGCGCAAGCATATCCTGCCGCAAAAAAACTTGCAAGCCCTTCTCCTGAGCGGGAAAAACGTCCTCCGCGCGGCAGGGATGACGGTAAAAAACATGCCGGCAGGAGCGCTTCGTTCAGAAAAAATCGCCGCCGCAGGGCCGATTTGAACGACCGGGGACTGAGGCAGCCTCTCTATTGAAGGAAAGCCCGGTGCCTGCGCCGCCATCCCGCCCGGGAAGCCCCCGTAAAGAGACGACAGGCGGAAAAGCGAAGTTCCTGCGCAAGCGGCCTTCGGAAAGGATCGCCCCTCCTCTCTCCACCCGCCTGGAGGAAAGAAAGACGCATCCCCTTCCTATCACCGGGGATGCTGTCCCGCTATCCCGAAAAGGCTCTCTGTACGGAGCGGACCTCAGCTTCCCAGCACGGCCCGGACGAAATTGCAGGCGATGCGCACCACCTCGTCCCGGCTTTCCCTGTGCGACAGGGGCAGATGCCCGCCGTGACGGCTGACCGTGCGCAGCACATGGGTCTCGGCCCTGCGGGATGCCGTGCAGATCCACTCCACGGCATTGCGGCGCGGGCAGCTGCTGTCATGCCAGAGCTGGACATAACAGACCGGGACATCGCAGGCGGGCAGCAGGGCCCGCAGCCGGGGCTGCTCATGGGCTATCTCGGCCATATGGCGCCAGCAGACCACCCGCTCGTGTCCCTGCCAGGGCGCGGTCTCCCGCGCGGCCTCGCTGCGCGGGGAACAGATCTCCACAGGCTGTCGCCAGGCTTTCCAGGCCAGCCGCCAGCGCAGGGCCCGTTCGCCCAGACGGCCGGGGCGGGACGACCAGTAGAGCGGCGCGGCGAAGACCAGCAGGCAGCGGGGCGCGGGCAGCCCGGCCTCCCGGGCCCAGAAAAGCGTATCCAGAGCCAGCAGGCCGCCCAGGGAATAGCCCGCCAGCAGGGGCGGCTCCGGGTTTTGGCCCGCAAGGGCGGCATAGGCCTCATGGGCCGCCGCGCTCCACTGGTTCCAGTGGCTGCGTACGAAAGCCTCCCAGCCGGCGCCATGCCCCGGCAGACAGGGCGCATGGCACGCCACGCCCATCGTCGCCAGCTCTTGCGCCAGCGAATCCATATCAGCGGGCCCTCCACCCAGACCGTGCAGCAGCAGCGCGTCCATTCTTGCCCTCCCCGAAGCATGAGGATACAACTACGCCTGTTTTCCCGTCCGCAGACCTTAACCCGTCAGGAGCATCCATGCAAACCTGCGACACGCTTCTCCACGCCGGTGTCCTGCTGCCCCAGGACGATGACCGGCGCGTCCTCGAAAACGCAGCCCTGGCCATTGATGGCGGGCGCATCGTCGCCCTGGGCTACAGCCAGGATGTGACAGCCGCATGGCAGGCACGTGAAATTCTCGACCTTTCCGGCATGCTCGTCATGCCCGGCCTTGTCAACGCCCACACCCACGCGGCCATGACCTTCCTGCGGGGCCTGGCCGACGACATGCCGCTCATGGACTGGCTGCAGCAGAAGATCTTTCCCGTGGAACAGGGCCTGACGCCCGATCTGGTGCGCCTGGGCAGCCTGCTGGGCTTTGCCGAGATGCTGCGCACCGGGACCACGTCCTGCGTGGACATGTACATCTTCGAAGCCGCCGTGCTGGAAGCGGCGGACAAGGCCGGTCTGCGCTGCCTGGCCGGTGAGGGCGTGTTCAATTTCCCCTCGGCCTGCTGCCCGGATGCCGATGCGGCCCTGGCCTGCACCCGGGAGATGGCGCAGCGCTGGGCCGGTCATGACCGTCTGCATGTGGCCGTCATGCCCCACAGCGTCTACACCACCACGGCGGCGCAGCTCACGGCCTGCCGCGAACTGGCCGACGAACTGGGCCTGCCGCTGCACATCCATCTGGCCGAGACCCGTCAGGAAACGGCCCTGAGCCTGGAACAGCACGGCCTGCGCCCCGTGGCCCATGCCGACCGTCTGGGGCTGCTGCGTCCCGGGACCATCCTGGCCCATGGGGTGGACGTGGACGCCGACGAGATCGCCCTGCTGGCCCGCCGCGGCGTGAGCGTTGTCCACAATCCCTCGTCCAACATGAAGCTGGCCTCCGGGGTGGCCCCGGTGCCCGCCATGCTGGATGCCGGCGTGCGGCTGGCCCTGGGCAGCGACGGCGCCGCCAGCAACAACCGCCTCAACATGTTCACGGAGATGGGCCGCGCCGCCCTGCTGCACAAGGCGGCGGGCGATCCCGAGACCATGCCCGCCCGGACGGTGCTCGACATGGCCACCCGCGGCGGTGCGGCGGCCATGGGCGGTGACGGCGGCACCCTTGCCGTGGGGCGTCCCGCGGACTGTATCGCGCTGGACCTTTCCGCGCCCAACATGCAGCCCCTGTTCAACGCGGCCTCCCACGCCGTCTATGCGGCCACGGGCATGGAAGTGGCCCTGACTATGGTGGCGGGCGAGGTCCTGTACCGTGACGGCCGCTTCAGCCGCTTTGATTACCCGGCCCTGTGCGCGGAAGTGCGCGAGATGCGGCGCTTCGTCCTGCGCCGTCTGGGCCTGTCCGAACAGGTGGCCTGAGCCGGAGCCCTTCCCGTCGCGGCCTTGCCTGCCGGGGCCGGAGCGGGGCCCTTGCGGCAGCGGAAAAGCCGCCCGGGCGGGGTTCCCTTGCACGGGGGGACTTGACACCATTGTTTTTTGGTCTATAGTGCCCCATTCAGACTGAAACGAAAGCGCTTCGGCGCATGGAGGTATCGTTATGGCTGCTCTGCTTAATGCCGTGAAAACCGCCGAAGGCGTGGTTGTGAACGGTTTTGTGGTTTCCCCCATCATTGACAAGTGCGAAGGCTGTGATCGCATTCGCGAGTTTGAAGGCGAAAACTTCTGCTCCAGCTACGCCAGCCCCGCCAGCAAGTGGTCCGGTGGCCGCTGCAACTTCGCTACCCATGTGAAGGTGCAGGTCGCCGCCGCTGCCAAGGTCAACCCCCTGAAGGCGTCCAAGCGCGCCGCCAAGGGTCGCTAGACCATACGCGGCATGCGGGACGCGCCCGGCGCGAACATCCCGCACCGATTGCAATTTTCTGGCACATTGCACAGGGGAGGCTGTCGCGACAGCCTCCCTTTTGTCATTTGTCCGCAGGGGCCTCCAGGCCCGGGCGGCTTCAAGGAAAAACAGCATGAACACAAGTTCGCAGGACAGCGCCCTGTCCCCCCTCCTGCGCTGGCTGGATCAGCGTCAGGACCGTGTGGCGGCCCTTCAGGGCGACCTGACCGCCTTCCGTGCCCTGGGCCCGGAAAACGGCGGCGAGGGCGAGCTGGCCAAGGCCCTGTATATCGAAGACTGCCTGCGCGCCTGCGGGGTGAGCGACATCCGCCGTCTGGATGCCGCCGATCCGCGCGTGCCCTCCGGGCTGCGCCCCAACGTGGTGGCCCGCATCCCCGGCCGTTCCTCCCGGACGCTCTGGCTTTTTGCCCACATGGACGTGGTGCCGCCCGGTGACCCGGCCCTGTGGCATTCCGATCCCTGGCAGGTGGTCCGGCAGGGCGACATGCTCGTCGGACGCGGTGTGGAGGACAACCAGCAGGGCCTGGTGAGCATGCTGCTGCTGGCCGAAGCCCTGCATGCCTGCGACATCACCCCCGAACTCAGCCTGGGCCTGGTGTTCATGGCCGACGAGGAATGCGGCAACGACTACGGCCTGGCCCATGTGCTGGAGCGCCACGCGGCTCTCCCCGAAGGGGAGCGTTTCCTGCGTGCTGACGATTTCTACATCGTGCCGGACTCCGGTTCCCCCACGGGCGCGGACATCGAAGTGGCCGAAAAGTGCCTGTGCTGGCTCAAGGTCGACGTCAGCGGCGTGCAGTGCCATGCCTCCACGCCCCACAAGGGCCGCAACGCCTTCGTGGCCGGGGCCGCCGCCGTGCTGGCCTGCATGGAGCTGCACAAGGATTTCCCCCGCCGCGACGCCCTGTTCGACCCGGCCTGCTCCACCTTCGTGCCCAGCCGCCACGATGCCAACGTGCCCAGCGTCAACATCCTGCCCGGACATGACACTTTTTACGTGGACTGCCGTCTGCTGCCCGGCGTGGAACCCGAGCATGTGCTGGACGCCGCCCGCCGTCGCCTGACGGCCGTGGCCGAACATCACGGCGTGCGCATCGACGTGGCCATCGAGCACTGCCAGCGCGCCTCGGAAACGGCTGCGGACAGCCCCGTGGTCGCGGCCCTGCGCCGTGCCGTCACGGACATCTATCAGGTGGAGGCCCGTCCCGTGGGCATCGGCGGCGCCACCGTGGCCGCCCTGCTGCGCCAGCAGGGCCTGCCCGCCGCCGTGTGGAGCTGCATCGACAGCACCTGCCACCAGCCCGACGAACATTCTTCCATCACCGCCACCCTCAAGGACGCCCAGGTGTTTGCCCATGTGCTCATGCAGCGCTGAGAACCGTTTTGACTGTATCGTGACAGGCGGCGGCCATGCCGGTTCCGAGGCCGCCGTGGCCCTGGCCCGTCTGGGCCTGAGCGTGCTGCTGATCTCCGGCAATGTGGACCGTCTGGGCTATCTGTCCTGCAACCCTGCCATCGGCGGCCTGGCCAAGGGCCACATGGTGCGCGAGATCGACGCCCTGGGCGGCATGATGGGCCTGTGGGCCGATGCCGGGGGCATCCAGTTCCGCACCCTCAACATGAGCAAGGGCCCGGCCGTGCGCGCCACGCGCGCCCAGATCGACCGCGAGGCCTATCAGAAGGTCCTCAAGAAGACCCTGTTCTCCACGCCCGGCCTGCGCATCTGGCAGGACTCCGTGACCGAGGTGCTGGAAGAGAACGGCCATGCCGCCGGCGTGCGCACGGCCCAGGGCCTGACCTTCCATGCCCGGCATGTGCTGCTCACCACCGGCACGTTCCTGGCCGGCCTCATCCACATCGGCCTCACGCATCTGCCCGGCGGCCGTCTGGGTGATGCCCCGGCTACGGGCCTTTCCGACAGCCTGCGCCGTCTGGGCCTCACGCTGGGCCGTCTCAAGACCGGCACCACGCCGCGCCTGCTGCGGGCGTCCATCGATTTTTCCAAACTGGAGGAACAGCCCGGCGATACTCCGCCGCCGCGCTTCAGCTTCCGTGGTCCCGGCCCGGTGCTGCCGCAGGTGCCCTGCCACATCACCTGGACCAACGAGGCCGCCCATGCGGCCATCCGTTCCGGCTTCGACCGCTCGCCCCTGTTCACCGGGGTCATCCAGGGCACGGGCGCCCGCTACTGCCCCTCCATCGAGGACAAGGTGGCGCGCTTCCCCGAGCGCGAACGGCACCAGATCTTCCTGGAGCCCGAAGGCCTGGACAGCCCGGAGGTCTATGCCAACGGCATCTCCACCAGCCTGCCGCTGGACGTGCAGCAGGCCATGATCCACGCCATCCCCGGTCTGGAGCATGCCGTCATGGTGCGTCCCGGCTATGCCATCGAATACGACTACGCCAACCCGGTGCAGCTACACGGCACGCTGGAGACCAAGGCTCTGCCCGGTCTGTGGCTGGCGGGCCAGATCAACGGCACCTCCGGTTACGAAGAGGCTGCGGCCCAGGGGCTGTGGGCGGCCCTGAACATCGCCTGCCGGGAGAAGGAGCTCGATCCCTTCGTGCCCGGACGCGACTCCTCGTACATGGCCGTGCTGGTGGACGACCTGGTCACCTCCGGCACCGAGGAGCCCTACCGCATGTTCACCTCGCGGGCGGAGCACCGCCTGCTGCTGCGCGAGGACAATGCCGACGTGCGCCTGACCCCGCTGGGCCGCAAGATCGGTCTGGTGGGCGAAGAACAGTGGCGCCTCTTCAACGACAAGATGGAACACGGCCATGCGGTGCGCCGCCTGCTGCAGCAGGTGCGCGTCCAGCTGACCGACGGTGACGAAGCGGCGCAGACCGCTCCGGCAACTCCCGAAGAGACGGAGCTGCGTACCGCGCTGCGCGGCCGGACGCTGGAAGAGGCCCTGCGCCGTCCCGACATGGATCTGGAGCGTCTGGCCCGCATCTCGGCTCCGCTGGCCGAGGCCCTGGCCGATCGCGACCTGCGCGATCTGGAGACCGTCCAGGTGGACGTCAAATACGCGGGCTATCTGGAGCGCCAGCGCGAGCTCATCGCCCGTGCCGCGCGTCTGGAATCCGTGGAGCTGCCCGCCGATCTGGATTACCGGCAGGTGGCGGGCCTTTCCCGCGAGGTGGAGGAAAAGCTGGACCGCGTGCGGCCCCGCAACCTCGGCCAGGCCGGGCGCATCTCCGGCGTGACCCCGGCGGCCGTGGGCTGTCTGGAGATCCACCTGCACAAGCTGGGCCTGCTACGCGGCAAGCGGCAGTCCCTCTGATGTCTTTTCCGGGACCTGCGGCCCAGCCGCGGGTCCCCTTTTTGTGCCGCGCATCTTCGCCTGATAAAAGAAGGATGCGCTGTTGACGTTGGGGAATGTTCCCCGTTATCCTGAGAGGACGGGTGCCTTTTGTAGGCGTGTGCTCAGGGCCACGCCGTACACACGGCGGCAGACCGCGTTTTCCTGCCCCGGACGCGGCATCCGCTCCTGCGTCCGCCCGGACGCCTCCACGACAAGGCTGCGCATCCCGCCGCCTTCGTGGGCTGCGTTCCCGGCGGCGTCCCCCTCACCCCAGCCCGTGCCCCGGCACGGCGACATGCCTTTGCCCGGCGCCGGTGCGGCGCGCAGGCAAAGCCCTTCTAGGAGGCTGTTTTGGACGGTGGTTCCGACTGTCATAGTAGCAATGGCACCATCTGGTCGCGTCTGACCCGCTTTTTCGGACGCGAAGACGATGAATCCCTGGAAAAAGCCATCATCGAAGCCCGCGCCGACGGCGAAGTGGAGCCCGACGAGGAGTCCATGCTCCTGGGCATCCTGCGCTTCAACGACCTGCAGGTGCAGGACACCATGACGCCCCGCACCGACATCGACTGTGTCCCCGAAGACATGCTCCTGCCCGAAGTGGCCAGGGTCATCGTGGAGTCGGGCCATTCCCGCATCCCTGTCTTCCGCGACACCCGGGACAACATGGTCGGCATGCTCCACGCCAAGGATATCCTGAGCTGCCTGCTGGACCCCAAGATGGCTGACCAGCCCGCCAGTGCCATCATGCGCGAACCGTTCTTCGTGCCCGAGACCAAGCCCATCCGCAACCTCCTGCAGGAATTCCGCGCCAGCAAGCAGCACATCGCCATCGCGCTGGATGAATACGGCGGCACCTCGGGCCTGATCACCATCGAAGACCTGCTGGAAGAGATCGTGGGCGACATCGAGGACGAACACGACGCTCCCCGCGAGGAAGACATCCGTCCCCTGGGGGCCCATGTCTATGAACTCACGGGCCGTGCCCTGCTGGAAGATCTTGAAGAACTGGGCGTGGACCTCAGCTCCGACGAAGTGGACACCATCGGCGGCTACCTGAGCATGGAAGCCGGCCATGTGCCCGCCCCCGGCGAGGTCTTCATCCTGCGCGGCTGGCGCTTCGAAGTGCTGGATGCGGACAAGAAGCTCATCCGCCACCTGCGCATGGAACCGGCCCGGGAAAACATGCCCGACGCCTCTGAAACGGAAGACTGAGATGCGTGACGCCTGGTTGCGTTCCTCCCCCCCGGGCCTCGGCCTGGCGGGGGCCGCGGCGTTGTGGCTTGCGTTTCCCAACGGCTGGATCTCCCTGCCTCCGCTGGCCCTGCTGCTGCCCCTGTGCCTGGCCCTGCTGGGCAGCTCGGCGCCCTCGGCGGGCGCGGCCCTGCGTCGCGGCTGGCTGAGCTCCATCGTGGGCATGGCGGCCGTGCTCTACTGGCTGACCATTCCCATGGCCACCGTGGGCAACCTGCCCATGGCCCTGGCGGCGGTCTGCGCCGTGCTGGTGGCCACCTGCCTGGCCAGCGCCGGCGGCCTGTTCAGCCTGCTGGCCCATGCCCTGCGCGGGCGCGGCCCGCTGGCACAGGCCTGGTTGCTGGGTCTTGCCTGGTATTTTCTGGAATATGTCTACGCGCTGGTGGCGGGCTTTCCCTGGCTGCCCCTGGGCGGCGCCCTGGCGGCCTGGCCCCTGTGGATACAGGCCGCCGACGTGACGGGCGCCTATCTGCTGGCCGGCCTGTGGGTCACGGTGATCCTTAGCCTGCGGCACTGGCGCCGGCCTGCCTGCGTGTGCACCGGGCTACTGCTGGCCGCCCTGCTGCTGGGCTATGGTGCCTGGCGCCTGCACACCGCGCCGCTGGAGGACGATCCCCGCGGCGAGGACAGCGTGGCCGTCCTCTTTGCCGAAGGCAACATCGACCAGAACCAGAAGTGGGTGCCGGCCTACCAGCGCCGCACGGTGGAGACCTATCTGCGCCTGACACAGGCGGAGCTGGCGCGCCATCCCGGCGAAAAGCCCCTCATCGTCTGGCCTGAAACGGCCCTGCCCTTCAATTTCGACAACAACGGCATCCTGTCCGCACTGGTGCGCAATCTGGCCCGCCAGGCCCAGAGCCCCCTGCTGACCGGCGTGCCCGGCTTCCAGTATGATGCGGCAGGCAACATGCAGGTCTTCAACCGTGCCCTGCTCCTCGATCCCTCGGGCAACACGGCGGGCCATTATGACAAGGAACATCTCGTGCCCTTCGGCGAATATGTGCCGGAGTGGCTCAACTGGAATTTCCTTGCCGACCTGCTCCAGGAAGTGGGCGTCTACACCCCCGGCCGCTCCGCCGCGCCCCTGGTGCACGAAGACCTCCGCCTGGGCATGCTCATCTGCTACGAGGCCGTCTTCCCCTGGCTGGCGCAGGCCCGCGTGGAGCACGGCGCCAACGTGCTGGTGGACATCAGCAACGACGGCTGGTTCGGCCGCTCGCCGGCGGCGCTCCAGCATCTGTACCTCGCCTCCCTGCGCGCCGTGGAGCAGGGGCGCTGGCTGCTGCGGGGCACCAATACCGGCATCTCCGCCATCATCGACGCCCGCGGCCGCGTGACCGTCCGCGGGGGCCAGTTCGAAGAAAATACCCTCTGGGGGCGTCTGCGCCTGCAACAGGGGGCCACCATCTATCACAAGCTCGGGCTCTGGCTGCCGCTGGCCGCCGGACTGCTCTGGCTCGGCATTTTCTGGGGCACGCGTCGCCCCTCACCTTCAACCCCTCGATAGTTCTCATGTTGCAACTCAGTGATCTTCGTGCCCGTTGCCAGCCCCTCGACCAGCGTTTCGACAACCTTTGGGGGCGTCTTTGACGTCGCGGCCAGCGAACAGCGTCTTGCCGCCATCGAAACGGAACTTTCCCGCCCCAATGCCTGGGACAATCCCGAAGCCCTGACCCCCCTGCTGCGCGAAAAGCGCCAGCTGGAGGATGAGGTCTCCCGCCTCAATGCCCTCAAGACCTGCCATGACGACATGCACGAATGGCTGGAACTGGCTGTGGAAAGCGGCGAGGACGAGGCCCTGGAATCCCTGGCGAAACAGCAGGACAGCCTGGACGCCCTGCTGGACGAGACGGAACTGGTGATGCTGCTCTCCGGCGAGGAGGACAACCAGGATGCCATCCTGGAGATCCACCCCGGTGCGGGCGGCACCGAATCCCAGGACTGGGCGGAGATGCTGCTGCGCATGTACACCCGCTGGGCTGCCCGGCGCCATTTCACCGTGGAGGAGCTGGACTATCTTCCCGGTGATGAAGCCGGCATCAAGAGCGTGACCCTGCGCATCTCGGGCCCGCACGCCTTCGGTTTCCTGAAGAGCGAACGCGGCATCCACCGCCTGATCCGCATCTCGCCCTTCGATGCTTCCGGCCGCCGCCACACCTCCTTCGCCTCCGTGGACGTCATGCCCGACGTGGGCGACGACATCCAGCTGGACATCAAGGAAACGGACCTGCGTTTCGATACCTTCCGCTCCAGCGGCCCCGGCGGCCAGAGCGTGAACACCACCAGCTCCGCCGTGCGCGTGACCCACATCCCCACGGGCATCTCGGCCCAGTGCCAGAACGAGAAGTCCCAGCACCACAACAAGGAAGCGGCCCTGTGCATCCTCAAGGCCCGTCTGTACAACCTTGAGCTGCAAAAACGCGAAGCCGAGCGCGCCGCCCAGTATGCGGGCAAGGACGCCATCGCCTTCGGCAGCCAGATCCGCACCTACACCCTCCAGCCGTACCGTCTGGTCAAGGACCACCGGACCAACAGCGAATGCGGCGACGTGGAAGCCGTCCTGGATGGCCAGATCGACCAGTTCCAGCACGACTATCTGCTCTACAGGCACGAACAGCAGCGCTGATAGCGTCTTCATGGCCCGGAAAGGTGCGTCTGCCCCGCAAAACAGGCATGTCCCGCACTTTTCCGGGCATATTTCCCTGCCATTTTCTGCCCTGCAACTTTACCTCGTCCGGCAAAAAGGATAGGATTCCTTATCATAACGACTGGCATCCTTTTTACCAACGCTCTCCTTTCACCGACGAGGAGGAACGATGAACAAGAGCGAACTCATCAAGGCCCTGGCAGAAGAAAGCAATCTTCCGTTCGATGATGCGTCCTTGGTGGTGAACACTTTCATTGATGCGATGAAGGATTCGCTCATCGCTGGCGACCGTATCGAGATCAGGGGATTCGGGAGCTTCAAGATCAAGGAATACAGCGGCTATGCCGGACGTAATCCCAAAACCGGCGAAAGCGTCTCCGTCGTGCCCAAACGCCTGCCCTTCTTCCGTGCCGGGAAGGAGCTCAAGGAATATATCAACCAGTAACCGCAGTCCCATTTAGCTCAGTTCCAAGGAGTGGACCATGCAATTTTTCGGTGCCCTGACCGCCCTCGTCACGCCGTTCAAAAACGGCGCCGTTGATGAAGCCGCCTATCGCGAATTCATTGAATTCCAGATCAGTGAGGGAATCCACGGCCTTGTGCCTTGCGGCACCACCGGCGAATCGGCCACGCTCTCCCACGAAGAGCATGAACGTGTCATCGAGATCTGTATCGACCAGGTCAAGGGGCGTGTGCCCGTCCTGGCCGGTGCCGGTTCCAACAATACCATCGAAGCCATCCGCCTGACCCGCTTTGCCCAGAAAGCCGGGGCCGACGGTGCGCTGCTGATCACCCCCTATTACAACAAGCCCACCCAGGAAGGTCTGTACCGTCACTTCAAGGCCATCGCCGAAGCCGTCGACATGCCTCTGGTCCCCTACAACGTTCCCGGCCGTACCGGCACCAACCTGCTGCCTGCCACGCTCAGCCGTCTGGCTCATGAGTTCCCCAATATCGTGGGCGTGAAAGAAGCCACCGGCGACATGAGCCAGTGCAGCCTGATCATGGAACAGTGCCCCAAGGGCTTCAGCCTGCTTTCCGGTGACGACTTCACCGCTCTGCCCCTCATGTCCATCGGCGGCAGCGGCGTCATCTCCGTGACCTCCAATATCGTCCCCGGCAAGGTGGCTGCCATGTACAATGCCTTTGCCAAGGGCGATATCTCCACCGCCATGGGCATCCATCATGACCTCTTCGTCCTGCATCAGGCCATGTTCATGGAAAGCAACCCCATCCCGGTCAAGACCGCCCTGGCTCTCATGGGCCGCATGACCGACGAGATGCGCCTGCCGCTCTGCCCGCTGACCGACGAACATCTGGAACGCCTCAAGGGCGTCCTGGCTTCCAAGGGACTGCTTGCCTAATACGGCACATCGTCTTCAAGCCCCGCTCCGGCGGGGCTTTTTTCTTGTCCTGCGTCCGGCCTCCGTACCGGGCCTATCCCTTTTCCGGTATGCCGATGCCTGCAGCCGGGGACCACGGTCTGCACGAAAGCCTGCCCGTGTCCCTCCCCGTTCGCTCAGGCCGGCGCCCCTTCCGTGCCGTCGTTTCTGCCCGCCGGGCCTTGCCGCTGCTTGCCTTCCCCCTGCCCTGCTGCTAGCATGATGGCGTTTTCCATACTGTGCCGAGGAGACCATCCATGACCGATTCCCGTTCCGATCCGACAATCGTGCAACGCCTCATGCAGGCGCTGGAAGCGGACACCGCTGTTGAACTGGCCCGGGCCCTGGGCCTGCCCGTGACGGATGTGGAACAGGCGCTGGCCAAAGGCGAGGTCCCGGACGAGTGGGTCCGCATCTGCGCCGCGGAAACAGGCTGCAATGCCGACTGGATCTTCTTCGGCCGTGGCCCCATGCGCCTCCCGCTGGTGGAGTCCGGTGCCATGCCCGCCTGCCTCATGCTGGAAGATGTGGATGACGATGTGGACATGATCACCGTGCCCCTGGTGGTGGCCCGCCTGTCCGCCGGTTCCGGCAGTCTGGAAGTCAGCAGCGAACAGGAAGGCGGCTATGCCTTCCGCAGCGACTTTTTGCACCGCAAGGGCAATCCCCGCCGCATGGTGCTGATGCGCGTCTCGGGCGACAGCATGGTGCCCGAGATACAGGACAACGACCTCGTCCTGCTGGATCAGGGACAGACCGAGATCGTCTCCGGACGCCTCTACGCCATCGGCTTCGAGGATGCCATCTACATCAAGCGCATCGACCTGCTGCCCGGCCAGATCGTCCTGCACAGCACCAACCCCGCCTATCCTCCCGTGACCCTCGACCTGAGCGGCGACTGCGCCGAACAGTTCCGCGTCATCGGCCGCGTACTCTGGTCCGGTCGCGAATACCGCTAGCCGCAGAAGTTTCGATCCATATTTTCAGGGGGAGAGGGGGACTTTTTCCAGCGGAAAAAAGTCCCCCTCTCCCCCTTTCCCCCTCACCCTTCAAAAACCGCTGCATGATCCCTGTGACGCTGATGTCGCGCACAGGACAGCCCCGCCTTCCCGTCCCCCGGTGCGGATGAGGGGCACTATGCGGGGACCCCGCCCAGATCCCGGCCCGGCAACAGATGCCCCTGGGGGCAGGGCAAACAGCATAAGGACGGCATGGTCTACCCGGCAAAATGTTTTTCGGGAAAGTGAGGGTGCGCGGGATGGGACAGCGCTGCGACCCTGCGGGCCTGCGTCCGCAGGAGCCGGCACTCCTCCCGCAGGATGACGGAACAGTCGTTGCCGCATAAAAATAAAAGAGCGTGCATCCATGACGGGATACACGCTCTTTTTGTGCATAAGGTCGTTGTTCGGCCCCTAGCCGGGCCGCCAGCCCTGCGCCCCCGGAAAAGAGGGGCTTTCACATGACGGCGGGAAGGCTTCGGGCCGCTGCGGTGCGGCCTACAGGCGGCCCTGCTTCACGAAATCGTCCGGCACGTCGGCCAGCGTGGCCACCATGACGGCCTTGATGGTGTGCATACGGTTGGCGGCCTCGGCAAACACGAGGCTGTTGGGCGATTCGAAGACTTCGTCACTCACTTCCATGCATTCCAGACCGAAACGCTGGTACATCTTTTCACCGATGATGGTGTCACGGTTGTGGAAGCTGGGCAGGCAGTGCAGGAAAGCGCAGTGCTCATTGCCGGTCTTGCGCATCATCTCGCTGTCGATGCGGTAGGGGGTCAGCAGGTTGATGCGTTCCTGCCAGACATCTTCCGGCTCGCCCATGGAGACCCAGACGTCGGAATACAGGAAGTCGCAGCCCTTGACGCCGCTGTCCACATCTTCCGTGCGGGTGATGCGGGCACCGGTCCGTTCGGCGATGGCGCAGGCCTGTTCGTAGATCTCGTCGGAGGTCCACAGGGCCCGGGGCGCCACGCTGCGGAAGTCCAGGCCCAGCATGGCCGAGGCGATCATCAGGGAATTGCCCATATTGTAACGGGCATCACCGATATACGCCATGGTCTGGTCCTTGTAGGGCTTGTCGCAATGCTCGCGCATGGTCAAAAAGTCCGCCAGGATCTGGGTGGGATGCCATTCGTTGGTCAGGCCGTTCCACACCGGCACGCTGGCAAAACGGGCCAGCTCTTCCACGATGCTCTGGCCAAAGCCGCGGTATTCGATGCCGTCATAGAAACCGGACAGCACACGGGCCGTATCGGCCATGGATTCCTTTTTGCCGATCTGGGAACCGGAGGGGCCCAGATAGGTGGTGTGGGCACCCTGGTCATGGGCCGCCACTTCAAAAGAGCAACGGGTCCGGGTGGAATCCTTTTCAAACAATAGCACGATATTCTTGTCCAGCAGGAACTTGGGCTCGCGCTTTTCCTGCTTGGCTTTTTTCAGTGCGGCGGCCAGATCCAGCAAGTAGATCAGGTCTTCGGAAGTAAAGTCCGTTTCCTTCAAAAAATCTCGATTGGTCAGTCTGCTCATGCCATGCTCCACCCTTTCGGGTCGTTGCTGAAACTCTCTCCGCCTGCGCCGCCCGGCGGCTGTCGGCCTGTCCTCAGGCCGTGTTCCTCTACAGGTGGAAAGCAGGAATCTAGCAGCGCCGGGCCGCTTTGTCCATGCCCGAACGCCTGTAACATGAACGTCACATCCGCGCTCAGAGGGGTTGCGGGCATATCTGCGCAAGACATTGCCCCCGGCATCGTTTACGCTTATGCTTCCACCAAGAAAGGAGATCCTCATGCGAACCTGGACATGCCTCGCCGGATTGCTCGCCCTGCTCCTGGGCCTGATACCCTGTCCGGTGTCTGCTGCCCCATCCGCGTATCACCTCAGCAAGGTCGTCATGCTGACACGTCATGGTGTCGCGGCACCGGCCGACGATAACCAGCTGCCCCGGATCACCGGCAAAGCCTGGCCGCAATGGCCTGTGGGGCCCGGCCAGCTCTCGCCGCGCGGCGCCGGGCTGCTGACGGCCCAATGGGCCTCCCTGCGTGCCCTGTATCTTGAGGCGGGCCTGCTGCCGGCGCAAAAGACCGAATCCCGGGTCTTCGTGCGTGCGGACAACACCCCGCGCAGCCGCGGCAGTGCCGAGGCCCTGTTGCGGGGCCTGACGCCGGGCACGCTGCCTTCCTATGCCGTGGTGAACCTGGATCCCGACCCTCTCTTTGAGCCTGTCCAGGCCGGTCTTGCCATCTTCGACCCGGCCGAGACGGCCCTGGCCGTCCTGGACCACATCAACGGGGACTTTTCCCAGTTCTGGGAAAGCCTGGGCGAGCCCATGTCCCTGCTGGACCAGCTCACGGGCCCCCTGTCCTCCGAAGCCTGCAACAGCATCAACCTGCCCGGCGGCTGCCGCCTGTCCGACATGGTCCCCTCCATCTCCATCATGGACATGGGCCGCCGTGTGGAGATACGGGGCGGCCTTGGTCTGGGATCGCCCCTGGTGGACCTGCTGGTGCAGGAATACGCCCAGTGGCCGCAGCAGGATGCCGCCTGGGGCCAGGCCAATGCCGCGGCCCTGCGCAAGCTCCTGCCCATCCGCAGCGAGATCTTCAATGCCCTGCACCGCACGCCGCTGGTCGCCGGCATCTACGGCGGCCCCCTGCTGCGGGACATGGCCCTTGCCCTTTACAGCCAGCATGCCGACCCGCGTCTCAACGAGGCCCGGTGCGCCGTTTTTGTAGGCAACGACAACAACCTGGCGGCCATCGGCTCGCTGCTGGGCATCGACTGGCAGGCGTCGGGTTTTCCGCCCAATGCCCTGCCGCCCGGCACCATCCTGGCCATGGAATTGTGGGAAGGCCCCGACAACGCCAGTGAAGTACGCTTCCGGGTCTTCATGCAGAGCCTCGATTTCATGCACGCGCCGCTGAGCGTCACCACGGCCAGCGGCTACCAGACGGCCCCGGACAGTTACGGCCCGGCCCTGCTGGAAGCCCATGTCACGCTCGACGGCCAGGAGGACGGCCCGGTCATGGGCAGGGAGCTGTTTGAACAGCGCGTCCGCGGTGCGCTGGAAGGACGGGGCCTGCCGCGCATCACCTTCCTGCCGGAAATGGTCTCCCCGCAGGCCCCGGCACCGACCCTTCCCGTACAGCCATGACGAACGACGAAAAAAAGACTTTGCTGCAACAGCGCTACGCGGAACTGGATGACGAAAGCCTGTGCGCGCTGGAACGCCCCAAGCTGACCGAACAGGCCCGCGAGCTCTTCGATGCGGAGCTGGCCCGCCGCGGCCTCGATCTGGCCGCCTATGAAGCGCGCCACGGCGACAGCCTGTACCGGAGCTGGACGGCCCTGCGCCAGAGACAATGGCGCGGTGTGGGTCTCAAGGCCATCCTTGCCGGTGTCATCTTTGCCGGGGCCGCCCTGGTCCGGCAGCAGTATGGCGACAGTCTGGACGCCATGGAGGCCCTGCCCGTGGCTGCCGGAGGCCTGGCCCTGGTCATCCTCGTGCTGGCCTTTGTCCTGCGCCGCCGCTGAGGCACCTGCCCCTGCCGGACAAATTTCGCCGAGGCTCCGGAGCTGTCAGGCGATCTCCCGCCCTGCCGGGAGCACTGTCTGTATCTTCGTGCCATCGC
Source organism: Desulfovibrio piger (assembly GCF_951793255.1). Classification (NCBI taxonomy): domain Bacteria; kingdom Pseudomonadati; phylum Thermodesulfobacteriota; class Desulfovibrionia; order Desulfovibrionales; family Desulfovibrionaceae; genus Desulfovibrio; species Desulfovibrio piger. The sequence continues at coordinate 2,795,546 of NZ_OX636706.1, forward strand.
CTGCTGTCCGTCAGGCGCAAACATCGGCCCATTACGGCAGCTTTCCTTCCTGTACAAAAAAACGGGGAAATGCCATGAGGCATTTCCCCGTTGCCGTTTCATGTCGTCCTCAAAAAGATGTGGACGGCTAGTCGTCGCTGACCTGGGATGTCGTCCCCGGAGCCACCATCTTCAGGGCGTGGCGGCAGATCTCAAGATTCTTGCGGTAGCCTTCGATGTCCGGTCCGGTGGTATGCCCGGCACGGGCATAGCAGTCCAGGGCTTCCTGCAGGGTATCCACGGCTTCCTGCCACTGGCCGGCCGTTGCCAGGGCCACGCCGAGGTTGCCCAGGGAGAAGGCCGTTTCCGTATGGTCGCCCAGCAGCTCCTTGCGGATGGCCACGGCCTGGCGGTGCAGGGCGATGCCCTGTTCCAGATCGCCGCGCTCTTCATGGATGCGTCCCAGATTGTTCAGGCAGGTGGAGACATCCATGCGGGACTCGTCGCCGCTCTGCTTCTCGAACACGTCCCGGGCCTTGAGCAGCAGCGCCTCGGCGCCATCCAGATCCCGCTGCATGTACAGGCAGGCCGAAAGGCGCATCATGGCCCCGGCCACCAGCGGATGGTCTTCCCCAAAACCGGCACGCAGGCCGTCCACGGCTTCGCGGCTCACGGCGATGCTCTTTTCCACCTGTCCGGCAGCAAGGTACAGACGCCCCAGATTCTGCAGGGCGCCACAGGTGGCGGGATCCTGCACGCCCTGCCGCTCACGCAGCAGGCTCACGGCCGCCTCGATGGCTTCGATGGCTTCGGCCTGACGGCCCTGCTCGAAGACGGCACGCCCCAGCCCGTCCAGAGCCAGAGCCTTGTGCAGAGGATTGTCCGTCCCCTTGTCCAGCAATTGGCGATACCGGTTTTCGGCACCGACAAGGTCCCCGGCAGCCATCAGCTTGCCGGCGGCACGGATCTCCTGGATCCAGCTTTTCGCATCCATGTTCGTACTCCTGAAAAGATCTCTTCTGCCGGGCCGTATGCGCAGACGTCCGGCCATGCTGGCCCCATGTTGCCAAAACGGGCAGCCGGTCGCAACCGTCTGCCCGCTGTTCCGGCTGTGTCCTGCCCGTTAATCCCGCAGCAGGTCCATGCGCAGGATCTCCACCGTGCGCACCTGCCGCATCACTATCGGCCCGTGCAGCCACAGCCAGCTGTCCTGCTCATCGCTCAGTCCCTGACGCCGTAGCTCCGCCGCCACAAGAGCGCAGATGTCTTCCACGGCCGCCACGGCTTTCTGCCCGCCTTCTTCGGTCGTCAAAGGGGCCGCTGCGGCCTGTTGCAGGGCAGTACACATATCGGCCCCCAGGCGGGGCAGGCCCTGCACGGTGCGCCAGGCCCATTTGTAGAACGGCAGATACCGCCGGTTCAGCAGGCAGGCCAGGGAAAGGGCCGCCTCGCTGAAGCGCCCCAGGGCCAGCATGGCGCCGATGCTGTCCCCGCGTTCAAGACAGCGCGGCAGGTTGTACTGGCCCGCCTGTGCCATCTGCATGCAGCGCGTGGCCATTTTTTTCAGATGCAGGTCACGGGGAAAATAGTCCAGCAGGGTCGTGCGCCAGGCACTGAAGCGACCGGGCCCGTCGAAAAAAACTTCGCCATTGGTGCAGGTGGCCAGTCCCCATTCCTGCATGCCCAGCCAGTGACGCCAGTCGGAAGGCGGCGTGTCCCGGCCGGTGAAGCGGGCGTAAAAATCTTCCATGGCCATGGGTCCTGTCCGCCCCATGCGCCGCTCCGGCGTCATGCGACAGGGAAAACCCTCGAAGGTCCCGGGCAGCAGGCGCAGGACGTCTTCCAGCCGCTGCCTGTGCCGGGCCAGGTCTTCCCGCAAAAGCCAGATACAGAAGCCCGGCCCCCAGTCGTGATCCCGGGACGTGGCATCGTCGAAGCCCAGGCATTCCGAGCCCTCCCCTGCCAGGCCCACGGCGCACAGGGGCAGGCAGGCTTCGAAATAGCGCCGGGAAAGTTCCAGTCCTTGCATCATGATCATCTCCTTGGGGCGGTATCCGCCGATTGTCCGCATCTGTTGCCGTCAGGCCGGGGCACAGCATGACGCTGCCCCCACAAAGCCACGATGAAGATGCCGCCGAGGATGGCGGCCGAACACAGGACAAGGCGCAGGGTGATGGCCTCGCCCACGAAGACCACCGCCCCCAGGGCCGTGATCACAGGCACGCTCAGCTGGGCGGCGGCAGCGGCCGCGATACTGTAACAGGGCACCAGCGCATACCAGAGGATATAGCCCAGGGCGGAGGCCAGGGCCCCGGCGCACAGGGCCAGCGCCACCCCCTGCACCGGCAGGGAGAGCCGCCACCACAGGGCCAGCATCAGCACCAGGACCAGGGGGACGCAGCGGATGAAGTTGTCGGTGGTGGCCTCCGCAGCGTGACGGAACTTGCGGCCGCACAGGCTGTAGGCCCCCCAGGCGGAGCCGGACACGAACATCACGCAGGCGGCCGGCAGGGGCGGCGCTTCCAGACCGGGCAGCAGCAGGACCACGAGCCCGGCCATGGCCAGGCCTATCCCCAGCGTCTGCCCCAGGTTGGGGCGCTGCCCCGCATGGATCCCATAACCTATCATGCTGGTCTGCACGGCCACGGCGATGACCAGGGCCCCGGCCGCGGTGGGCATGCTCACATAGGCGATGGAAAACGCCAGCATGTAGGTGAACAGCGCCAGGGCCGCGCCCCAGCTGCCCTGCCCCCGCCAGTCCGGCACCTGTCCGTGACGCCGCTGGCGCCATCTGTGCAGGGCAAAGAGCATCAAAGCGCCGGACGTCATGCGGATGGCCGTATAACTGACCGGATCCATGCCGTGATGCAGCAGGGCAAGGCGGCACAGGATGGAGTTGAGGGCAAAAAGGGTCATGCACAACAGGGTCAGGAGCGCCAGCGGCAGCCCCTTCTGCCAGGCGCGGCGTGCCGCAGGCCCTGTCCCCGGTATGGATCGTTCCGTATCCGTCATCTTTTCTCCCCGGCGTCACAGGCTGACGCCACGGCTATTCAAAAGAAATCTTTCGCAAATGACAAGCAAAATCCGTACCTTCGGCAGAACATGTGACAGGTTTGAAGAAATTCTTTCCTCCCCTCTTCCTGTGGCGCAACCATGCATCCTTTCCCTTCTCTTCGGATGCAGGACTGCAACAAAAAAGCCTCCCGAAGGAGGCTTTTCATCAGGGATCTGTCCCTCTTTTCTGGATGGCGGCAAGCAAAAAGTCTCCTATGCAGGCAGGCCGTTACCTCAAGTACCGGGGCCCAAGTCGCAAAAACGTAGGGGAGCCTGCCGTTGCTTATGGCCCGCCCGGACTACCGCCCTGCGGCCCGGGCGCTCTCTGCCTGCATCTCCTGCTGCAGATGGCGCAAACAATCGCCCGCCGACGCGTACTCCCGGCGCAGGGAGGCATAATCCGCGATCATGCGGGCCCGTCCCCGGTGGTAGGTGACCAGGGTCCCGGCAAAGGCGTCCACGTCTTCCGGGTCATGGCTGATGATGACGGCCGGGATGGCGAATGCGGCAAGGATCTCCTGTATCTCGCCGCGCAGGCGTTCACGCAGCAGGGGGTCGAGCGCGGAAAAGGGCTCGTCCAGCAAAAGGAGCGACGGCCGTGTCCCCAGGGCCCGTGCCAGCGCCACACGCTGCTTCTGCCCGCCGGAGAGGTTGCCCGGGTACAGGCGGGCCAGATGAGCGATGCCCAGGCGCTCCAGCAGATCCATGGCCCAGGTGCGCTGTTCCCCGTTCAGGCGCCAGGGCAGCAGGCCCGTCCCGGCATAGGCCACGTTATGCAACACGCTCAGATGCGGGAACAGGGCGTAATCCTGGAACATGTAGCCGATGCGCCGCCGCCGGGCAGGCACACAGATGCCCTGCTCGCTGTCATACAGGATGTTCCCGTCCACCACGATTCGCCCGGCATCGGGCCGGACCAGACCGGCAAGGCAATGCAGGGTCAGGGTCTTGCCCGAACCGGAAGCGCCGAACAAAACGAGGGTCCGGCTGTCCTCCGGCATCTCCAGACGGATGCCCAGATGGAAGGGCGCTTCCCTGCCGGGATCGTCGAATGATTTTTTTATATCCAGAGAGATCATGCGCTGCGCCGCCTTCTTTTGTATTTGACCAGCACTTCGGCGGCCATGAGCAGGGTCACGCACAACCCGGACGTCACCAGCACCAGCAGGGTGGCCAGGGCGTCATTGCCCGCCTGGAAGGCATCGTAGATGGCCAGGGCCAGGGTCTGCGTCTTGCCGGGGATGTTGCCCGCCACCATCAGGGTCGCGCCGAATTCGCCCATGCCGCGGGCAAAGGCCAGCATGAGCCCGGCAAAGATGCCCTTCCAGGCCAGCGGCAGGGAAACGGTCAGCAGGATGCGCAGCTCCGAGGCCCCCAGAGTGCGCGCGGCGTTCTCCAAATGCGGGTCCACCTGTTCCAGGGCCGCTCGCGCGGATTTGTAGAGCAGCGGGAAGACCACCACGGTGGCGGCCACCACCGCCCCCTGCCAGGAAAAGATGAGCTGCAGGCCAAGATCCCGCAGCGCCGGGCCCAGCAGGCCGTTACGGCCCACGACGAGGATCAGGTAATAGCCCAGCACCGTGGGCGGCAGGACAAGGGGCAGCGTACACAGGGCATCCAGCAGGGCCGGCAGGGGGCCGCGGCGACGGGCCAGACGCCAGGCCACGAAAAGCGCGGCCAGAAAGGAGAGCGCGGTCGCGATGCCCGCCACCCGCAGCGAAAGCAGGAGCGGCCGGGCAAGATCGGTAGGGACAAGGTATTCCATGCGGTATCCGGGCAACGATACCGGCGGGGGACCAGGCCCGACCGCCGTCAGGGGGAAGCATCCTGGGCTCCGGCCGTCGTCGATACCGCCGGACCGGAGACATTCAGCGCAAAATGCCGGACCCGGACACGCAGGAGTCGGGACATGTCCGGGCCCGGTGGGAACAGGACGACAGCGCCCGCAACGCCGTCGCCATCAGAATCCTACGGCTTGGAGAAGCCGTAACGGGCCAGGATCGCCTGTCCTTCGGGGGAAAGGGCGAAGTCCACGAAAGCCTGGCCCATGGCAGCATTGCTGCCGGTGGTGGCTACGGCAATGGGATAGGTGACAGGCTTATGGCCCGTGAGCGTCAGGCAGACATCGACCTTGTCGGCGCGCTGCTTGGCGTCGGTGGCGTAGACGATGCCGGCATCGACTTCACCACGGGCCACGTAATCCAGGACCTGCCGCACGCTGTTGCCGTAGATGAAGGAGGGCTGGAGGGTCTCCCAGAGTCCGGCGCTCTTCAGGGCGTCACGCGTATAACGGCCCATCGGCACGCTTTCGGGCGAACCCACGGCGATGCGCTGGGCCTTCTTGAGCTCGGCAAGGCTGCCGAACTTCTTGCCCTGGGCGGGCACGATGAGGACGACGGTATTGCTGACGAAATTCTTGCGGCTTTCAGGCTTGATGAGCTGGGCTTTCTGGGCCTTGTCCATGGTCTCCTGGTCGGCGGAGGCGAACACGTCCACCGGGGCCCCTTCCTGCATCTGCTTGAGCAGCGGGTTGGAGGCGGCAAAATTGGTATGCACGGTCAGGCCCTGATGGGACTTTTCGAACGCGGTCTTGAGTTCGGCAAAGGCATTGGTCAGGCTGGCCGCCGCGGAAACGGTCATCTCCCCGGCGGACGCCGTCACGGCCTGCCCGCAACCGAGGGCGAGGACAAGGGCGGCCACGGCCAGAGACACGCTTTTGGTACAGGCGGAAAGCACTCGTTCAAACAACATACAAGCCTCCTTGGCTTTTTTATGTTCTTGTCATGATGCACTTTACGCGCCTTCAGGAGCGGGGCAAGGCAGACACGGATTATATGAAAAGCGCGACAACTTGTAACATCTTATGATACAAGTTATTTTAGGGAAGCTTCAGGGAGGTTTTCTATGGTTTTCGCACAAAAACGTGAAAAACTTAGCACTTTACTGCACAGTCTGGAGACGGAAGACAGGAAATGGCTGCAGCAGAAGCTCATGCGCCAGGATACTGCCAGCCTGCTGCGTGACGAAAAAGGCCTGAGCGATCAGGAACTGCTGGCCGCCGAATCCTGGTACTGGCAGCAGTACGCCGAATCGACCAGCATGCGGGCACGCCGGGCCCATGCCCGCCTGTGGTGCATCTTCATGCTCTTGCGTTATGGCGGTCTGCGCCTGGTGGAGGCCCTTGCTCTGGAACTGGGGCACATGGACTGGGGCTCCGGGATCATCCACATCCAGGGGGAACATGCCCGGCAGGTCCCCCTGCCCGCCACCCATTGCCGCCGTCTGCGCCAGATGATGGAAGACCCCGCCCTGTTCACGCCCAGCGGCGCCCTGCTCCACTGCGATGCCAGCTATGTGCGGCGCAGCCTGCAGCAGTGCGGCAATGCCTGCGGCCTGCCCGCGGGCCTGCTCAGTGCCCGCAGCCTGCGCCAGACCCGCATCCTCGAGCTGGTCCGCCAGGGCCTGCCCGCCCCTGTGGCCGACATGTTCGCCGGGCGCAACCGCCGTCAGCAGTCCGGCAGCATCCGCTACAACCTCAAGGCCGCGCAGACCCTGCTGCGTGAACATGTCCAGCGCACCAGCGGGCTGCGTACCAGCGCCCGAAACGTCTTCCACGGCCGCATCGAACATTTGCGGGCCTCGGGCATCATCGTCACCGTGGTCCTGTGCACGGCGGGCGGCCTGCGCGTCACGGCCATGATCACGGACGAAAGCTGCAAGAGCCTGGGGCTTTCCAAGGACATGCTGGTCACCGCCAGCATCAAGGCCCCCTGGATCATCATCGAGCCCGACCAGGGCCAGGACAAGCCCCCCGTGGCCACACGCAACTGCTTCCGGGGCACGGTGGAACGCGTGCGCCAGGACGAGATGCTGGCCGAGATCCTGGTCAACCTGCCTGACGGCAGCCAGGCCTGCGCCCTGCATGTACGCGGTGAAAGCCCCATCCCGCCGGTGGGCAGCAGCGTCTGGGTCATCTTCAAGGCCCTGTCCGTCATCCTGACCCTGGATTAGGAAGGAACCCGGGGCTTCTTTCAGGAGGCCCCGCGCGCTGTCCCAGGGCATCGTCACAGGCCCGCCCTGTGCCGCTCTCCCGTTACGCAAACGTAAAACTCTTTTCCCTCGGACGCCCTCCCCGCGCACGGCATCACCCGGGGCATCCCCCTCCACAACGACAGCCGGACCGCGCAGTTGGGAGGTCCGCCTTTCAAAGTCCCACATCCAAGCCGACCTTGTAGGCGCCCCCCTGCCATTTCCCTGACCAAAGCGTCTTGGAGAAGATGGAAAGGAAGCCCCCAAGACCCCACTAGAGGAAGCTCTTCCCCTCTAAAATTCCTGTCCCGACAGCCAGATACGGCAGGCATAATGCTGGGGGACGCGCATCACTTCGGCCAGCGGCAGGGCCAGCCAATGGCACAACAGGCTACGCAGCACGCCCGCGTGGCTGACCAGCAGCAAACATTCATCAGGATACCGGGCCTGCCAGCGTTCCACACAGGCCACGGCACGGGCCTGCACGGCGGCGAAGCTCTCTCCCTGCGGCGGCGCAAAGCCCGCCATGTCTGCCCCGCGTGCCGCATGGCTGCCCGGCCAGCGGCTTTCCACTTCGGCCACGGTCAGCCCTTCCCACAGCCCCAGCGATATCTCGCGCAGTCCCGCATCGGGAAAAATATCTATGGCATGGCCCCGGGCATGGAAGACTTCCTGCACCAGCCGTGCACTTTCCCGGCAGCGCCCCAGATCCGAGCAGATGATGTACCGGGGCAGGAAGGGCCCATACCGGCCGCTCTCCCCTTCCCGTAGCGCCCCTCTCTCCGCCGCCTCTGCCACCGCCGTCCACGCATGTCTGCCCTGCCCGGTGGCTGCGGCACCAAAGGGCGGCAGTCCGTTTGCCGCACCGCATTCCGCCAGCAGGGCCCGGGCGGCCTGCCGTATCTGCTCCCGCCCCGCAGCGGTAAGGGCGATGTCGCGTGCGCCCACGAAACGCCGCTCAGGATTGGGCGGCAAAGAACCGTGACGCAACAGCCAGAGCCCGGCCATGTCAGGCATCCTCTCTCAGCGGGCACAGCGGCGTCCAGAGAGCGCGCCGGGCATCCAGCATCTGCGCGCGCGTACCGATGTCCGCCGTATCCAGCACTTCCCGTGCCAGCTGGGCGGGGTCACGGCCCAGCTCCACGGCCAGCCGCCGTTCCAGAGCCAGTGCCCGGTCGCGCCGCCCTTCGATACCGGCCCGGGCGCCCGGATCAGCGCCGAATTCTTCCAGTTTCTGGGCAAAACGCTGCGCCACCGGCACCCAGATCCCGCCCCGGCAGTATTTGTCCGCCAGATAGACCAGCTCGTGCGCACCCAGTTTTTTTTCCGCCGGGACGCTCTGATCCCTGTGGGCCGCCACGATGGCAGCCATGCGGGCCAGCCCCAGACGAGCCAGCAGCCGCCCTCCGGCGGCCTCATGGCCATGCACGCCCTTGCAGATATCGTGCGTCAGCCCGGAGGCCAGCGCCAAAGCCGTCTCCACGGGAGCCTTCTCGCCCCGGGCCTCCGTCAGGGCCGCGCACAGGGCTTCCGCCACCCGGCCCACGGCCAGCGCATGGCGCAGCCCCCGCTCCGGCACACCGGCCTGGAGCAGCAGGCCTTCGGCCTCGTCCCGCGTCAGGGCATCGTGGCAGGCGGCCCTGTCCTGCAGGTCCGCGTACTGCTCGGGAGTATCCATATCCAGCAGCATGGCGGCATCGGCCACCGGCACCTGACGGCAGGGGACAGACGCCAGCGCACCGCGCAGGCCTTCACGACCGTCATGGGCAAGGATGGCGGGCACGAGGGAAAGGGGCAGATAGACGGGATGCCCCGGCTCGCCACAGAACGCCGCCTGCAGGGCTGTCCCCGGCACGGCGTCCGCAGTCCGCAGCAGGGCCAGCAGGGTCAGGCGCCGGGTCAGGGGCACGTCCACAGGATGGACGAACACGCCGCCCTGCTCCGGCTCCACGCCATCCGCCCGGGCCTGTTCCAGAACGGCCTGGAGCCCCGCACAGATGGAAGAGAACATGCCGTCTTCCGGGCGGGGATTACGGACAGCGCGCAGGCCCCAGCCGGGTGCCACCGGCTCCAGCAGCCCCGCATGATGTCCGGTAACCACGAAGCGCTGCCCGCAAAAAGCGTACATCCGGGCAAGACGCTCCAGAGCGCAGCAGTCCCCGTCCGGGAAGGGCAGCGGCAGCAGGGCCTTGCACCGCCCCATGCGGGACGCCGCACCGGCAGCCAGCATCAAAGCGTAATGGTGCATGACCTCCTCTCCTCGCTCCCCCCTTTGCGGGGATGCGTCACTCGAAATCCCTGTCCGGCATACTCGATGCGCCCCAGCACCGGCCCCAGACGCGGCAACGGACTGCCGCAGGCACAGGGCCCGTCCAGCAGGCTGGCCATGTCGCCCGTACGGTAACGCAACAAGGGCATGGCCCGCCGCTGCAAGGTGGTGATGACCAGCTCCCCGGTCTCGCCCGCCGGCAGGACCTTGCCCGTCACAGGATGGACTATCTCCAGCAGCAGGTCCAGGGCCCGCACATGCCGCCCTTCACGGCAGCGGCACTGCACGGCCCCGGCAAAGGCGCTCTCCGTGGAGCCGTAATGATCCAGCACAAGGCAATCCCAGCCCTGCTCCACCTGACGGCGCAGACCGGGATCCAGCCAGTCGGCAGCGCACAGGGCGGCACACAGGCCCGGCGGCGTCTGGGGAAAGGCCCGCCACAGGCACGCCATCTGGCGGGGCAGCAGCACGAGCCCCAGACCGGCGGGAGCGGTGGCCGCAAGCGCCTGCCAGGCGGCACGGACAGCCGCCAGACGGACCGCCGCTCCTTCCGGGGCCTGCTCCGGCACGCACAGCAGCAGGTCGGCCAGATCCATGCAGGCCGTCACGCACACGCCCTGCGGCGCCAGGCTCCCGGCCAGCAGATCCGTGATGCCCCGCGGGCGGTGGGCGCCCGGCAACAGCACGGCCACGTGCTGCCCTGCCGTGACCATCTGGGCCATGCCCACGGCAAAGAAGTCCCGTGTGCGCGCCAGCTCGGCATCGCTGAAGGCCAGCCGTTTGGGCACGCCCGTACTGCCGGAGGTGCTCACCGTGACCATGCGCGCCACCTCGTCACGCGAGACACAGAGCAGCGCCTCGCCGGGGCGCAGATCGTCGGCCGTGGTGAACGGCAGTTCCGCCAGCTCGGAAAGATCATGCAAAGGACGAAGACCTGCCGCGGACCAGCGCCCGACCCCGGCCAGACGTTGCCGGTACAAAGGACTGTGCAGCGCCATATGGCAAAGATCGGCATTGAGCAGCTCCAGCTGGCGTGCCCGCACGGCGGCGGCCAGTTCTTGGGGGTGCGTCGCGCCGCACTCCGCCGCCAGCCAGGCATCCAGCCCCAGCGCGAAAGGCCCGGGATGTTCCAGGGCCTGCCGGACGGCCGGGGGCAGGAGCGACGGCGCTTGCCCCGTACTCCGTGCCTTTGCCGGGGAACGCGGATCAGATGCCGTCATGGCCTTCCTCCCCGCAAGCCAGACGCTGCGGATAGAGCATCCGGCCTTCCGTGGACGTAAGGTTGTGGAGGCAGAAGGGGATCATGCGGCCATCGGGGCGCACCACATGGATGCAGCAGCCGCGCACCCGCTCCACGTCCAGAGAGAGCGCATCCTGAAAAGCCATGCAGGAAAGGGTGAAGCGCTGTTCGGCCCCGGCACGGGCCAGAAAGCGGCCGAAGTCATCGGCCAGCGCCGCCTTGCCCCCGTCCCGGGGACTGTCGTCACCGCGCCAGTGACTGGCCACGAACTGCCGGGACTTGCGCGCCCCTTCGGCCGCCGGGACCGGCACCTTGTCCACGGCAGGACCGCAGCAGGAGCGGGCCGCATCAGGCAGCCAGCGCAGGGATGGGCTGCCGTCCGCCGCCTTTTCCCGCGCGTAGAGCGAACTGAAGGAGCAAAGGGAATGCTCGCAGCCCGGCGGGTGGAAATGCTCCATGCGCAGCCACTGCGGGACCTGACGGCACAGGGCGGCCATCACATCGCTGAGGGTGAAGCGGAGGCCGTCTTCCAGCCGTCCGGGATAGCGACCGAAACGGGCCACGGGCTGGATATGCAGGCCGCGCACGCCGGGGCCCAGCTCCAGCGCCAGACGCAGCAGGGCCCCCAGACGGTCATCATTGACGCCCCGGGCCACGGTGGCCACCAGCACCACGCCCAGACCGGCGGCCGTGCACTGCTCCACGGCCCGGCGCTTGACCGCCAGCAGATCCAGACCATCGGGCAGGGCCACGGTCCCCCGCAAAGGCAGACAGCCCTCCAGATCGGGACTGTCCCATTGCAGATAGACGGAATCCAGCCCGGCCTCGCGCAGCTTTCGGGCATAGCCCGCTTCCAGCCCCAGACGCAGACCGTTGCTGTTGACCTGCAACAGGCCGAAGCCCCGTTCCCGCGCCATGCGGATGATGGCGGGCAGATCGTCGCGCACTGTGGGCTCGCCGCCGGAAAGCTGGACATTGCAGCCCGGCGAGGCCCGGCGCAGGCTGTCCAGCTGGAAGGCCACGGTCTCCGGCGAAGGATCGTCGGGCACGGCCCCGCCGGCCGCCGCATAGCAGATGGGGCAGGCCATGTTGCAGCGCAGGGTCACTTCCACCAGGCCCGTGCAGGTATGCTGGGCATGGGCCGGACACAGACCGCAATCATAGGGGCAGCCGTGCCGGACAGCTGTGCGCGGTTCACGCGGGTACGACGGCGTTTTGGGCCGTGACCAGCCGTCGAAACGCGGCGGCGTGACGTCCTCTTCCGTCCGTTCGTGCCAGATGTCCACGGCAAAGGTGCCGTGTTCCGGGCAGGTACGCTCCAGCAGGATGCTCTGCCCCCGCCGCACATACCGGGCATCCAGCCGTCGCAGGCAGACAGGGCACAGGCTCTGGGTCTCGTGCAATATCTCCACGTCCACCTCAGGCATGGGCCATGAAATCCAGATCGTAGTTCTGGATCAGCTCCAAAATCTTTTCCCAGCATTCGGCCAGCAGGTCGCCACAGGCCACGGGATCGGGCTCCGCGCCCGCCGCCGTACGCGCTCCCAGCCCCAGCGCCACCTGCTCGCAGGAGTGGCCGCCGTAGGCCGCCGTGCGCTCGTAAAACCAGCTGGCGTAGTCATTGAGCAGGGGGACCAGCATGGGATGGGGCTCCTCGCCTTCCGCGCCTTTGCCCGCCAGCAGGGCCAGCACACAGGCACCGCCCGTGAGCAGGCCGCAGGGCCCGTCGGACTGGCCGATGCCGTGACAAAGGCCGTGCAGGGCCCGCACCAGATCCGGAACTTCCCTGCCCTGGGCCTGCACCAGAAGCTGCACCAGCAGCTGGCTGCAGCAATAGCCCTGCCGCACCAGCGGCAAAAGATCCATCATCAGGGGATGCATCATTCCTCCTTTTGCGCGATCCAGAGCGCATAGCCGGGCCGGGATGCCGCTCCGCCGCAGCCGGGCCCGCACAGGCCCCATTCCCGCAGGCTCCGCTTGTCGCCATACCAGACCAGCGCCGCGGCCAGACGGGCCAGGGCCGGGCTGGCATCCTCGAAATGCCGGACGGTGAAGCCCGCCCCTTCGCACAGCGCCGTCCAGCCCGCACGGGAACGGGCCCCGGACGCACAGCCGGCGGGCTGTGGAGCAAGGATGTTCTCTTCTCCACGCCGGTACAGATCACTGCACGCCAGCAAACCGCCCGGCCGCAAGACGCGCCGGGCCTCCTGCAGAAAGGCGGCGGGGTCCGGCAATACGGACAGCACGCATTCACACAATATCATATCCAGCACACCGTCCCGCAGGGGCAGGCCAGCGCAGGCATCGGCCACCAGATACGGCCGTTCCCCGGTCACAGGCGGAGCTTCCGTCCGCCACTGGGGACGCAGCACGGTATCCAGGCCCCAGACCTGCCGCCCCTGCTGCCGCAGATGGCGCACACTGCCGCCGGGCCCGCAGCCCACGTCCAGGATACGGCCTTCCGCCCCGGCATCATGCCAGCGCCGCCCCAGGGCCAGCAGCCTGTCCGTGATCTCCGTCCCGCCGGGCCGCCAGTGTTCGCCCGCGATGCGCCTGAATTCCGGCCGGGTGTAGAGCTGGCTCACTTGTCTTCCAGCAGGGCTTCCACTTCCAGCATCTTGCCCTCGGCCAGTGACTTGGGCACCATGGTCAGCCCGCATTGCGGACAGCGCGGCAGCATGACGTCAAAAGCGCTGTTGAGGTAAAAGACCTGCACCTTGCCCTGTTCCAGCGGGCAGCCACAGCGGCCGCACGTCCAGCTGCCGCCATCCGGTTCATAATTGGGACCGATACTCATCCTACGCCTCCCCGCAGCAGCCGTTTTCCTGCACGCCGCCGCTGCCCGGCACGCGCATCCGGTGGCACCAGGCATCATGCAGCAGCCAGCGCCCGTCTTCTTCCGTGTATTCCACCCAGAAGGTCACGTTGCGCGGCCGCCACGCGCCCAGGCGATGGCCGCTCTCCGCATCCACGAAATAAGCCTTTTCCGCTTCCACGGCCGCCACGGCCCCGTCCACGTCCTCCAGCAGGATATGGCGACGCTCCAGCTCTTCCAGCAGGCCGGGAACAAGGTCCAGCCGCCCGGCGGCCGGTTCGGCCAGCTCCTGCCCCAGCCAGACACGGGCCAGACGACGGCGCAAGGCCGCACGACGGGCGCGCCGTTCCGAAAGGCCGGGGCCCTTTTCCGGCTCCAGACCGTGGGCCAGCGGGGCCAGCTGCGGCAGCAGGTCCAGCAGATGCAGACCGGGCTTGCCGCTGCCCGCCAGACGGTCACGGCACATGATGCAGGAACTGAGGGCCGCATGCGGCAATCCTCCGGCCCGGTGACCGGCCATGGCCTCGGCCAGTTCCGGCTGGGCACACCAGACCAGACCGCCGTACCCGCAGCAGGCCGTCCTGTCACGTCCCTGCGGCGGCTCTTCCGGGATCATGCCGGCCTTGCGCGCCAGCGAACGCACGGCGTCCTGCCATGCCGTATCGTGCCGGGCCGTGCAGGGGTCCTGCATGGTCAGCAGGGTGCCCCTGTCCGCACCGCCGGAAGTGCCTTCGGGCCACGGCAGGGCATCCAGTACCTCCCAGAGGGAGAGGGCCCGCGCCTCGGGCAGGACCTCGCGCAGGACGGAGAGGCAGGACGAACAGGCGGCCATGATCCGCGGCCTGCCCAGCCCTTCCCATTGCTGCCGCAATTCCTGCGCCTGTCGGACAAAAAGTTCTTCGCGGCCGCCCCAGCGTGCCGGGATGCCGCAACAGCGCAGCAGCAGGCTCACGGGCCCGCGTTCCAGGCCGGGAGCGAACTCGCCCTGCCCGGCCAGCGCGTCACGCAGCCAGGCATAGAGGGCTTCCACCTGCTCCCCGCGCGAGGCCGCCAGCTGGCAGCCGGGGAAGAACAGCCAGCCGCCCTCCCCTCCCCTGATGCTCAGGGCGCATTCCGGGCCGCTGGCGGCTTCCATGTCCTCCAGCGCGAATTCATGGGCCGAAGGCGGCATGACGCCGCGCTCCACCATGTCCTGCCGCGCGCTCAGGCAAAGCTCGGCCATGGAAAAATTTTCGGGGCACAGTTCCTCGCACTGCCCGCACAAGGCGCAACCGTTGATGAGGTTGTTGGCCAGATGCAGGCCTTTGACGATGGCCGCATTGTTGTACATCTGGCGGGCGTAGACGCGAGGATAGCCCTTGTATTTTTGCAGATAAACGCAGGCCTTGACGCAGACAAGGCACTGGCATTGCAGGCAGCGTCCGGCCTCCTGCCGGGCCTCCGCCTCGGAATAGACTTCCGCGACGGGCAGGACCCGCTCCACCGGCGCGATGCCGTCCAGCTCGGTGTACAGGCTGCGCTCGTCCGTATCGCGGGCCGCGGTCAGGGACACGCCGGCCACCAGCCGCTCCAGGGTCCGGGCCGCACTCCTGCCCTGCCCGGCCTGCCGCGACGCGGACGCGAAACGGTGGCCCGTGGGCGTGACGCTGGCCCAACCCGCGCAGCAGATGTTGTCCCGCCAGTGCAGGATCTGCGCGTCCACGCCGTCTTCGGCGGGCGCCAGCTCCGGCAGGGTCCCGGCATCCAGCAGGACGCCCTCGTACTCCCCGGCAGCCTGCTGCAGGCAGGCCGCATCCGTGCGGGCCTGCTCAAAGCGCACGCCCCGGCGGCCCAGGGCCTCCCATGCGGCATCCAGGGCCGCGGCCCCCGCCCCGGCCAGCACGGGCCAGCAGGACAGCAATTGTGCTTTGGGATCGCCTTCATGGAAGACGGTCACGGGATAGCCCTTGCCGGCCAGATCCCAGGCACAGACCAGACCGGCCAGACCGGCACCGATGACGGCGATGCGCTTTTGTTTGCGCGGCATGGGCAGGGAACGGGTCTGCACGCCCAGATGCTCCGTGCAGAAGATCTCCAGCCCGTGCAGGTTGACGGCGCCCCCCAGATCGCCGCGCAGGCAGCCCTGTTCGCAGGGATGGTCGCAGACGCGGGCCAGCAGACCCGGCAGGGGCAGATAACGTTCCAGCTGTTTGCGGGCGTCGCTCCAGCGGCCTTCGGCGGCATGGCCGAGGAAGGCGCGCGCATCCAGACCCAGCGGACACAGGGACTGGCAACGGGGCGGGCGCTCCTGCGTGCAGCGGGACTCCACTTCATGCAGCGCGCTCTGGCTGTTCATGGAAATGCTCATGGGGACCTCGGGATGCCAGCGGGCAGGGGCCCCGCATCGTCATGCCCCATGAGGAGGCAGGCAACGGATACGGCACACGGCACGCCTGCGGCGGGCAGGGAAGAAAAAACGGTGCAGGGCAAGACGGCATCCCTCCAGCAGGATGCCGTCAGCCTTGTCTGCATCTGACGGGGGACCGGCGAACCGGCCCCCCGGACAGTCATTGTTCCATTTACTTCTTGGGCATGGCCGCCAACACCTTTTCGGGGTACGCGGGCAGATGGGTCACGCGAGCGCCGCAGGCGTTGTAGATGGCGTTGATGATGGCCGGATGCGGGCCGCACAGCGGGATCTCGCCCGTGCCGGAGGCGCCGAAGGGGCCGTCAGGACGCGGGGTCTCCACGTAGATGAGCTCGAGGTCGTCCGGGATATCCTTGATGGTGGGGATACCGGCGCCGGCCATGGTGCTGTGCTTCTTGATGTCCTCGTAGTCTTCGGTGAGGGCCAGACCGATGCCCTGGGCGATACCGCCGTAGAGCTGGCCGTCGGTGAGCAGGCGGTTGACCACCTTGCCGATGTCGGCCACCATGGTCATCTTTTCCACCTTGGTCTTGCCGGTGGCCACTTCCACGGCCACTTCGGCCATGAACAGGCCGTACATGTAGCAGCAGAAGGGTTCGCCCTGGCAATTCTTGCCGCAGTCGCGGGCCGGAGCGGTCCACTTGCCGTCCTGATGCACGGCGCGGCCTTCGGCCTTCATTTCGTCATAGGTGTAGAAGCCGCCGTCAGGCTTGCGCATGGCTTCCACCAGCTGTTCGCAGGCCACGCGGATGGCGTTGCCGGTCATCACCTGGGAGCGGGAACCGCCGGCAGGACCGGAGTTGGGGGTCTTGCTGGTGTCGTTCATGACCAGGCGGATCTTTTCCACAGGCAGGCCGATGGGACGCAGGGCCTCATGGGCGGTGCACTGCGCGCCGGAGTCGGCGCCCTGGCCGTGATCTTCCCAGGAGCTGCCGATGGTCACGGAGCCGTCGGGGTTCAGTTCGGCCCAGGCTTCGGAGGAGTCGGGGCCGTCCAGACCGGCACCGTACACGGCAAGGGCCAGGCCCACGCCGCGCTTGACGGCGTCGGTGGATTCCGCCTTGGCCTTGGCTTTGGCGGCCTCATACTTGGAACGCAGGGCCTTGAACATGGTGGGCAGGTTCATGACCTCGGGCTTCTGGCCGGTAGGCGTGGTGTCGCCTTCCTTGTAGCAGTTGAGCTCGCGCAGATCGAAGGGATCCATGCCCAGCTTTTCGGCCAGTTCGTCCATCAGCACTTCGGAGGGGAATTCCGATTCGGGACCGCCGTAACCGCGGAAAGCGGCGCCCCAGGCGTGGTTGGTGGCCACGGTGCGGCCGTCACCACGGATGTTGGGGATGCCGTAACCGGCGCCGATGAACTGGGCGCCGCGCAGGGTCAGCAGGTCGCCGAATTCGGAGTACGGGCCGTGGTCGCAGGTCCAGTCGGTCTCCATGGCCACGATCTTGCCGGTCTTCTTGTTGGCGGCCATGCGCACCTTGGTCCAGAAGGGCGAACGCTTGCCGGTGTACTGCTGTTGCTGCTGGTAGTTGTAGCGCAGGTGGCAGGGACGGCCGGTGGCCAGCACGGCCACGCCGATGAGGGCTTCCATGGTGGGGCTGAACTTGTAGCCGAAGGTGCCGCCGGTGGTGTTCTGCACCATGACCAGCTCTTCGGGGAATTTCACGCCCAGACCGGGGGCGATCATCAGGGCATGCAGGTGCAGGCCGATGGACTTGGAGTGGATCACCAGCTGGCCCTGCTCGTTCAGGTAGCCGTAACCCACGTCAGGCTCGATGTTCAGGTGCGGCTGACGCTGGGTGTAGAAGCTGTCTTCCACCACCACGTTTTCGGGATCGTCGAAGAAGGGCTTGGTGTCCTCGCCCTTTTCGATGTGGGGCTCATAGTAGATGTTGGGCGTGCCGGGATGGATCTCGATGGCGTCGGGAGCCATGGCTTCGGGCGCGCTCATGTATTCGGGCAGCAGTTCCAGGTCGAACTTGACCTTGTCGGCAGCGGCGCGGGCGTGGGCCTCGCTGTCGGCGCAGACGATGGCCAGGGCGTCACCGTACTGGAACACCTTGGTATCGTTGAGGATGGGACGATCCCAGCCGTCGCCCTTGTTGTCGGCAAAGGTGATGAGGCCGGTGATGCGGTTCTTGCCCTTGACGTCCTTGTGGGTCAGCACGCGGACCACGCCGGGCATCTTTTCGGCTTCGGAGGTGTCGATGCCCTTGATGATGGCATGGGAGACCTTGGCCTGGGCCAAGGCCAGGTGCAGGGTGTCGGGCGGCATGTGCACGGCGGCGTCGGCGCCGTATTCGGCCAGACCGGTCACCTTGACCAGGGCGCTGGGACGGGGCAGACGCGAACCGAAGGCGCGGCCGTCGGCAGGCAGCTTGTAGCGCAGCTCTTCGATGTCCTTGTCACCGCGCATGACGGCGGCGGCGTCCATGACGGCGTCCACCAGGGGCTTGTAACCGGTGCAGCGGCAAATATTGTGATGTTTCTGGAACCAGTCGCGCACTTCTTCACGGCTGGGGGCGGGATTGGAGTCCAGCAGGGCCTTGGCGGACACGATGAAGCCGGGCGTGCAGAAACCGCACTGGGCCGCACCGTGGAACATCCAGGATTCCTGGAGGGGATGCAGTTTGGCGGGGGTGCCCACGCCTTCGAGGGTGGTGATCTGGGCCTGATCGGGCACGCGACGCATCTTGACGATGCAGGCGCGGGTGACCTTGCCGTCGAGGATCACGGAACAGGCACCACACTGGCCCTGACCGCAACCGACCTTGACGCTGGTGATCTGCAGCTGGTTGCGCAGCACGTCAACGAGAAGAGTGTCGGAATCCACCAAGACCTGACGGGGAATACCATTGACCACAAGCGTTTTCGTTTCCATATGCGACTCCTAGAAACGGCTTGCAAGTTGAGACGGTCGCTGCCGCGCCGTCTATTTTCCAAACGGACAGATGGGATAACGGCATTCGCCACAGCCGGAGCAGAAGCCCCCGTGACCCATGCCGGCGATATCCTCGGCTGTCACCTCCAGTCCGGCCAGAAGGCGCGGGACTACGAGTTCGAAGATGCTGGCCTTGTAATACATGACACAGCCGGGCAGCCCCAGTACGGGGACGCGGCCGCGTTCCGTGGGCACATAGCCCAGCAGGAACATGGCCCCGGGATAGACCGGTGCGCCATAGCTCACCACCTGCGCGCCAGCGGCACGGATGGAAGCGGGGGTCTTGTCGTCGGGATCCACGGACATGCCGCCCGTCACCACCACCATGTCGGCTCCCTCTCGGATGAAGCCGCTGATGGCTGACGAGGTCATCTCCACTTCGTCACTGGTGAAGACCTGATCCATGACGGTGCATTCAAGGCGGGCGAACTTGTCTCGAAGCACAGGGCCGAAGGCATCCTTGATGCGGCCCGTGTAGACTTCGCTGCCGGTAGTGACAATGCCTACCTTGAACTTTTGCAGGGGCAGGACCTCGACCACGGGACGGGAAACCAGCTGCTCGAGAGCGACGATCTTGCTTTCCTCGATGAGCAGGGGCACCACACGGGTGCCCGCCAGGTTCTGTCCCGGCCTGACCTGCTGCATGCTGTGCAGCGTGGCCAGGGTGATCTCTCCCAACGAATTGATGCGGGTCAGCGTGGGGACATCCACCCGCAAGAGGCCCATACAGGACGCCGAGTAGTTGATGCGCCCTTCCTTGGGCTCGCTCAGCGTGATGTTGGCCCCGGCCGTAGCGGCCGCGATGCGCCGGGCGGCTTCATTCTCATGCAGCACGCCCTCCTGCGGCTCGTACACATACAGATGTTCCTTGCCCACCTCCAGAAGGGTTTGGATGTCTTCCTCCCTCACGATATGCCCCTTGCGGAAAACGGGCCCTTTGTCCCCTCCGGGCACGATGCGGGTGATATCGTGACAGAGCACGCTGCCGACAGCGTCCTTGACGTGAATGGTTTTCATGGCAGCAGCTTTCATTGTCTCTCCTGAACAAACTGTGAGATACGGAAAAGAAATAGCAAGTTTTCATAAAAAGTGCAAAGAAAAACCTCATAAAATAAGAGAATGCCCGGCATACATCTTGCTATACCAGTTTTCTCCAAAGGATACAGGCCAAAGCAAGGTAAAGTAGCCCCATAAAATTGACGAGGTAACAACAGTAGCGAGTGCGCAAGCTCCGAAAACCCTTCAACCAGGCGAATGTCCGCTCTACTACCCAGCGGTGGGCAGGAGTCCTCCAGCGGTCCCGAACTTCTTCCCCCCGGCTGCGGATATGCTCCTCAAATCCGTTTACGTAGACTTCTTCGCTGACTCGCGGGTAGTCATAGCCCTTGTCCAGACAGAGATGGCGTACGGCAGACCCCAGAAACCAGCCGCCCATTTCCCGGGAGTTCTTCAGCGTCGCTTCTATCAGGCGGCTGTCATGAACATTGGCACCTGTGACTGTCACTCCCAGAGGAATACCCTGACCATCCACATGGAGATGTATCTTGCCGCCGCTTCGGCCCCTGTCCGTCGGGTTGCGTCCAAGGCCCTCAGTCGCTGATTTTTTGAGAGCGCGTCGGGGCTTGCAGCAAGGTGCCGTCCATAGCCTGCCATTGGGCGTCGACGCCGACCTTTTCCCCATATTCAGCAAGAAGGATGCGAAAAATCTCCGCCATGATGCCAGCTTTGTTCCATCGCTGGAAGTGCTCGTGGACAGTGCTTTTTGATCCATAGCAGGCGGGAAGCATGGCCCATTGGCATCCTGTCCGGCATTTGTAGAGGATTCCTGCCAGAACCGTGCGCTGCGCAAGCGGTTTGCTGCCGCCGCTTCTTTTTCGTTTGAACGGGGCAAGGAGAGGCTCGATACGTTCCCACAGCTCATCAGGCACATCACGAAAATCTGTTTGTTTCATGGGACGAGATTACCACACCTTTTAAAATCAAAAAACATGCCGGACATCCTCTAAGATGGCTTGATGCGTCAGCGAATGATGCACGCTTTTCCAATGATTTCCGGGGGAATGTCACGCTTTGAGCTTTTCCGGTGATAAAAGTGCGCCTTGCAGCCTTTAATTGTGAAAACAAGTACAATCATCACTGCTTCCCTGCCCATCGTTGCACCACTATTTTTTGCAGTTTCCTCTGTCCGTATCCCAAGCGGCAACCTCCCCTTCCGGGATCCTGTTCCCGATCGCCCGGAGCCCGGCCCGATCGACCATGACGACCGTCTCCGGCTGCCAGTCCGTGCACAGATACGCAGGCGCCAAGAGCCCGGCCAAGCGAACGGAGAGGCTCCGGACCATGAAGAGGATCACGGGAAAAAAACGGAATCCCCTCCCTACCTGCCGCAGGCCGGAAACGCACGAACGGCCGCATGGCCACCGTCCCCCTCCCCTCCGCAGCCCTGCCCATAAGCACGAAAAGGCCGAAGCCTTTAGGGCTCCGGCCTTGCCGATGCATGTGAATGGACGTCCTGCTAGATGCGCAGGCTGTCGCGGATGTCTTCCAGACGGTTCTTGGTGAACATCAGGTAGGAGATGATGAGCTCACCGGAGTTGAACGACGAGGTGATGTACATGGGATCATAGGTGCAGATGTCGTTCATGAACTGCATGGCGGCGGCCATGTTCTCGGCGTTGTTCTTCTGGGCGATCTCGGGATACAGGTCGTACAGGGCCTTCACGAAGTCACGGATGACCAGCACCATGCCCTGCACTTCGTAGATGCGGTTGTCCAGGGTATAGAAGGGGATGTCCTGGGCATCGGCCAGCAGGCCCAGGGCATAGCCCAGCATGTTCTCGCCCACCACCGTGTTCAGGGCCGCGTACAGGTCGTCAGTACGGCAATTGTAGGTGCCCTTGCCGGTATCCAGGGACTTCTTGTATTCCTCCACCTGCTTCAGGGCCTTTTTGTAGGAGCCTTCCGCCGAGGGGAACATGAAGCTGCGCGGGTCCACGGCAAAACCGTTGAGGCGGGCCTGGTACAGGAACTCGCTTTCGCGGTCATTGGAGCCCAGCTTGGCGATCTGGGTGGAGTACAGGTCCATGAGCACGCGTGTGGCGTGGTAGACCCCGTACTGGCGATAGGCGCGGTTATCCAGCACGAAGCGGTTGAACACGATGTCGTTCATGGTCCAGCCGAAGGTGGAGCCCATCTCGCGGCGCAGCTGATTGGTGACGGAATCCACCAGCAGCTTGCCCTTGTCGTTCTCGCTCAGGTTCGCCGTCTCGCCCACAGTGTAGGCCTGGGGGAATTTTTTGGTATCGATGACGCCGTAGAAGGCCTGGCTGCCCCAGACCAGCACCAGCAGGCCCACAAAAAGGCATACCTGGATGCCCAGGGTCTTGGCCACCACACGGGCCTTGTCAAACACATGCATGTCCGTCAGTTTCATGTCATCCTCGCAGGATTGAAAATTTCATTTTTCGTATGACAGGACATATTTCCACAAAACGGAAACATATCCCGGACAACCTTTCCACACCGGCAGCACCGGCGCATCAGTCGCCGCACCCCTCTGGCCTAACAGCACAGGCGTCAGTCAGCCGTCAGGATACTTTATTCAGAGATAAGCCCGCCCAGACGCCGGTCAAGATGGCGGGCCTGTCCGGCACGGCAAAAATGCCCTGCCGCAAGCAAAAGGGGAAGGGACCCTGCCCTCGGCCGGAACCCTTCCCCTGTCATTGCATCCCGTCACCCTTGATCTAGGGCAGCAGGGTCACTTCATACATCTTGTCCACCAGCAAGTACTTGCGGGCGACCTCGCGCAGCTGCTCCGGCGTCACCTTGGCGGCCTTTTCCAGCAAACGCTTCTGGAAGTCCTGGGGCTGGCCCAGCAAACGTTCGCTGGCGGCCTCGTCGGCCCGCGCGCCCAGGCTCTGGCGACCACGATAATAGCTGCCTTCCATGCGGTTCAGGCCCTTGGCCAGCAGCTCGGCGGGCAGCAGGTCGGTCTTGATGTCCTTGATGATGCCGCTGAAGCCCTGCCGGGCCACATCCAGATTGCGGGGCGTGGTCCCGATATAGAAGGCCATGAAACCGGCTTCGGGCAGGCTGCGGTAAAAGGCCGTCACCGTGTAGCCCAGGCCCTGCTCGTCACGCAGCTTGTTGAACAGCAGGCCGCTCTGGCCGGAAAGCACCGATTCCAGCAGCATGAGCGCCGGAGCGTCGGGATGATCCAGCGGCACGGCATGGAAGGCCAGCAGCAGATGGGCCTGCTGGCGACCGGGCAGGGACAGGGGCAGACGCTTGTCGACGCCCCAGGTCGGCTGGGGCACATCCACGGCAGGCGCGGTGGGCACGGGCAGGCTGCGGGCAAAAGCCAGCACCTTTTCCCGGTCGAAGTCCCCGGCCACGGAAAGGATCCACGGCTGGGCATTCTGCTGTTTCCAGAAGGCCTGCACGTCCCCGGGACCGAAGCGGTCCTGGTTCTCCGCCGTGCCCAGGCCGTCAAAGCCGTAAGGCTGGCCGCCGGGGAAGAGGAAACCGTTGATCTTGGAACCCATGAAGCTCATGGGATTGTCCTGACGGCGCACCAGGGCCGCCTTCAGCGTATCGGCCTGACGGCGCACGTCCTTTTCGGCAAAGGTGGGCTTGTGCAGCAGATCGCCCAGCAGGGCGAAGTAATCGGCATTGAAGCGGGCCGGGCCCGTCAGGGAAACGGTGAAGCTCTGCACGCCCGCCGAGGCACTCAGGGAAGCGGCGCGTTCGGCCACGAAGCGTTCCATGGCATCCAGGTCACGCGTGCCGCAACCGTCGGTCAGGGTGGCGGCCGTGAGCTGGGCCAGGCCCTGGTCGGCAGGCTTGAGCAGCGCATTGCCGCCGGGGCGCAGGATCTCCAGCGACACATAGGGGATGGTGCGGTCCGGCTGCAGGATCACGGTACGGCCCTGCCCCAGATCGACGATCTCGCGCTTGCCCACCTTTTCCGCGGCAGCAGCGGCCTTTTGGCGCTCCACGGCAGGCGCGGGCCAGTTGCGCTGCAAAATGGCATCCAGATCGGGCAGCTTGGCCTTTTCGGGCGCCAGCACGCGCACGCGCACCTGGTCGGGGCGCAGCCAGAGATCCTGGGCCTGGCGCAGGCGCGCGCTGTCCACGGCGGCCAGCGCATGACGCACATTGGCTTCACCCTGCGGCCCGCCCAGCTCGAACTGTACCGTGGCCTTCCACGAGGTCAGACCGTCCAGGGTCTCGCTGGCGCGGTCCATGCCGTCCTCGTAATTGAAGCGTGCCCGCTCGATGACGTCGGGCGTGATCTTGCCGGCGTCCAGCGCGGCCAGATCGCGGGTGAACTCCTGCCAGAAAGGCTCCACCTTGTCCGCATCCAGCTGGGCGACCATATAGAACAGGCCCGCGCGGTTGAGGCTCATGTTGCCGACGCTGATGCTGTCCACCAGCTGTTTTTCGTAACGGTACTTGCGATAGAACTGCGAGGTACCGTCGCCGCCCAGCGCATAGGCCAGCACGTCCAGGTCGATGGAGCGCTGGTCGCCCAGGGCGGGGGCAGGCAGGGCGATGCCCAGATAGACCTTGTTCCACGGCCCGTACGTCACCTCGACACGGGGACCGCCCGCGGCGCCTTCCAGCTGCACGGGAGCGGGCTCGGGCAGGATGGTGTCGTTCTTCAGGTCGCCGAACAGCTCTTCGGCGTGGGCCAGCACGGCCTTGGGATCGATGTCGCCGGCCACCAGCAACATCATGTTCTGCGGCTGGTACCAGGTACGGATATAGGCCCGCAGGTCGTCCGCGGTCACGGCCCGGATGGTCTTTTCAAAGCCGATGATGGGGCGCCCGTAGACCGTGTGGGCCAGACCGGCCACCTGCAGGTCCTCGAACAGGCGGTGGGTGGGCGTGTCGTCACCGCCCTTGAGTTCGGAAACGATGACGTCCTTTTCCGCTTCCAGCTCGGCCGGATCCAGCGAAGGATGGAAGGCCATGTCCTTGACCACGTCCATGCCCGTCTTCCAGTGCTTGGCGGGCATGTCGGTGATGAACCAGGTCTTGTCGAAGCTGGTGGCCGCGTTGAGATAGCCGCCCAAGGATTCCACATCCCGGGCCACCTGCCCCTTGGGACGCTTCTCCGTACCCTTGAAGACCATATGCTCCAGCACATGGCTGATGCCCGCCTGCTCGGCGGTCTCGTTGGCGGAACCCGTGCCAACGAACAGGCGCGTGCAGACCAGCGGGAAGCGGCTGTCCCGGATGATGTAGACCGTCAGGCCGTTCTTGAGGCGGACGAGCATGGTGTCGTTACCAGAGGTTGAAGGATTGGCCGGGGCGGCCTGCGGCGCGGCAGCGGCGAGCTGCGGCAAAAGCAGGATCCCCAGCAGAAGGATGAGCAATGCATGGCGAGAAATGCGCAGCATGGGTACTCCTTATGAAGGGTTGCGGACGTCTCCGGCCCCTCCGAAGACATCCGGGGAACAGCACGGACCGGTCCCCCTGCCTGACGGCAGCCGGTCCTGCATCTTCCGTTTTCGGACAGTAATGTCAGAAGGCCCGCCTGACAAGAGCCGAAGCCCCTGTGTGATGCGGGCACGAAAGCCGAAGCGACGGGATTCGTGCTCCCCTGCCGCCATGCATAAAAAAAGGAGGGGCGTCCCTTGCGGAAACATCCCCTCCCCTGCATGTCGATGATGCCGGAACTAGCCGCCCAGATAGGCTTCCTTGACCTTGGGGTTCTCCAGCAGTTCCTGGCCGGTGCCTTCCAGCACCACGCGGCCCACTTCGAGAATGTAGGCGTAATGGGCCACGGAAAGAGCCGCGAACGCGTTCTGCTCCACCAGCAGCACGGTCATGCCGTCCTCGTTGATGCGGCGGATGATGTTGAAGATCTCCTTGACCAGCAGCGGGGCCAGACCCAGCGAGGGCTCGTCGAGCATGATCATGTCCGGACGGCTCATGAGCGCACGGCCCACGGCCAGCATCTGCTGTTCACCGCCCGAAAGCGTGCCGCCCTTCTGCCAGTGGCGTTCCTTCAGGCGGGGGAACAACGCATAGACACGCTCGATGTCCTCGTTGATGCCGTCCTTGTCGGTACGCGAATAAGCGCCCAGGCGCAGGTTCTCCACCACGGTCAGATGAGGCAGGATGCGACGGCCTTCCGGCGAAAGCGAGATGCCCCGCCGCACCATCTCCTCGGGCTTGAGGCCGATGAGGGAGACAGGTTCGTCGCCTTCCTTGCGGGTCAGCGAGATCTCGCCGCTGATATTCTTGTTCAGGCCGGCGATGGAACGGATGATACTGCTCTTGCCGGCGCCGTTGGCGCCCACCAGCGTGACGATGCTGCCGCGCTTGATGTCCAGGCTGACACCCTGCACGGCTTCGATGCCGCCGTAACGAACGTAAAGATCCCTGATTTTCAGCATACTACACCACGTCCTCGCCCAGATAGGCCCGGATGACCTCGGGATTGCTGCGAATGGCGTCCGGGTCGCCGTGTGCGATAAGCGCACCGTATTCCATCACCCAGATGTACTGGCACACGCCCATGACCACCTTCATGTCATGCTCGATAAGCAGGATGGTCAGGTCGAAATGGTCACGGATGGCCTGGATGAAGTGCATGAGCTCGATACTTTCCTGCGGGTTCATGCCGGCGGCGGGTTCGTCCAGCAGGAGCAGACGCGGTTCCGTGGCCAAGGCACGGGCGATCTCCAGGCGGCGCTGCGCCCCGTAAGGCAGGCTGCCCGCCTTCTCGTCCATGTATTCGGCCAGGTTCAGATGCTCCACCAGGTCGCGGGCCTTGTCCGTGATGGCCTTTTCTTCCTTGTAATACATGGGCAGGCCCAGCGGCGCCATCCACCAGGGGCAGCGGCGGCGCACATGACAGCCCACCATCACGTTCTCCAGCACGCTCATGTGCGGCGAAAGACGGATGTTCTGGAAGGTACGGGCCATGCCCATGCGACAGATCTCGAACGGCTTGCGGCCGCGGATGCTCTTGCCCGCAAAGCGCACGTCGCCTTCCTGCGGCGTATAGAAACCGCTCAGCACGTTGAACAGGGTGGTCTTGCCCGCACCGTTGGGACCGATGACGCCCACGATGCTGCCCTCGTCCACCTTCAGGGAAAGGTCGCTGACGGCCGTCACGCCGCCAAAGCGCATGGTCACGTTTTCAGCCGTCAGGATGGGCTGGACTTTGCTTGCACTCATGCCTTGCGCCTCCCCAGCGAAAAGATGGTTTTCCAGGTGATCTCACGGGTGCCCATGATGCCCTCACGCCGGAACAAAATGATGGCCAGCAGGATGAGCGAGAAGACCACCATGCGCATGCCGGGGATGCCCGGGATCTCGAACACGCCGAAGTCCATGGGCTCCTCGATGGCGCGCAGCCATTCCAGCAGGATGGTGACGATGGTGGCGCCCAGCAGGCTGCCGGTCAGCGAGCCCAGGCCGCCGGCCACCACGAACATCAGCACGTTGAAGGTCAGCAGGAAGTTGAACATCTTGGGGTCGATGGTGGACAGGTGGCTGCCCAGCAGCGCGCCGCCCACGCCCGCGAAGAAGGCCCCCACGCAGAAGGAGAGCACTTTGTAGCGGAACACGTTGATGCCCATGACGCCCGCGGCGATCTCGTTATCGCGTATGCAGCGCAATACGTTGCCGAAATTGCTGAATATGAGCCGTGACAGCACCACCAGCGTGATGACTGTCCAGATGTAACAGGTCAGCAGGGTCGCCTCGCCGGGGATGCCCTTGATGCCCAGCGAACCGTTGGTGATGGACGTGGCGTTGACGATGACCACGCGGATGATCTCGGCGAAGCCCAGGGTGGCGATACCCAGGTAGTCGTCACCCAGCCGCAGCACGGGCACGGCGATGATGAAGGCGAAGATCATGGCCACCAGGCCGCCGGCGATGACCGCCACCCAGAAGGGCGTATGCAGCACGGAGAAAGGCCAGATGATGGGATCCAGGATCCACATGATCTCTTTCTGTTCCGGCAGCAGGGTACACAGGGCACCCACATAGGCGCCGATGGCCATGAAGCCGGCATGGCCCAGCGAGAACAGGCCGGTGAAGCCATAGATCAGGTTGAGCGACAGGGCCAGGATGGCGTTGATGAAGATCAGTTTGAGGATGTAGATCTGATAGTCGCCCATATAGGCCTCGGCCTGGGTCAGGGCCAGACCGAAGATGACGATAAGCGCGATGTTGAGCAGGGTCGTTTGATTGAAGCGCATTAGATCTTCTCCTCCATGCGCTCGCCCAGCAGGCCCGTGGGCTTGAACACAAGCACCAGCACCAGCAGGATGAAGGCGAAGGCATCACGGAAGCCCGAAAGCTCCGGCATGAAGGCCACGGTCATGATTTCCACAAAGCCCAGGGCCACGCCACCGATAACGGCGCCGGGGATGGAGCCGATGCCGCCGAACACGGCCGCGATGAAGGCCTTGAGGCCGGGCATGATGCCCATGTAGGGGTGCACCTGCGGATAGCGCAGGGCCCACATGATGCCCGACGCGGCAGCCAGGGCGGAACCGATGAAGAAGGTGAAGGCGATGATGTTGTCCACCCGCACCCCCAGAAGACGCGTGGTCTCGATATCCTTGGAGATGGCGCGCATGGCCAGGCCGGGCTTGGTGTGGTGCACGATGTAGAGCAGGAGCGCCACCAGCACGATGGTCATGACCGGCACGAAGGCCGTGAGTTTGAGGATGCGCACATCACCGAACTGCCAGACCGAGAGCAGCCAGTCGGGCTGCAGCACGGGCCGGGGCTGGCCGGTGAAGACCACCACGGCCAGACTTTCGATGAAGAAGGAAACGGCGATGGCGCTGATGAGCGCCGAAATTCTGGGCGCGTCACGCAAGGGCCGGTAGGCCACGCGTTCCACCACCACACCCAGCACGCTGGCGCCGAGGATGGCGATGATGGCGGCCACACCCCAGGGCCAGCCATAGGCGAAAGTACCGAAAAAGACGAAGTAAGCCCCGACCATCAAGATATCGCCGTGGGCAAAGTTGATCAGGCGCAGAATGCCGTAGACCATGGTATAGCCAATGGCGATCAGCGCGTAGAGCGAGCCTAGCGTCAAGGCGTTGAAACAGTGCTGCAAAAACATGTCAAGGGTCATGGGGCCACCTGGAAATAAGCTTTATCCCGCCCGAAGGGGCGCGAAGACGGAACGGCGGGGCCCGTCGGAGCCCCGCCGTGAACAGACGGATTCCCTTACTTGGGAGTGACTTCGGTCAGATAAACGCGCTTGCCGTCCTTGTACTCAATGATACCCACGGGCATTTCGGCGTCGTGGCTGGCATTGATGGTCAGGGTACCCAGCGGGGTCACCAGGTTCTTGGTCGCGGCCAGGGCCTTGGTGATGGCGGCGGGTTCGGCGGAGTTGGCGCGCTTGATGGCGTCAACGATCAGGAACAGACAGTTGTAACCCAGGGCGCCGTTCACGTTGGTTTCCTTTTCAGGATAGGCCTTGTTCCAGGCTTCGGTGAACTTTTTGGCTTCGGCGCTCATGTTGGGCATTTTGGCATCGTAGGGGAAGGTGGTGTGCAGGAAGCCTTCCGCAGCCTTGCCGGCCAGCTTCACGGTGTCGGGGTTGTCCATGGCGTCGGCGCCCATCAGGCGGAAGGTGGCGCCCAGTTCGCGGGCCTGCTTCATGATGATGGCGCCTTCAGCGAAGTAGGCGGGCATGAAGACGATCTCGGGCTTTTTGGCGATCAGGTCGGTGAGCTGGGCAGTGAAGTCCTGGTCACCGGAGCTGTACTTGAGGTTGGCCACCACTTCGCCACCCAGCTTCTTGAAGGAGCGGGTGAAGAAGCTGGACAGACCCACGGCGTAGTCGTTGGTCATGTCCATGAGCACGGCGGCCTTGCGCAGGCCCAGGTTCTCATAGGCATAGGTGGCGGCAGCGGCACCCTGATAGGGGTCGATGAAGCAGGCGCGGAAGTAGTACTTCTTGCCCTGGGTCACCAGAGGGCTGGTGCAGGAGGTACCCACGCCGGGCACCTTGGCCTTTTCGGCCACTTCAGCACCGGCCATGGCCAGAGAGGAACCGTAGGTACCGATCAGGGCCACGACCTTGTCGCGTTCCACCAGGCGCTTGACGGCGTTGGCGGCTTCCACCTTGTCGGACTTGTTGTCCACCACAACCAGTTCAATGGGGCGGCCCAGCACTTCAGGCATGTCCTTCAGAGCCAGCTGCACACCTTCCAGCTCGAGCTGGCCGCCAAAGGCATTCTGACCGGTCAGGGGCAGGTACACGCCGATCTTGATGGATTCAGCAGCCAGGGACTGGCCGGCCAGCCCCAGGGTCAGAGCCATCAGCGCCAAGCCAACGAATTTGCCCAGTTTCATAAATCATCTCCCAGGTCTTGGAGGGTGAAAGAGCTCGCCCCGGTGATCCTTTTCCAGGGCTATTCCTGTTGAGATACACCAAATCCCCCCATTGCGCAATTTGCCGGTTGAATTTGGCCATAAACCCCAAGCCGAACAATCCCTGCGCATGGCCTCATGCAAAATGGTTCATCCGCAGTTGAAAAAATTTATCCTCTTTCACGCCAAGCGCCAAGGCCTTTTTTCGATAATTTGCGTTTTGATTTTTTATTACACATAACATATTGTAATAACATTATTTTTTAAACAATCCCCCATAGTGCTCCATGGTTGAATAAATCTCATCTCTGCCCCGTATCCTCCTGCGCCGGCGGCCCTGTCCGTATTGACGAAAGCCCATGAAGAAAGGAATATCCCCTTCTCGACATATATCTGTCCGCATCCCCTGCCCTTTCGGGCGGGATCTCCAAGGAGACAATGTGACGCTTCCCGACAGCAAAAACCGTCAGCGTTCCCGCAGCATCGCCCGCGTCCTCAACGATGACGCCAGCCTCATCAACATCAAGACCTTCGCCATCGCGGCCCGTTACATGAGCTTCAAGGCCGCGGCCCGGCATCTTGGCCTGACCTCCGGCGCTGTCAGCCACCGTATCGCCCGCCTGGAAAAGGAGCTGGGCTTCCCGCTGTTCAACCGCCTGACCCGCGCCGTCTCCCTGACACCGGAGGGCGAGCGCCTGCGCGACGTCTACCTCAATGCTTTCCAGAAGATCTATGAGGAGATCACCCAGCTGCTGCAGGACGACTTCAGCTCCCTGACCATCTATGCCGCCCCCAGCCTGGCCCTGGCCTGGCTCATCCCCCAGCTGAGCGACTTCCAGCAGCGCTACCCCTCCATGCAGCTGCATGTACGTACCGGCAACGCTCCCATAGATTTCCACGGGGACTCCACGGTGGACGTGGCCCTGTATTATGCCGAGAGCCACGTCAGCGGCCTGACCTCGCGCAAGTTCATGGACGAGGCCACCCTGCCCGTCTGCTCCCCCGAGTACGCGCAAAAGCACGACCTGATAGGCCATCCCGAGAACCTGCCCGCCTGCACCCTGCTCCATGACTCCGCCGCCTGGCATTATGCCGCCACCACGGCCGAATGGCAGGAATGGGCCGACAGGAACCATGTGGACATCTCCAACTGCCTGAACTTCGTCACCTTCGACCATACCTACGGGGCTTCCGTGGCCGCCAGCCACGGCCTGGGTGTGGCTCTGGGGCGCTGCAGCCTCATCGCTCCCCTGCTGGCGGAACAAAAACTGGTCACCCCCTTCCCCGACCTGCCGCCCACCACGGCGTTCCGCTCCTACTACGCCGCCTGGCCCCGTCATACCAATCCTTCCCCCAAGCTCCAGGGCTTCCTGGACTGGCTGGAAGAAAAAGGCCAGCAGAGCAATGCGGCTCTTGCCCGCCTGATGCACGCCTAGCAGGAAGAGACATTTGAACGAGGGGGGAATGGAGACCTTTTTGGAAAAAGGTCCTCCTTTCCCCCCCTCGCGCTCCCCTCTTTCCTCCCAAAAACTTTTATCAGGCCACAAAAAAAGGACGCCAAGGCGTCCTTTTTTTGTGGCCGCGGGATGAGCGCTGATAAGCACTTCCCGCATCATTCAACAATCATCTCCCGGCTCACTCATCCCGGAGGCTATGCTTCCAGAATGCGGTGCCTCCCCGTATGGCGGGTTTTGGGGAAGGAAGGGGCATGGGGGAGGAACCCACTTTTTGCCGCAAGCAAAAGGGGCTCCTCCCCCGTTCAGATTCCTACTTCTGCCAGCGGGCCGTGTAACGGGCCAGAAGGCGCAGCGAGGGGCGGGAGAAGCGGTCGAAGTCGGCGGTGAGCTCCAGACCGGGGACCAGGGCACGCACCACAGGCATGTCCAGATCCTTGCGGGAGATGTCCACATACAGGGGCGTACGGCCCTGGGCGCACAGCGTCTTTTCCAGCAGCTTGCAGGAAGCTTCGGCCGACGGCAGACTGTAGTCGGGCAGATCTTCCAGCCAGCGCACCGGCAGGCCGCCCAGAGCGGGCCCCGTCGGTTCGCCATACGGATAGGGCCAGGGCACTTCGGTCAGGGCCGCCAGCGCGGCCCGGCTGCCGCACAGGTTGGCGCCCGTGGCCTGTGCCACCTCGCCGCGACGGCTCATGACGAAGCAGCGGTAGACCGGCACGCCCAGCTCCGTGGTGATGTCCTGGAACTGGATCTGGATGCCGCGGGCCGCGTAATCGTCCAGCAGGGCCTGCAAACGTTCGTCGCGGCTCTTGAGCACGAAGCAGCCCTCACGGCTGAAGGGCGTGGTGGCCTCGGCGTCACGCTCCACGATCTCCGTGAGCGCCGCCAGCCGGGCTTCGGCCTCGGTATTGCCGGAGGCCAGGCCCGTGGAGCCACCGGCCAGGAACAGGGACTGCTCGTCCAGATTGCAGAACAGAAAGACCGCCTGCGCGGGCACCAGCACGGTCTTGCCCTCAGGATCGCGGGCCTCCAGCCAGTACAGGGGCACATAGTCCTCGAAAGGCGTTTCCAGCGGCAGGGAGGACAGGGGCAGGAAATCCTTGCCCTGGGACCGCAGCTTGGCGCAGGAAGCATGGACCAGCGGCATGGGCCGGCGGCGGTTCGTCACCTCGAAGGTGTGCTCGCCGGTACGGGCCACGCTCACATAGCTGCTGGCCCGTTCCACGATCTCCATGGCGTAGGAGGCCCGGGCCGCAGCCAGGGAAAGACCGCGCCCGTAGGCCGTGGCCTCGCCGCGCAGGCTGTGACGCATACGGCCGCAATCCACGGCCAGATCCACCTTCCAGGAGCGCAGCAGCGCGATGGGAGACAGCGAAGCCTGATGACGCATCTCCTGCCCGGCCAGAACGTCGTTCTCCAGCAAAGCATTGACGGCCTGCTCGTAGGTCTCCTGTGCCGGACGGCGCTCAAGGCGCGGCAGGTCTTCCGCCTGCATGCGGGCGTGTTCCCGCTCCAGCATCCCGGCCCGGGCCCGCAGGCCTTCGCGGCAGACCTCCAGCTCTTCTTCACTGTAGGGCAGTTCCAGCTCCAGTTCTTCCCAGTGCGGCAGCATGTGGTGCCGGGCGATGTTGTCGGCAAAATGGGCGCTCCAGGCCTGCATGAGGCCAAAGTCCTTCCGGCTGGCAGCGCGCAGATAGATCAGGGAGGAGGACAGCGTCAGCCGCTGCAGGGCATCTTCGGGGAAGCCATCGCAGCAATGGGCCAGCTCGGGCACCAGCAGCGAGCACTCCAGCAGCAGGCCGGCAAGCCCCATGCGCCGGAAACTGTCCGTCTCGCGGTCGTACAGTTCATCGGCCAGATTTTTGATCTCCTCCGGCGAACGGCGGCTCAGCTGGCGCAGGCAATGCTGGCGCAAAAAATCATCGAAGGGCGTGGCCTCCAGACGGGCCAGCGCCTGGGGCAGGGTCAGGGATGCGGGCGGCTGGCAGGAAAAATAGCCGGTCGTGGCCTGGGTCGTCTCGTGGGTATAGGCATAGGCGATGCCTTCGGGGATCACGGGCATGGCGTGGAAAACCTCATGGCAAAAAGATGGCGACAACATCCCGGGGCGTGCGGCCCAACGCCGGAGGCGCGACCGGCCCGTCATCCGCCGCCAAGGCGGGATGGGGGATGCCGATACGGCCCTGCAGGAAGGCAGGGGCACGGACACAACGGCAGGAGACAGAGGCGGCAAGACCGTGAAGCGACGGACACGGCCGCCCCTCTCCCCGGGACAGGACGGGCGGAAGATAACAGAAAAGGGGTGGGCCAACAATGGCCCACCCCTTGAGGTTCCGTAATCCGGAGTGCGGATTAACGCTTCGAGTACTGGTAACGAGCGCGGGCAGCGCGCAGACCGTACTTTTTGCGTTCCTTCTTACGCGCATCGCGGGTCAGGAAGCCGGCCTTCTTCAGGATAGGACGAAGGGCGGGATCCACCAGCAGCAGGGCGCGGGAAATACCGTGACGCACGGCTTCGGCCTGACCGGCCACGCCGCCGCCAGCCACGTTGACGCGCACGTCCAGCTTTTCAGCCAGCTTGGACAGCACGAGGGGCTGACGGATGATCATCTGCAGGGTCTTGCGGGGGAAGTAATCTTCAAAGGCACGACCGTTCACCGTGATGTTGCCGGAGCCAGCGTAGACGCGGGTGCGGGCAGTGGCGGTCTTGCGGCGGCCGGTGCCGTATTCGAATTTGTCGCTCATGACGTGCGCTCCTTAGTAAGGCAGGGTCAGCGGCTGCGGGTTCTGAGCCGTGTGCGGGTGTTCGGGACCCGCGTAAATCTTGAGCTTCTTCAGCATGGCGCGGCCCAGACGGTTCTTGGGCAGCATGCCACGCACAGCGGCCATGAGCACGCGCTCGGGCTTGGAAGCCAGCATATCGCCCAGGGAGGTGGTCTTCAGACCGCCCACCCAACCGGAGTGGCGATAGTAGTTCTTGTGGGCCATCTTGGTGCCGGTCACCTTGATCTTTTCGCAGTTGACCACGACGATAAAGTCGCCGTTGTCCATGTGACGGGCAAATTCGGGCTTATGCTTGCCGCGCAGGCGGTGGGCGATCTGGCTGGCCAGACGACCCAGCACCTGATCCTGGGCGTCAACCACAAACCATTCGTGGTTGATGTCTTTCGGGGTGGGGCTGAACGTCTTCATCGGGATGAACTCCTCATCTACTTATCTCAGTAGCCATCAAGCGGCGGAAAATCCGTCTGCGACGTGCCGCCTAACGGGTGACGACAGTATCGCTCACAAAGAAAGCGCTCTTTATCGCAAAGCGCACAACTTGTCAAGCATTCACGACGGAATGCCAAATTTGTGCCGTATTCCAGACGGCTGCGGGTTGGTGTATATCAAAATGCTCCGGCTGTCATCCTTTTTTTGCCAAAAATTTGTACCAAGACAAAAACCATTTGAAAATATTGGTATTTTGCGACCCGCTTTTACGGGGCCAGCAGCTGCTGCCCAAAAGCCGGACAGGCTGCCCTCAAAAGGCACCGTTCCCCTGCCCTTTTGGGCTCGCGGATACGAACGGGAAAAACGCGGAAAGAACTGCATGCTCCGGCCGTTTCCCAAGCCCACGCGGGAAAAAATCTGGGAGAAAGGGGCCCCGATTCACACGAGTCCCCCCTTCTCCCAAACAGGTGCCTCCATGTCGGCAACTTAATGCGCCGCGCCCCAGTCGTGACCGGTGCCCCAGTCCACCAGCAGCGGCACGGAAAGCTCCTTGCCTGCGGGGCAGACATCCTGCATGAGGCGGGCCACCAGGGCTCCGGCCTCTTCGGCGGCATCGGCGGGCACTTCCAGCAAAAGTTCGTCGTGCACCTGCAGCAGCAGGCGGGCATCCAGCTCCCGCAGGCGCTCGTCACGGGCCACGGCCAGCATGGCCAGTTTGATGATGTCCGCCGCCGAGCCCTGGATCACGGTATTGATGGCCTGACGGCGGGCCAGGGCCGCAGCCTGTCCGCTGGCGGAATTGATGTCCGGCAGCAGACGGCGGCGACCGCCCAGAGTGGTCACGAAGCCGTGCTTGCGGGCCGAGGCCTCCACGCCTTCGTAAAACTCCTTCAGGCCCTGCAGGCGCTCGAAGTAACGGGCGATGAAGTCCTTGGCCTGCGTGGTGCTGATCTTGAGCTCCTGGGCCAGTTTCTGGGCACCCATGCCGTAGATGAGGCCGAAGTTGATGGTCTTGGCATTGCGGCGCTGGTCCGGGCTCACCTGGTCGGGCGGCAGGTCATAGACCAGGGCCGCCGTGCGGGCGTGGATGTCCTCGCCGTTGCGGAAGGCTTCCAGCAGTGCCGGATCCTGCGAGACATGGGCCAGCACGCGCAGCTCCACCTGCGAATAGTCGGCCGAGACCAGCAGGCGGCCCGGCCCGGCGATGAAGCAGGAGCGCATGCGCTTGCCCAGCGGCCCGCGCACGGGGATGTTCTGCAGGTTGGGATTGCTGGAGGAGAGCCGTCCCGTAGCCGTGGCCTTCTGGTTGAAAGTGGTATGGATGCGGCCCTGCGGGTCCACCAGGCGCGGCAGGGGATCGAGATAGGTGGAGCGCATCTTCTCCAGCTTGCGGTACTGCAGGATGCTGTCCACCACCGGATGCTGCCCGGCCAGTTTTTCCAGCGTCTGCTGGCTGGTGGAAGCCTGGCCGCCCTTGGTCTTGCGCGGCGCGGGCAGGCCCAGCCCGTTGAACAGCACATCGCCCAGCTGCTGGGCCGAGCGGATGTTGAACTGCGTGCCCGCCAGCTCGTAGACATGGGCCGTGAGCTGGTCCAGCCGGCCCTGCACATCGTCGAGGAAGGCCCGGAAGGCCGCGGCGTCGATGGCCACCCCGCTCTGTTCCATGCCTGCCAGCACGGGCAGCAGGGGCATCTCCAGACGCCGGAACAGCTCCAGCAGGCCGTCCTTTTCCATGCGCTGCTCGAACAGCTGCGCCATGGCCAGTCCCAGACGCGCGGGGCCGGGGGCCGTCTCGCCCCTGCTCTCCAGTTCATGGCGCAGCACGGCGCCCCAGCGGGCCGAAAGACGGGGCCAGCCGTAATCGTTCTCTTCGGGGTTCAGCAGATAGGCGGCCACGCCCAGATCGATGCAGTCCCCCGCCCGCCCGGCCAGGAACTGCCAGCAGGGCGCGGAGGTCAGCATGCCCTTGAGGTCCGCCGTCACCAGGGTGCGGGCAGGGGCCAGCCACCGGGCCAGCTCCACCACAGGACCTTTCCACTGCCATTCTCCCAAAGAACTGCCGTCAGCGCCTTCCACGGCCAGATAGGGGGCCTCGCGGTCGCCGTGGGCCCAGATCAGGGCCACGCGGGCATCTCCGCAGTCCGGCAGGGCCGACACGTCATCCAGCGCGGGCGCGGATTCCTGCGGCATGGCGTCCAAAAGGCTCATCTGGCTGGTGGCACGACCGCTGCGGGCAGGCTGGGCCAGCGGCAGGGAGGCCTGTTCCGCAGCCGTCTTCTTCCCGGCTGCAGGCTGTGCGTCCTCACGGATGCTGCCCGCATCCAGGAACTCCTCGGGCAGGTCGGCCTCGGCGGCCTGCAGACGGTCCAGGGCGGCCAGCTCGCGCCGCAGGGCGAAGAGCTCGAACTCTTCCGTGAGCAAGGCGCAGGTGGCGGCATCCAGCGGCCGCACGCGCAGGTCCTCCAGCGTGACGCCGGGGCAGAAATCGCGTCTCAGGGTGGTGAGCTCGCGCCAGGTGAACATGTTTTCCAGATGCGCCTGCAGTTTGGCCTGCATCTTGGGCGGCAGCAGGACGAAATGGTCGCGGATGTCCTCAAGACTGGGGCAGATGGAGAAGATCTGGCGCGCGGTCTTGGGACCGATGCCCGGCACGCCGGGGATGTTGTCGCTGGTATCCCCGATGAGGGCCTGCACATCGGGCCACTGGGCGGGCGTCACGCCGCTCTCTGCCGTGAAATCGGCCTCGCTCACCAGCTTTTCTTCCTTGGAGGCCGGGTCCCACATGTAGACGTTGGGGCCCAGGCACTGTTTCAGGTCCTTGTCGCCGCTGACGATGATGACGGGATGTTCCGCCGCGAAGCGCGCCGCCAGCGAGGCGATGCAGTCGTCGGCCTCGCAGCCCTGCGAGACTTCCAGCCGCAGGCCCAGGGCCCGCACCATGCGGAGGATGGGATCCAGCTGGCGTACCAGATCTTCGGGCGTGGCATCGCGGTTGGCCTTGTAGAGGGGGAATATCTCGTGCCGGAAGTTGGGGCCCTTGCCGTCCTGCACGAAGGCGAAATAGCGGGGGCGCTCTTCGCGCAGGATGCGCAGCAGCACGCGGCTGACCACTACCAGGGAATTGGTGGGGAAACCGTCGGAACGCTGCATGTTCCTGTTGGCAAAAAAGCCGCGATAGATGAAGGCCGAGCCATCCATGAGAAAGACGGGCTCTGCGGCAAGCCCGAGGCGTTGTTTCAGCGACATGGCAATCCGGGGTTGTAGGGTAAGCAAAAAAGGGGAAAAAGCCTGCGGGGGAGCGGCCTCCCTCCTTGCGTAGCTTCTGTCCTGCGCGTATACTATAGAGATGGAAACAAGTCCGCAAGTAAACCTGGACAGGGCCGGAGAGCGCCTGCAGGTCACCGTCTCCGGCAGCTGGGCCATCAATACGCCCTGGCCGCCGCAGTGTGCCGACGCCCTGCAGCAGCTGCGAGGCCCCGGCATCCGGCAGCTGCACCTCGCGGCGGCCTCCCTCGACGCCTGGGACAGCAGCCTCCTGGTCTTCCTCGTCCAGCTGCACAAGGCCGCCCGCGCCGCGCAGATCGAGATCAGCCAGGACCTGCCCACAGGACTGGCACGACTGCTGCACCTGGCCTTCGCCATCCCGGCCCAGGCAGGGGCCGCCCGCAGCGACCACCGGCAAGGGCTTTTCGCCCGGGTGGGCGAAGCGGTCATGGGCCTGCCGCCCCGCTGTGCGGATTTTCTGGAATTCCTCGGCGATGTGACCCTTTCCATCTGGCGTCTCATCCTGGGACGCGCCGGCATGCGCATGCAGGACTTTATAGAAGCCATGTACGAATGCGGTGTGCGCGCCCTGCCCATCATCTCCATCACCAGCCTGCTGTTCGGTCTGATCCTGGCCTTTGTGGGCGCAGTGCAGCTGACGCAGTTCGGCGCCCAGATCTATGTGGCCGGGCTGGTGGGCATCGGCATGTTGCGCGTCATGGGCGCGGTCATGGTGGGCGTGGTCATGTCCGGCCGCGTGGGGGCCGCCTATGCGGCCATGATCGGCACCATGCAGGTCAACGAGGAAGTGGACGCCCTGACCACCCTGGGCATCTCGCCCATAGATTTTCTGGTGCTGCCGCGCATGCTGGCCCTGATGCTCATGGTCCCCCTGCTCACGGTCTATGCCGACCTCATGGGCATCCTGGGCGGCTATGTGGTGGGCGTCTCCATGCTGGGGCTGAGTTCCGCCGAATACCTCAACGCCACCATGCAGATGGTCTCCTTCGTCCACGGGCTCATCGGCATCGCCTACGGTACGGTGTTCGGCATCATCATCGCCCTGGCGGGCTGCTATCAGGGCATCCGCTGCGGCCGCAGCGCCCAGGCCGTGGGCCTGGCCACCACCACGGCCGTGGTCCAGTCCATCGTGGGCATCATCATCGCCACGGCCGTCATCACCATCATCTGCAACGTACTGGGCATCTGACATGAGCACTCCCCGCCTGCGCGTCCGCGACCTGACCCTGGGCTACGGCTCCTTCGTGCTCATGCGT
The DNA here is from genome assembly GCF_951793255.1 of Desulfovibrio piger. NCBI lineage: Bacteria > Pseudomonadati > Thermodesulfobacteriota > Desulfovibrionia > Desulfovibrionales > Desulfovibrionaceae > Desulfovibrio > Desulfovibrio piger. The sequence goes on from NZ_OX636706.1 coordinate 2,834,858, forward strand.
GACGTCAATTTCGATGTGGCCGCCGATGACATCTTCCTCATCATGGGCGGTTCCGGCTGCGGCAAGAGCTCGCTCCTGCGCACGCTCATGGGCCTCAAGCAACCCCAGAGCGGCCAGGTGCTCTACGGTGATACGGACATCTGGGCCTGTACCGAAAAAGAGCGCCGCCGCATCCTGCGGCGTACGGGCGTCCTCTTCCAGGGCGGCGCCCTGTGGAGCTCCATGACCCTGGCCGAGAACGTAGGCCTGCCGCTGCAGCAGTACACCGACCTCGATGACGACGAGATCCGCGAGCAGGCCTCGCTCAAGCTGGCCCTGGCCGGTCTGGCCGGTTTCGAGGACTACTATCCTTCGGAGATCAGCGGCGGCATGCGCAAGCGGGCCGGTCTGGCCCGGGCCCTGGCCCTCGATCCCGAGATCCTTTTTCTGGACGAACCTTCCGCCGGTCTGGACCCGGTGAGCGCCCGCATGCTGGACGACCTGATCCTGGAGCTGCGCGACGCCCTGGGCACGACCTTCGTCATCGTCTCCCACGAGCTGGCCAGCATCTTCGCCATCGCCAGCAACGGCATCTATCTCGACGTGCGGACCCGGCGCGTCACTGCCCGGGGCAACCCCTCCGAACTGGTGCGCGACCCGCACACCGAGCTGCAGGCCCTGCGCTTCCTGACGCGCGGCGAAGCGGGCGGCCCCCAACAACAGGACTGAACCCACAGGATACGGCATGGCAAAACAATCATTCAAAACCGCTGTAGGGGCTTTCGTCATCGGCGGACTGGCGCTGCTGGTGGCGGGCATCATCCTGCTGGGCGGCGGCCGCATGTTCAGTGACGACATCGAATACGTCCTGTACTTCGACGGCTCGGTGAGCGGCCTCAATATCGGGGCGCCCGTGGTCTTCCGCGGCGTGCCCATGGGCCAGGTGACGCGCATCAGCCTGGAGGCCAACCCGCGCGACGCCAGCGTCACCATCCCGGTCTACATCCGGCTGGACGAGAACAGCATCGTCCGGGCCGGAGTCACCGGCGAGCTCACGGACAATTTCCGGCAGGAGATCCTGCGCCGCCTGATCCAGCGCGGCCTGCGCGCCCGCCTGCAGCTCCAGAGCCTCATCACCGGCCAGTACCGCGTGGAGCTGGACTTTTTGCCCAATACGCCCGCCAATTTCCGCTCCCCCATGCCGGACAGGGAGATCCCCACCCTGCCCTCGCCCATCGATACCCTGCAGCGTACCGTGGCCAGTCTGCCTCTGGAAGAGATGGCGCATACCACGGCGGGCATCCTGGAAAAGCTCAACGCCGCCCTGTCCGGCGATGCGCTGGAACGCGGCATCAAGGCCTTTGCCACCTCCTTTGAAGAAGCGCAGGCCCTGCTGGCCGGCATGCAGGAATCCCAGAAGACCCTGGCCCAAGCCCTGGAAAAGCTGAATGCGGCGGCCACGTCGGCCCAGCACGATCTGCCCCAGGCCCTGCAAAGCACCCGGGACGCCATGAACAACGTCTCCTCCGTTTCCCTGGCCACCAAGGCCGTGGTGGAACGCAATGCCCCCCTCACCCAGGAGCTGCGCCGCCTGATCCAAGAAAGCGCGGCTGCCGTCCGCTCCCTGCGGGCGTTCATGGACGTGCTGGAACGCAATCCCGAAGCCCTGCTCCGCGGCAAACAAGGAAGTCGCCGATGAACCATCTCCTCCGCCATACGACCGTTTTCCTGGCCCTGCTGACGCTCCTGTTGACCGCCTGCGGCCGCAGCGCGCCCACCCACTTCTATCTTCTGGACAGCGGCCAGCCCCCCCTGACCGCCGACAGCCTGCCCGCTGCCAGTCTGAGCATCGCACCGGTGAGCGTGCCTGACTATCTGGACCGCAACGGTCTGGTGCGCCGCAGCGACGGCCAGACCCGCCTGGAGGTCTCGGAACTGGACATCTGGGCCGAGCCGCTGGGACAGGGCGCCCGGCGCGTGCTGGGCGAGGTGCTGGCCACCCGCCTGCTGCCCCGGGGCATCGACGTGATCGCTGCCGGAGACCGGCAGGGCGACATGGAACTGGCCGTGGCTTTGGAACGTCTGGACGGCGACACACCGGGCACGGCCCGGCTGCAGGCCCGTTGGCAGCTTTCCCGTGGCGGAGAGGCGCTGGATCGCGGCATCTACGCAGCCAGCGAGGATGCCGGCATGAGCAGCGCCAGTCTGGTGGCGGCCCAGAGCCGTCTGTTGCAGGGACTGGGCGAACATCTGGCCGACCGTCTGCTGCCCCGCCTCAAGGCCGGACGCTAGCGACAGCGCGTTTTCCCATCATCCGGCCGCCCGCAGGACCTAACGGCAAATGCGTACCGCCGGGCCGGTTGCACGAACAGGCCGGGAACCTGCGGGAAACGGCTCCCCAAACCCATCACAGGACAAAAAAAGGGAGGCTTGAGCCTCCCTTTCCTTTTTATCGCATTGTGTCCCGTTCCGGTGCCCGCCCCGCGCAGGCCGTGTCATCCCACTTCCCGCCGTTTTATCCTCCACATGAAGAACGCCGGTTTCGTGCAGTCAGAGCGGCTGCCGAGCATGTCTGCCTTCCGGTCCGGCACGGCCTTCCGGCAGCGTCATAGCCGGCATCCCCGAAGGGCCGTCCCGTACCTTAGAACGTGTATCCGATGGTGGCGGAATAGATATTGGCCACCGTGTTCCGGCTGTTCCCCGTGCTGACATTCCCCACGGACGAACGGATGCCGGAGGCATCGGTCTCCGAATAGTCCAGGCTGTGCACCCAAAGATGGGCATAAGCCAGATCGAGCGTCCAGTTGCCCCACTGGAAGCCCGCGCCCACACTGACGCCCGTGCGGCCGTGGCTGGGGACCATGAAGTCCGCGTGCGCCTCGTTGGTGACCGGCGTCTCGTACCAGATGCCCGCCACGCAGGGCCAGCCAGTCCAGGGGCTCATATTCCACGCTGGCGTTGAAGTTCCAGCCGTCACGCCACTTTTTATGATTGATGGACTGGAAATCGGAATCGAAATAAATGTTCATGGAATCGTAGGTGGACCAGCGGGTGAAGACGGTCCCCACCTCGAAGCTCAGATTCTCCAGCGGGCGGTAGGCCAGGCCCACGGCAAAGGAATCGGGCAGATGCACCGTGCTGTGCACATCGGTATCGATGGTGTGCGGCACCTGTCCTTGGTCGGCCAGCATATTGCTATGATGCCGGGAAAAATCCGCCGAACCGGCGATATTGAGCGTGACCGGACTTTTGTAGGAAAAGCCCAGCGACAGCTCGTCGGTCATGCGCAAGTGCGCCCCCACCTGGGCCCCCACGCCCCAGCCCGTACCGTTGAGCGTCATCTTGCTGTCTTCCCCTCTGCTGGGGATGTAGCCGATATACTGCATGCTGGGGATCTGCTGTCCCATGGCAAAGCTGGCATGCATGATCTCCACGCCCGCCGAAAGGGACAGGACATCGTTGACCTTCAGGGCCACGGTGGGCACGAGGGAAAAGGTCTGGAAATTGATGTTGGTCAGGTTGTACCGTCCCGTCCAGTTATCGGCAAATTCATTGCCGAGGCCGAAACGCGAGAACAGGCCCAGGCCCAGCCAGAAGCGGTCGTTCAGCTGATGGGTGATGTAGGCGTGCGGGGCAGCCCAGATATGGGGCTTGGTGGTCGTGGACGTGTGGCTGCCGTCGGCCAGATCCAGGTCGATGGTACCCATGGGCGCGATGGCGGCAAAACCGCCCATGACGTGCGTGCCCGGCAGCTGGGTGATGCCCGCCGCATTGTAGGCGATGGCCGAGGGATCGTCCGCGCGTCCCACCATGCCGCCTGCCAGCGAAAGACCTCGCGAGCTCCATTCCGTCAGGGCGAAACCTTCGGCCCCTGCCGTCGTCACCTGGCATGCCCACAGAAGGCAGACGGCAAGCGCGACATACAATTTTTTCATAGATATCCCCCACAAAAATAGTTCGGGGCGCAGCAAAAGATCCTTCCCCGCAACATGCAGTATCAATACAGATGTCTAGTGTTACGCTAGAGTGCAACGCTTTTGAAAGTCAAGCTGTTTTGCCGGGCTTCCCGGCGCTGCCGCAGAGAACGCCAACGCGGCATGGCCCGTACGTACTTATCCGGGGATACCGGACCACGATATCGCGAAGATGTCCCGGTTGAAGCCGCTGGCGGAGAACCGCCGCTATGTCGGATGAAGGTCTTTGATAAGGATGCCGGACCAGAGAAGAGGGCTCCCCGGGCCCTGATGAGAGTCCCCTGATCCGTATGCCTGTATACCAAAAAGGGCCCTCCCCATATGGGGAGGGCCCTTCCGGCTGTCTTGCGGATAACGGCGCTTAGCCCTGCTTGATCATGACCTTGGCCGGGCGCAGCAGACGCTCGCCCAGCTTGTAGCCGCTCTGCAGAACGCGGGCCACGGCCCCGGCTTCCACATCGGCCTCGGCATCAAAGCCCACAGCTTCGTGCAGTTCGGGCGTGAAGGCCTCACCGGCCGTGCCTACGGGGGTCAGACCGTGACGCGCCACGGCCTCCAGCAGCAGCTTGCGGGTCATGGCCACGCCCTGGAGCATGTCCTTGCAGGCCTCGTCCTTGCTGCCGTACTGCAGGGCCAGGTCGAGGTTGTCCAGCGTGGGCAGCAGGTCGCTCATGACCTTTTCCGCCGCATAGCGGATCTGTTCCGCGTGCTCGCGCTTCAGGCGCTTCTTGAAGTTATCCATCTCCGCGGCCGCGCGCAGGCGTGCGTCATCGGCATCGCGCTTTTCGGTGCAGTTGGGGCACACATGTTCGTGGCACAGGCTTTCCAGATTTTCCGGCAGGGTCTGCACGGCGTCCCCGGCATCCCCGGCCTCGGCACCGGCACAGGCCTCTTCCTGCGCTTCCGTGTTCTGCGTGTCCTTCATATGCATATCATCGTTCTCGTTGTGACGATCCATGGTTCCTCCCAGAAATGCACCGGCGTTGTGCCGGCTAGTATTGAGTAAATACGCACTGCCGTACTGTCAAGGGGCTGACACCCCGGCAACGGCCTCCTGCACGGAAGTCTCGACATTGGCGCACGCCTTCGCTATATTCGTCCGACGCGCAATTCCGCGCGTCCACGCGCCCTCCGGTGGCGTTCTTTTCTTGAGGTATATTCCATGATTTGCCGAATTTTGCACCTGCAGTCCGAGCAGGAATGGGTCAAGGCCTCGCAGTGGCTCGACGGCCGCTTCAACCCCGGCGACAGCGTTGAGGGCAGCGTGCGCGAGATCCTCGCCAATGTACGTGAAAAGGGCGATGAGGCCCTGATCGACTATACCCGCCGTTTCGACTGTCCCGAATTTGCCGCGCCCCTGCGCGTCAGCGAGCAGGACATCGCCTGGGCCGCCGCTTCCATCTCTCCCGAACATCGCGAGCAGATCAGCGAAGCCGCCCACAACATCCGCACCTTCCATAAAGAACAGCTGGAAAAATCCTGGTTCCAGACCCGGCCTGACGGCAGCATCCTGGGCCAGCGCGTGCTGCCCGTGGACCGGGTGGGCCTGTATGTGCCCGGCGGCCAGGGCGGCAACACCCCGCTGCTCTCCAGCATGCTCATGAACGCCATCCCCGCCCTGGTGGCCGGTGTGCCCCGCGTGGCCGTGTGCACCCCGCCCCGCAAAGACGGCACCATCAACCCGCACATCCTGGCGGCGGCCCACCTGCTGGACATCGACGAGATCTACCGCGTGGGCGGCGCCTGGTCCATCGGCGCCATGGCCTACGGCACCCAGAGCATCGACCCTGTGGACGTCATCGCCGGTCCCGGCAACATCTATGTGGCCACGGCCAAGCGTCTGGTGCAGGGCACGGTGGGCATCGACATGGTGGCCGGCCCCAGTGAAGTGCTGGTGGTGGCCGACAGCTCCGCCCGCCCGCACTGGCTGGCCGCGGACATGCTCTCCCAGGCCGAGCACGACATGCTGGCTTCCGCCATCCTGCTCACCGACGACATCACCCTGGCCGAACAGGTGCAACAGGAGCTGGAAAAGCAGTGCAGCCAGCTGCCCAAGGCCCAGATCGCGGGCAAGTCCCTCATGGACTGGGGCGCCATCGTTGTGGTGCCCAACATCATGACCGCCGTGGCCATCGCCAACCGCGTGGCTCCCGAGCATCTGGAACTGTGCGTGCGCGATCCCTGGGCCCTGCTGCCCCACATCCGCCATGCCGGGGCCATCTTCATGGGCCAGCACAGCCCCGAACCCGTGGGGGACTACTTCGCGGGCCCCAACCATGTGCTGCCCACCCTGCGGACCGCGCGCTTCTCTTCCGCGCTCTCCGTCCAGAACTTCTGCAAAAAAACCAGCATCGTGGCCACTTCGCCGGCCTTCCTGCTGGAAAATGCGCCTGCCATTGCTTCTCTGGCCCGTCTGGAAGGGCTGGAGGCCCACGCCCGTTCCGTGGAGATCCGCAGCAAGCGCTAGTGCCTTAAACAAACTGGATCAAGACTATGCACATCACCACCAAGACTGAAATCAGCGCTTACCCGCTGCTGTCCCGCGGCAAGGTCCGCGACATCTATGACATCGACGACAAGACCCTGCTCATCGTCACAACCGACCGCATGTCCGCCTTCGATGTCATCATGGACAAGCCCATCCCCTACAAGGGCGTGATCCTGAACCAAATCACCCTGTTCTGGATGGACAAGTTCAAGGACATCATCCCCAATCATCTGGTGGAAAGCGATGTGGACCGGTTCCCCGCCGCCCTTGCCCCCTGGAAGGACGAACTTGAAGGGCGTGCCGTACTGGTCCGCAAGGCAAAGCCCCTGCCTGTGGAATGTATCGTACGCGGCTACATCTCCGGCTCGGGCTGGAAAGACTATCAGAAGACCGGCACGCTCTGCGGCTATCAGCTGCCTGCCGGCATGCGGGAATCGGACAAGCTTGAAACGGCCCTCTTCACGCCTTCCACCAAGGCCGAGCTGGGCCAGCACGACCAGAACATCAGCCCGGAAGAGGCCTCCCGCCTGCTGGGCGAGGACGTGGCCCGCAAGGTCCGGGAGACCACCCTGGCCATCTATGAAGCCGGACGTGCCTATGCCGCCAGCCGCGGCATCATCGTGGCCGACACCAAGTTCGAATTCGGTTTCGTGGACGGGGAACTGCGCCTCATCGACGAAGTGCTGACCCCCGACTCTTCCCGCTTCTGGCCCGCGGACCAGTACGAACCAGGCCGCAGCCAGCCCAGCTTCGACAAACAGTACCTGCGCGACTGGCTCACCTCCCAGCCCTGGGACATGCAGCCGCCTGCGCCTGCCCTGCCTGCCGAGGTCGTGGACGCCACGGCCCGGCGCTACCGTGAGGCCTACCACATCCTGACGGGCAAAGAATTCACCATCTAACCTGTGGTCACCGTCGCCAAGGCGACTTTTCTGGAGGATATTACATGCTGCTTCAAGGAAAAAAAGCCCTGATCCTGGGCCTGGCCAACAACAAGAGCATCGCTTACGGCATCGCCAATGCCTTCAAGGAACAGGGCGCCCGCCTTGCCTTCAACTATGTGGGCGACGCCATCAAAAAGCGTGTTGAGCCCCTGAGCGAAGAACTGGGAGGCGAGTTCACCTTCCAGTGTGACGTGACCGACGACGCCCAGATCCAGGCCGCCGCCGACCTGGTCAAGGAAAAGTGGGGCGAGGTGGACATCCTGGTCCACTCCGTGGCCTTTGCCAACCGTGAGGACCTGAGCGGCCGCTTCCTGGATACGTCGCGCGCCGGTTTCCATCTGGCCCTGGACATCTCCGCCTACTCCCTCACCGGCGTCTGCCGCGCTTTCGAGCCCCTGCTGCATGACGGTTCTTCGGTGCTGACCATGACCTACCACGGTTCCACCAAGGTCATCCCCGGCTACAACATCATGGGCGTGGCCAAGGCCGCTCTGGAAGCTTCCGTGCGCTACCTGTCCTACGACCTGGGCGAAAAGGGCGTGCGCGTCAATGCCCTGAGCGCCGGCCCCATCAAGACCCTGGCCGCTTCCGCCGTCTCCGGTCTGAAGAACATCTTTACCCGCGTGGAAGAGCACGCTCCCCTGCGCCGCAACGTGACCACCGCCGATGTGGGCGGTGCCGCCGTGTTCCTGGCCTCCGAGCTCTCCCACGGCGTGACCGGCGAAGTCATCTACGTGGACAGCGGCTTCAGCCAGCTGGGCATCTAAAACGACCATCAGGCGGCTGCCGCGGCAGCCAAGCCTTTTCTTGATGCTGACGGCCCGGCAACGGCGGGGCGGGACCATCCCGCTCCCCTGCCGGGCCTTCCGGTAGCAACGGACGAACTCCGGGACACCCCGGACAGTCTTTCAGGAGATCGTATGGATACCATCTTCATGCTCAATCTGGCCGGCATCGTGGCCTTCGGTGTGGCCGTGCTGGGCTTTTTTTACATGATGGGCAAAAAAAAGCGTGAAGAAGACAGGGACCGCAAGGACTAGGCCATGTGGCAAGCCCTGCTCGTCCTGCTGGTCATCGTCCTTGCCGTGGCCCTGTCCAGGGGCAGGGCCGGGACGCCTTTTCGTCATCACGCCCCGTGAGTGGGCAGCTGTGACCATCTCCGGCGGAAGATGGAGACGAAAAACAGCGATAATAACAAGCTGAAATAACAGCTAATTTTTTAGAGAAAAAATTTTTTTGCGAAAATTGCGATTTTTTGCTTGCCAAAGCCGAAGGTTCTGCCTATAAAGAGCAGGTCTTCACGACACGGAGAGGTGTCCGAGTTGGTCGAAGGAGCACGATTGGAAATCGTGTGTACGTTAAAAGCGTACCAAGAGTTCGAATCTCTTCCTCTCCGCCACCGAAAAAATAGCCCGCTGAGCAATCAGCGGGTTTTTTCGTTTATGGTGTTGCCGGAGCAGGTGTCCCGGACCGCCCTTTTTCCGCGCCTTCCCGTGTGCAGCATCCGCCCGGGCCGCCCTTTCACCTTCGCCCTTCGCTCTTCCCCTCCCCATCCGTTTGCAATCCCCGACGATATTTGTCACATTTTCTTCTTTCATACAGGGGGACGACCCGGCATATCCGTGCGACCGCTGGCCGCCGCCAGTGCCGCCCGCATCTCCAGCAATAGAGGGAACCGTCATGTGCGCCACCAGACATTCGGCCAATGCCGTCACCACTTCCGGCCCGGACAAGCAAGCGTCCTGGCTGTTCGACCTGCAGGACCATCAGCTGATCCAGCTGGTCAACAGTTTCGTGGCCGCCCGCAACATGTCCATGAGCCTGGCCCAGCCTGAAGAAGGCCTGCATCCGCGCGGCATCATCAAGCTGACCACGGACCCCGGCATGCGCATCGCCCGCGCCGTCATCATCCTGCTGGAGAGCCTGGAGGCCCGCGGCCCGCAGGAGCGCCTGCAGGCCCTGCGCCGTCTGCATGACGAGGTCCTCTACTCCGCCCTTTCCAGCCTGCAGAAGAATACGGCCCGCGTCCTGATCCAGATCATGAAAGACCTGGTCCGCGCCGCGCCGCACGTCCATATCCAGCTGCCGCTGGCCCACGATTTCTACCAGGCGGTGCGCGGCACGCCCCACGTCATCCGCTCGCTGCTGCGCCGCTATCATCTGCTGGAGATGCCCGAAGCCTGGAACCAGCAGGCCTTCGACCACCACGTCCATGATGCCAACACCAAGGGCCGCAAGAGCCCCACGCATCTGGTCATGGATGCCTGGCTCAAGGGCCTGCGCTTCATCACGGTGGTCTACTACAATACCGTGGACCCCGAAGCCGCCAGCGAACTGCTGCGCGCGGCCCGCATCATGGGCATCACCGTGCGCATCGGCATCGAGTTCCGGGCCACCTTCCATGACAAGCTCATCGAATTCACCTGGTCGCCGCTCAACGTCCACAGCAGCCGGGCCTTCATCAAATTGCTCCAGCGCCCGGACATCGCGGCCATCCTCAAGGAATACGCCACGGTGAACCAGTGGATGCGCCAGCATGTCCTGCGCCTGCTCCAGGCCTGGAACCAGAAGCACGCGGCCACCCTGGCCCGCAAGCTGGAAGTCCCGCCCCCGCCCCCGCTGGATGCGGACGCCTTTCTGGCTTTCGTGGGCCAGCGCCAGCCTTCGTCCCTGCATCTGGCCGAATACATCCTCCAGCAATGGCAGCCTGCCCTGGAACAGGCTCTGGAAGAGCTCCGCAACGATCCCCGGCGGAACGGCACGGATGAGGAAGCCGCCCGCCTGCGCGCCCGTCTGGAAGCCATGGAAGGCCTCATGCCCGACAGCCTGCGCCAGGAATGGCTGGGGCCGCAGGCCAACCCGGATATCCTGTTCCCCGTGACTCCCCACAAGGATCTGCCCCCTGTGCTGCTGCGCGATCCCGAAGTCCTTTTGCAGTCCCTGGTGCCCCTGCACCCCTGCCAGATGATCCTGGGCCTGGAAGGGCTGAACGTACAGGACACGCTGGAACTGCTCTGGCGCGGCAAGGGGCTCATCACCCATCTGGAACTGTTCAACCTGCGCACCTGGTCCAAGGGCCAGCTGCCGCATATCGAGGCCATCAACGAGCTGCAGCGGGCCATCAACGAGGGCAGCCCCCTGCGCCTCAAGCAGGTTGTCCGCCGGATCGTGCAGGACGAACCCGCGGATTCGCCCCGCCGGGACCTGCTGCTGGAAGTGCAGGACAACCTGACCCAGCTGCGGAGTTTTTACGAGCTCTCGTGGCTCGGCTCGCGCATCGGCACGGACTCCACCAGCCGTTCGCACATGACGCACGGCATGGGCCTTGTCTTCACCGAGACCCTGCCCCCGCAGGCCCGGGCCGCCCTGCGCCATGAAAAGAGCGGCCAGCGTCTGACCCTGCCCGTGCATACCGACATCTACGGCTTCACCCATTATCACGAGCCCGCGACCCTGCCGCGCTGGCTCCAGGCCCTGCGCCGCCTGCCCCTGCTGCACCATCTGGGCTGTCGCGTGGTCCGTGGCTGGGAGCTGGAAAAAAAGACCACCACCATCAGCCCCGACGGCGGCAACCTGGTGACCCTTGGCGGCGTGGACTCCCGCGGCATCAACGCGGAACAGCACGATCCCGTGAGCATGATGCGCGATGCCGCCACCCCCTGGAACGTCCACTACTTCAACAGCAATCTGGTGAACGTGCTCAAGGTGCTGCTGGGCTTCATCCCCGCGCAGTGGGCCTTCTGGTACGTGGACAGCTGGTGGATCCTGACCTGGATCGGCGCCCTGCTCTGGTTCGCCATCACGGCCGTGCGCAATGTCCTGCAATCCATGGTGGGCGGCGGGGCCTTCTGCCGCTCCATGCTCCTGCCCTGGAACCGCTATGTGAGCTGGAGCCGCATGGCGGACTCCCTGCTCTACACGGGCATATCCGTCCCCCTGCTGGAGGTGGTCGTCCGCATGTGGCTGCTGGAGGACTGGCTCGGCATCACGGTCCAGAACAACGAGCTGGCGGTCTATACGGTCATCGCCATGATCAACAGCGTCTACATATCAGGGCACAACATCTTCCGCGGCCTGCCCAAGGAAGCTGTCGTGGGCAACCTGTTCCGCAGCGCCATCTCCATCCCCCTGTCCATCGTGCTGGGCAAGGGCCTGCTGGTCTGCTTCGTCTGGCTGGGCATCGCCGACCCGGTGGGCGCCCTGCAGAACTGCGCCGCCATCGTCTCCAAGTGCTCCTCGGACATCGTGGCCGCCGTCATCGAAGGTTTTGCGGACCGCAACATGTATCTGCGCATGCGCACTCTGGAGTACGACAGCAAGTTCAGCCAGATATTCAACAATCTCGTGAAACTGGCCCTGCTCTTCCCCCAGGCCACCATCCGGCGCCTGATGCAGGAGCAGCCCCGCGAGTTCTGGCAGCAGCTTTTGGAAAAGGACCCCAACGCCGCCCGGCAGGCCATCGTCCATCTGCTCGACCTGATGTACATGTGGTACTATCTGCCCCGTTCGCACGACATCTTCTGGCGTCGTCTGGGCAGCATGCCCACGGAAGAAGTGGAAGGCATCCTGGCCCTGCATTCCCTGCTGCGCCTGCAACGCGAGATCTCCAGCCAGGTCCTCGACGGGCTGCTGGGCGACAACTTCGCCAACGCGCTGGCCTTCTACCTGCGTCAGCACGACAGCTACCGCAAGGAGATCCGGTCCGAAGCCGCCCGCAGGAACCTGTTCACGGAGAAGGCCGCGTAACGCGTGCCGCCCTTGCGGGAAGCATCCCCTGTTCTCTCTTCCGGCGGTGTCCGTGAGTCCCCGGGGACTGGCGGACACCGCCGCGGCCCATCCGTCACGGACGGCGGAAAAGAGACATTGTTTCCTCTGCCGGCACACACAGGGGCACAGGTGCTCCTGTTTCCCCCTTGAAAATCTTTTCCCTTGGACGGCCGGACATCCTTCGAGCCGTCATGCCGTCCCGCGACGGCCCGTTATCAATCTCAAGGTCCGCTCCGGCGGGCCCCGTCCAGGAGCTCCCATGCATATCAGACAAGCCCGCCCCGAAGACCTGCCCGCCATCGCCGCTCTGGAGGCGCGCGTTTTTCCCCCTGCCGAAGCCGCATCGCCGGAAAGCTTTGCCGCCCGTTTTGCCGTCTTTCCCCACTGTTTTTTCGTGGCCGAGGATGACGGTGCCATCGTGGGCCATATCAACGGCTGCATGACCGATTTCGATACCTGCCGGGACGAGCTCTACCACGATGCCGGACTGCACCGTGAGGAGGCCCCGCATCAGGCCGTCTTCGGGCTGGTGGTGGATCCGCAGCGGCAGCATCAGGGCATCGGCGCGGCCCTTGTCCGCCATTTTCTGGAAGTGGCCCGGCAGCGGGGCAAGGAAGATGTGGTCCTCACCTGCAAGGAACGGCTGATCCCCTTCTACAGCTCGCTGGGCTTCCGGCTGCTGGGGCGCTCCGACAGCCGGCACGGCCAGGCCTGCTGGTATGACATGCGCTGCCCGCTGTAACGCCCCAGAGGTCCCTCCCCCGCCATATTCCCCGGCAAGGAAAACGTTGCGTGCGGAACGAATCTTGCTTACTGTCGGCGACAGTATCGTGACATTACGCAACACGCAGTGAGGTTCCTATGAGCGCACGCAAGAAAATGGGCCTGCCCCTGCAAATGGGCATCGGCATGGTTTTGGGCATACTGGTGGGCACGCTGGCCCCCAAGCTGGGCATCAGCGCCGCCTTCTTCAAGCCGTTCGGCGACCTGTTCATCAATCTCGTCCGCATGGTCGTCGTACCGCTGGTGCTGGCCACCCTGGTCTCCGGCGCCGCCAGCGTGGGCGATGTGGGCCGTCTGGGCCGCGTGGCCGCCAAGACGCTGGTCTTCTATTTCGCCACCACGGCCCTGGCCGTGGCCATCGGCCTTGTCCTGGGCAATATCTTCCAGCCCGGTGTGGGGCTCGACCTTTCCACCGCCAACCTGAGCGCCAAGGAAGTGGCCGCGCCCTCGCTGGTGCAGGTGCTCATGGGCATCGTGCCCCTGAACCCCGTGGATGCCCTGGCCAAGGGCAACATCCTGCAGATCATCTTCTTCGCCGTGCTGGTGGGCATGGCCATCAGCCTGTGCGGTGACAAGGCCAAGCCTGCCGCCGCCTTCTTCGACGCCATGAGCGAAGTCATGATCCGCGTCACCAGCATGGTCATGCACTACGCGCCCATCGGTGTCTTTGCCCTTATGGCCTACACCGTGTCCAACCACGGGCTGGAAGTGCTGCTGCCGCTCATCAAGCTCATCGGCATCATGTACCTGGGCTGTCTGATCCACGTCATCATCACCTACCTGCCCTGTATCCGCTACGCCGGTCTCAAGCCCGGCACCTTCTTCCGCGGCCTGAGCGCCCCGCTGCTCACCAGCTTCACCACCTGTTCCAGCGCCGCAGCCCTGTCCACCAACCTGACCTGTGTGCAGAAGCTGGGCGCCTCCCGCAGCGTCTCCAGCTTCTCCATCCCGCTGGGCAACACCATCAACATGGACGGCACGGCCATCTACATGGGCATCGTGACCATCTTTGCCGCCGAGATCTACGGCATGCCCCTGCCCCTGGACCAGCAGATCTCCGTGCTGCTCATCGCCCTGCTGGCCAGCGTGGGCACCATGGGCGTGCCCGGCGCGGCCCTGATCATGCTCTCCATGATCTTCACCCATGTGGGCATCCCGCTGGAAGCCATCGCCCTGGTGGCCGGTATCGACCGTGTCATGGACATGGCCCGTACCACCATCAACGTGCTGGGCGACGCCACCGCGGCCATCTTCATCTCCCGCACGGAGAACGACTTCGATCCCCAGCGGGGCGCCGCCCTGCAGGACGAATAAGTCCCGTCACCGCACAAGGACGTTTCGGGAAGAGGCAGGTCCCGTGCCATGCGGGGCCCTCTCCCGGATATCCCTTTTCCGGCAACGTTCTTTTCCGGCATGGGCACAGACAGCGGCAGGAGGCTTCCGCCTCGTCCCCCCGGTCAGTGCCCCTGCCGTTCCCAGCCCCGCCCGGCGGGGATTTTTTATACCCGCTGCGCAGGCCATGGGGCCAGCCCCGCAGATCTTCCGCCCTCTCTGACCGGCCCTGACGGCCAGTGACACCAGCAGCAGGCATCAACCACCCGGCATCCCGGCAAAGGAGCATCACATGGAATTGAGGACCCTCCGCTATTTTCTGGCGGTCGCGCAGGCAAAGACCATCTCCGCTGCCGCCGAGGCCCTGCACGTGACCCAGCCCACCCTGTCCCGGCAGATGCAGGAGCTGGAAGAAGAGCTGGGCAAGACGCTTTTCCTGCGCGGCAAACGGAGCATCACCCTGACGGAGGAAGGTACGTTTTTCCGCAAGCGGGCGCAGGAGGTCGTCAGCCTGCTGGAAAAGACCACGGCGGAGCTCAAGGCACCGGACGAGCTGCTGAGCGGTGACATCCACATCGGCGGCGGCGAGACCGACGCCATACGCCTCATCGCCCGGGCCGCGCGCCGCATGCGGCAGGATCACCCGCATGTGACCTTCCACATCTTCAGCGGCAATGCCGAGGACGTCATGGAAAAGATAGACCGGGATCTGGTGGATTTCGGCCTCTTCATCGAGCCCGTGGATCTTTCGGGCTACGAGTTCTTCCGTCTGCCGGTCAAGGACCGCTGGGGCGTCCTGATGCGCAAGGACGCGCCGCTGGCAGCCCGGCCGTCCGTCGCCCCTGCGGACCTGCGCGGCCTGCCCCTGCTGGTCTCCCGGCAGAACATGGTCAACAACGAAGTCGCAGGCTGGCTGGGGGAAACGCACGATGCCCTGCAGGTGGTGGCCACCTACAACCTGCTTTACAGTGCCTCGATCATGGTCGAAGAAGGCATGGGCTATGCCCTTTGCCTGGACAGGATCATCCGCCTGCCGGAAGACGGCCCGCTCTGCTTCCGGCCCCTGCACCCGGCCATGGAAGTGGGCCTGAACGTGGCCTGGAAAAAACAGCAGCTCTTCTCCAAACCGGCCAGGGTCTTTCTGGACTATCTGAAGGCCTCGCTCTGGGGCGAGCCCGCCGCGAAAGGAGCATCAGCGGCAGGGACGCCACAAGACGACCTCGCCACGGTATAGGCCTGCTCGCACAGGCTTGGGCCCACAGACGGCCGTGCCTGTTCATCCCGTCTGCCCGGAAGACAGGTACGGCACCAAGGCCGCTGTCATCATGGCGCAGGATGGCAGACCATCCCCATCCCGTACAGGACGGGGATGCCACAGGAGGCCCAGGGCAGCCAGAGGCGAACTGATATGCGCTGATTTGGAGGGAGATGGGAGGAAGAACGGGCCGCCTGCGGGAACGACAGGCCTCACTGCCGCACAGGGAGGCCTCCGAAAGGCAAGCCCCGCCCGAAAGGACACGCTCCCCCGCCGGCACCGCCGCAAGGACAGCAGGCAGGAAGCGTACGGAACCGCTTTGAAGGACAGGCCCAAATGCGGACTACAGGGAGACCAGGCCCAGGCGGATGGCCATCTTGGTCAGCTCGTTGATGGAGCCGGCGCGCAATTTGGTCAGTACGCTGTACTTGTGGGTCTCCACGGTCTTGGGGCTGATGTTGAGGGCGTCCCCTATCTGGCGGACGCTGTAGCCGTCGGCCAGCAGGCGGAAGATCTCCTTCTCGCGCGGCGAGAGCATGCCGATGTCCGGCCCGCCCTCGGCGGGGCTGAGACGCTGGCGGTTCTGGCGCATGAGGGCCGCCATGCAGCCGCCGGGGTCCGCACAGCTGAGGAAGACCTCCCCCTGCCGCACGGCATCGATGGCCTGGAGCAGGACGGACGGCGGATCGCTTTTGCAGACGTGGCCCATGATGCCCAGCTGGATGAGCTCCAGCAGATGCCGCTGGTCCTCGTGACCGGTATAGATGAGGATGCGCGTCTCGGGCCGGATCTGGAGGATGGCGCGGCTGGCTTCCACGCCGTTCATGCCCGGCATGGAGATGTCCATGATGACCAGATCGGGCGACAGGGTGGCGGCCAGGCCCACGGCTTCCTTGCCGTCGGGGGCCATGCCGGCCACGCGCAAATGGCTGTGGGGGGCCAGCAGGCTGCGGATGCCCTCCATGAGCAATTTGTGATCGTCCACCAGCAAAATGCGGCAAACGTCGTGCATGGCTACCTGCCTTTGCGTTATGTCCGGGCAGGCCTAGAAGAGGAACATGGTGGCCAGCCCGAGAAAGATGAAGAAGCCCGCGCCGTCTGTGATGGTGGTCAGGAAGATGCTGGAAGCCTGGGCCGGGTCGCGTCCCAGGGCCCGGAAGATGAGGGGGATGGAACCGCCGGCCACCGCGCCCAGCATCATGTCGCACAGCAGCGCACCAGCCATGACCATACCCACCAGCGGGTTGCCTGTGAAGCCCCAGGCGCCGCACAGCGCCAGCATGGCCATGAAAAGGCCCGTGACCAGGCCGATCTTGGCCTCGCGCAGCACGGCCATCCAAGCCTTTTTGGTCTCGAAGCGGTCCGTGGCCAGCTGCCGGATCATGACGGCCAGAGCCTGCTGGCCGGTGTTCCCGGCCTGGTTGGCCACCATGGGCATGAGCACGGCCAGGGCGGCCATCTGGGCGATGGAGCCCTCGAACATGTAGACCACCGATGCCGAGAGCGCCGAATTGACCATGTTCACCACCAGCCAGGGCAGGCGCTTGCGCACGCTCTCCTTCCAGGGGGTGTCCACGCTTTCTTCGGGGTCGGCGCCCACCATGCCCAGCATGTCGGCGCTGGCCTCTTCGTGCATGATGTCCATGATGTCGTCGTAGGTCACCACGCCCATGATGTGGCCTTCGTAGTCCACGACGGGCATGGCAAGATAATTGTAGTGCGACAGCAGATTGGCCACTTCGCCCTTGTCCATGTCATAGGGCACGGAGACCACGCTCTGGCCCGACACGGCATCGCCCACGATGGTCCCGGGACGCGCCAGCATCAGGTCGCGCAGCGAAAGCACCCCCACCAGTTTGTCGTTCTTGTCCACCACATAGGCGTAGTAGGGGCTTTCCTTGTCCTCCATCTCGCTGCGGATGTGAGTGATGGCCTCGTCGGCCGTCATGTTCTCTTCCAGCAGGATCAGCTCGGTGTTCATGACACCGGCCGCGGAGTCGGGGTCGAAGTTCAGCAGGTTGCGCAGCTCTTCGGAATCTTCGCGCGTCAGCTTGCCCAGCAGGACGTCGCGGTGTTCCTCGTCCAGCTCGTCCAGCACGTCGGCGGCGTCGTCGGGTTCCATCTCGGCGATGATCTGGGCGGCCACGTCGGCATCCAGGTTCTCCAGCACGTCTACGGCCACGCTGCCTTCCAGTTCGGCCAGGGCCTCGGCGGCATCCTCCGTGGGCATGTGGCGCAGGGCGCAGACCTGCTTTTCCAGACTCAGGTTCTCCAGATGGTCGGCAAGGTCGGCGGGATGGACGAATTCCGCCTCGTCCCCCAGCTCGCGGCAGGCCTCGGGTATGCTTATGCCATGTCCTTCCGCCATCCCGTCGTCTTCGGGGATCGGGTTCGCCATCTGCGGCCGGTCGTCTGCGGTCTGGATCTTCTCTTGTTCACTCATGGCAATCAGCTCCCTCGTCTGTACGCGTGCCGGGCCTCTGCCTGCCCGACGGACTTCTCCCACAACACGGCGGTATCATACAGCATCTTGGTGACAAAAAGAATGCTTTTTTGCTGTGCTGTTGTGAAAAAGCTCTCAAACTTGACGCGCCCCAACGGGCCATTTATCACTATGTAATGCCGTGCTTATGCGCAGGGCTTACCATGCACACCATAGACGGGACAAGAAGAATGTTCACACCCTGGAGCACGTTTTTTTCCGACGAAGGCCGACGCTATCTGCGTCGTTCCATAGAACTGGCCCTGGATGAGGACGGCCCCGACCTGACCGCCCAAGGCCTTTTTGCCGCTGACGCACCCATGCATGCCGTCATCCGCGCCAAGGAAGACACCCATGTGGTGGGCCTGCCCGTCATCCACGAGGTCTTCGAGGTCATGGGCGCCGACCCGCACGTGGAGATGCTGGTGGAGGAGGCCTCCACCGTCCCGGCCATGACCGAGGTCGTCCGCATGGAGGGCCCGGCCATCGTCCTGCTCAAGGCCGAGCGGGTCATCCTCAATTTCATCACCCACCTTTCGGGCATCGCCAACCTCACGGCCCGCTATGTGCGCGAGCTGGAAGGCACCGGGGTCCGCCTGCTGGATACCCGCAAGACCACGCCCTGCCTGCGCTGGCCCGAAAAATACGCCGTCCAGGCCGGTGGCGGCTGCAACCACCGCAAGAACCTGGTGGAGATGCTCATGCTCAAGGACAACCACATCGATGCCGCCGGGTCCATCACCCGCGCCGTGGCCCGCCTGCGTGAGACCTACTCCCCCTGCCCGCCCATCGAGGTGGAATGCCGCACCCTCGACCATGTGCGCGAAGCCGTGGCCGCCGGGGCCGACCGCGTCATGATGGACAACATGGGCGCGCCCCTGCTGGGCCAGGCCCTGGAGCTGGTGCCCGCCCACATCGAGGCCGAAGTGAGCGGCGGCGTGACCCTGGAGACCATCCGCGGCATCGCCCTCACCGATCCCCGCCATCCCGATTTCATTTCCGTGGGCCGCCTGACGCATTCCGCCGTGGCTGCCGACTTCAGCATGACCCTGGCCAACGCCTGATCATCCCCAACCCAAAGGAAACCATGTCTCGATTCTCCGACGCCATTACGGCCATCAAGCAAGGACTGGGCGACCGCCTGTGCATCATGGGGCACCATTACCAGCATGATGATGTGGTGCGGCATTGTGATGTGACCGGGGACTCCCTGGAACTGGCCCGCCGCATCGAAGGCATCGATGCCGAGCACATCGTGTTCTGCGGCGTGTACTTCATGGGCGAATCCGCGGCCCTGCTGGCCAAACCGGGCCAGAGCGTGCATATGCCCGCCTGGGACGCCAACTGCATGATGTCGCTCATGACGCCGGCCGGGCTCGCCCGTACCGTGCTGCTGCAGTTGCAGGCCACAGGCCGCAAGATCGTGCCCCTGGCCTATGTGAACACCACCCTGGCCCTCAAGGCCGTGGTGGGCGAATTCGGCGGGGCCGTCTGCACCTCGGCCAATGCCCGCACCATGCTGGCCTGGGCCCTGGAAGAAGCCGGGCCCGACGGTGCCGTGCTCTTCATGCCCGACAAGCACCTGGGCCGCAACACGGGCCTGCAGCTTGGCCTGGGCCCCGATGACTGGCACGTGCTGCGCCTGAGCGGCAAAAACGGCCTGGCCGAGAGCGAACGCCTGCCCGGCAGTGCCGCCGCCTGCCGCCGCCTGCTGCTCTGGCCGGGCTGCTGCGCCATCCACGGCCACCTGCGTCCCGAAAGCGTGCAGGCCGCCCGGGCCGCCTATCCCGGCTGCCGCGTGCTGGCCCATCCCGAATGCCGTCCCGAGCTCATCGGCCTGTGCGACGGCTCCGGCTCCACCTCCTACCTCATCAAGGAAGCGGAAAAGGCCGCCGGCGAAGGCGGCACCCTGATCATCGGCACGGAGACCAACCTCGTCCACCGCCTGCGTGACCGCTTTGCCGGACGCTGCCGGATCGAGCCTCTGGCGCCCGCCATCTGCCCCGACATGGCCAAGGTCACCGAAGAAAACCTGCTGGCCTGCCTGCAAGGCGTCGCTGCCGGCACAGCCCCCATCATGACATTGCAGGACGAGCAGCTGGCGCCCGCCCGGGCATCCCTGACCCGCATGCTCCAGGTATGCGCGGCCCAACGCTAGCGCAAGAAACAAGGAGTCAAGATGAGCTCGACACGTCGTCACGTCACCATCCTGATCATCGGTTCCGGCATCGCCGGTTGTACTGCCGCCCTTACCCTGGCCGATGCCGGGCGTGACGTGCTGCTCATCAACGCCGGTCCCGACCTGGACGACGGCAACACCCCTCTGGCCCAGGGCGGCATCATCTACAAGGCCGCAGATACCCCCCGTGACGCCGAAGCCCGCGCCCTCGAGCACGACATCCTCGTGGCGGGCCACCGCTACAACAACAACCGCGCCGTGCGCTTCCTCTGCCGTCAGGGCCCCGACTGCGTGGACAATATGCTCATCGAGCGCGCCGGGGTCGATTTTGACCGCAACGAGGACGGCACCTACAACCTCACCCGCGAAGGCGGTCACGGTGCCCACCGCATCCTCCACAAGGCCGACTATTCCGGCCGCGCCCTCATGGACGGCCTGGCCGCCCAGGTGAAGATCCATCCGCGCATCACCTGCCTGCACAACCATTCGGCCATCGACCTGCTGACCACCCACCACCACGCCAAGAACTCCCAGTACCGCTACAGCGTCACCAACCGCTGCCTGGGCGCCTACGTGCTCAATGCCGAGACCGGCGAGCCCGAAACCATCCTGGCCGACTGGACCGTCCTGGCCACCGGCGGCGTGGGGCAGGTCTTCCTGCACTCCACCAACGCTCCCGGCTGTGTGGGGGCGGGCATCTCCATGGCCTTCCGCGCCGGTGTGGAACTGGCCAACCTGGAATTCATGCAGTTCCATCCCACGGCCCTGTATGAGGAACGCAGCTACCGCCGTCCGCTCATCACCGAGGCCATGCGCGGTGAGGGCGCCCGTCTGCTGGACGACCGCGGCGAGGCCTTCATGCTCCGCCACGACAAGCGCGGCGACCTGGCCCCCCGTGACGTGGTGGCCCAGGCCATGGTGGAAGAGATGCTGCGCCGGGGCGTGCCCTGCCTGTACCTCGATGTGAGCGGCGTCAAGCAGGATCTGCCCACGCGCTTCCCCACGGTCTTCAACCAGTGCCTTGAGATCGGCATCGACATCCGCAAGGAGCCCATCCCCGTAGTGCCCGCGGCCCACTACTTCTGCGGTGGCATCCTCACCGACACCTTCGGCCGTACGTCCATGCCCGGCCTGTACGCCATCGGTGAATGCGCCTGCACCGGCCTGCACGGCGCCAACCGTCTGGCCAGCACTTCCCTGCTGGAAGCCGCCGTCTGGGGCCAGAGCTGCGGCCAGCACCTGGCGCGCATCACGGCCTCCGGCCGCGAAGCCATCCCCCGCGCCCTGGCGGCCGCCATCCCCGACTGGCGCCACGAAGGCAACGAGCACCACGACGACCCGGCCCTGGTGGCCCAGGACTGGGCCAACATCCGCAACACCATGTGGAACTACGTGGGCATCTCGCGCTCCAAGGCCCGCCTGCGCCGGGCTTTCGAAGACATGCGCGACCTGGTGCGCCATATCCACGACTTCTACAAGGGCACGCGCATCTCCAAGCCGCTGGTGGATCTTTTCCACGGCTCCCAGACGGCCTACGTCATCACCCAGGCCGCCATGCGCAACAAGAACAGCATCGGCTGCCACCATCGCGTGGACTAGCCTTTCCCCCTCCCAGCGACAACGCGCCGTGGTCTTCGGGCCACGGCGCTTTCCGTTTCCGCGTCCTCCAGGCTTTTTTTCTGTACAAGCAGCCGAAGCCCGGCTATTTTGAAAAAAGCCCCACCCTCAACAGGGGCCATCCATCCTTTTTTCCAAGGAACTACTGCCATGTCGAAAACAGCGAAAGGCCTGTCGGCCGCACTCATCATCTGTGTCCTCGCCGTCGTGGGGGGATTGTTCGCCTGCAAGCCTCTGGTGGAACAGGCCGTCCGGGATGCCCTGCGCAATGTCAATCCCGACGCCACCATCTGCAGTATCGATACGGTGGACATCAATCCCCTGAGCTTCACCCTGAAACTCGGCAACATCCGTATCTCCGACCAGCGCACGTACGACACGGTCCTGAAAGAAGCCACCATGACGCTCAGCCCCCGCTTCGTCCTGGCCTGCGTGCCCTTCCTGCGGGACAGCATCCTGCCCGCCGCAGGGGACGCGCCCCTGTTCTCCAGCGCCACAGGACGTGATCTTACCGAGAAATCTTTGATACCGGGAGAGCCCATGACCTGCACGGTGGAGGCCCTCACCTCCGGCCCTGTGGCCATGGACGCCGCTGTGCTCAAACGTCTGCTGAACGGGCAGCAGGTGCCCGAGGGTGAATTCATGATCTCCATCATCGCGGAGAAGGTCACCTACGGGCCCGTCCGCATCAGCAGCACGGCCCCCGAAACGCCGATGCAGAGCTCCGTCGCCGCCGTCAGCATCGAAGGCGTGGACCGCCGCACCTGGAAGCGGATGACTCTGGATGCCACCGAGGTCATCATCCGGTCCGAAGGCGCGTTCAAGATGGGCAAGATGGAGATCCGCGACATCTTCCTGCCCGACGCTGACGGGTTCGGGCGTTTCCTCAGCCTGGTCCGCCGTGCCGACGATCTCTCCGTCGATGCATTCGAACCCCAGCTCGAAGCCCTGATCCTGGAAGCCGCGCGGCCCCGGAAGGATGCCGCCGGCAAGCAGATGATGACCCGGCCCCTCTTCGGTCAGCTGGCCATCAGGGATGTCGACATTATCGAATCGCCCGGCAGGACGAACGAGAACCTGTTCCATGCCAGCGATATGCAGTTCGACTGGCTGGGGCTCGCCCCCCATCATTTCAAGAGCAGCCTGACCTGCGACTTTTCCACCAGGCCCTTCCGCGAGATGTTCGCCATCCCGGGCAAGGAGCGCATCACCCTCAAGTGGCAGGACGATACCCTGGGAAAGACGGGCGCTGCCGGTAAGGACCTCCTGCGCCAGACGGGCCGCCTGAGCCTGGAAGGCCTGGCCGATCTGGACTATGCCTACGACTTTTTCAGTGAAGACCCGAGCATGATGGATGCCGCCGTCTCCGACCTGTCGCTGGATCTGCACGATCATGGTCTGACGGCTGTCCTGGCCTACAATATCGATCCCCGTCCCGAGGCCATGGAAGCCATGATGCCCCTGCTGGGCGCCTCTTTGAGCAGAGACCTCGGTGATCCCGCTGATGCGGAAGCCATCCAGACCTTCCTGGCCCGCCCCGGCAGCCTGTCCATCCGCAGCGAGGACCCGGCCCAGCTCATGCCCTGGATCCAGTTCCTCGATCCCGCCGCCCTGGGCCGCATGCTGGCGATCACGGCAACGCCCGGTGAAAAGTCCCTGCCGGAGCAGATGAAGGCACTTATGGCCCGCTAGGCCCGCACCGGCCGCAGGGGCCCTCCGCTCCCTGGGCCCTGCCCTGACTGACAGGAACGCTCCCTTCAGGGAGCGTTCCTTTTTTTCGTCCCTGCAGCAGAAGGCGCGGGATCGTCCGGTGCCGGCAAGGCGCTCCCTCCCGCAGGGCTCGGGGGCATCATGGTGCTGGCGAAAAATCCATTTTTCAGCCATAGTCATCTGTGCGGCATCGGACAGGATGCCTCCTGCCCGCGCTGCCAAACTTTTTTGCCCATCGGGAGTTACCATGAAGACACTTTGGCTGAAAAAAGGGGAAGACCGCCGCATCCGTGCCGGCCACCTGTGGATTTTCAGCAACGAGATAGACAGCGCCAAAAGTCCCCTGCCCGACTTTGAGCCCGGCGAGAACGCCACCCTGCGCGACGCGCGCGGGGCCGTGCTGGGCAGCGTCTTCGTCAACCCGCATTCGCTCATCTGCGCCCGTCTCTACAGCCGCAAGGCCGACCTGCCCCTGGACGCGGACCTGCTGCGCCAGCGTCTGCAAAGCGCCCTGGGCCTGCGCCAGCGCCTCTACAACCAGCCCTGGTACCGCCTGTGCCACGGCGAGGGCGATCTGCTGCCCGGCCTGGTCATGGACCGTTTCGGCGACCACCTCACCGTGCAGGTCGGCACCTGGGGCATGGAAGCCCGCAAGGAAGAACTGCGCGAAGTGCTGGGCGAACTTTTGCAGCCCCGCTCCATCCTTTGGGACAATGATATCGCCGCCCGTTCGCTGGAAGGCCTGCCCCGCGAGAACGAGAGCGAGGGCCCGGTGCCCGACGTGCTGGAAGTGCCGGAAAACGGCTGCATCTTCCGGGCCCCCCTGCAGGGCGGCCAGAAGACCGGCTGGTTCTATGACCAGCGCCGCAACCGCCGCGAGGCCGCCCGCTACGCCGCAGGCGCCGATGTGCTGGACATCTTTTGCTACGCCGGCGGCTTCGGCGGGACGGCCGCCGCTGCCGGTGCCCGTTCCGTGACCTTCCTGGACGCCTCGCCGCAGGCCCTGGCCCTGGCCACGGAGAACGCGGCCCGCAACGCGCCCGAACTGGCCCGCACCAAGGCCATCGAAGGCCTGTGCGGCGATGCCTTCGAACGTCTGGCCGAGCTGGACGCCCAGGGCCGCCGCTTCTCGCTCATCTGCCTGGATCCGCCCGCCTTCATCAAGCGCCGCAAGGACTTTGCCCAGGGCCTGGCCGCCTACCGCAAGATCAATGCCCTGGCCATGCAGCTCTTGACGCCGGGCGGTGTCTTTGTAAGCTGTTCCTGTTCACACCACCTGCCCGCCGAGTCCCTGCGTTCCTGCGTGCAGCAGGCCGCCGCCCGCCGCAAGTGGCAGGCCCGCATCCTCTATGCGGGCGGACAGGGTGCGGACCATCCCGTGCATGCTGCCATGCCCGAGACGGCCTATCTCAAATGTTTCATCGCGCATCTGCTGCCGTAAGCGGCGCATAAAGGACGCATCATGCTCAACAAAAAACGCCTCCTGACCCCCGGCCCCACGCCCCTGCCCGAAGAAGTCCGCCTTGCTCTGGCCCAGGACATGATCCACCACCGCAAGGGCCAGTTCAAGGAAATCATGCAGCGCGTACAGGGCCACCTGCGCGAGCTTTTCGGCACCACGCAGCCCGTCCTGCCCCTGTCCTGCTCCGGCAGCGGCGCCATGACCGCCGCCGTCTACAACCTGTTCGCCCCCGGCGAGAAAGTGCTGGTGGCCGAAGCCGGCAAGTTCGGCGAGCGCTGGGTGGAGATCGCCCGCTCCCGCGGTCTGGAATGCACCGTGCTGTCCGCCCCCTGGGGACAGGCCGTCAAGGCCGAGGACGTGGCCGCCGCCCTGGACGCCGATCCCGACATCCGCGGCGTGCTGATCCAGATGTCCGAGACCTCCACCGGCGTGCTCCATCCCGTGCGTGAGGTGGCGGCCATCACCCGCACCCGCAACGTGCTCTGCGTGGTGGACGGCATCTCCGGTGTCAGCCTCTCTCCTTGCCCCATGGACCAGTGGGGAGTGGACTGCCTGGTCACCGGCTCCCAGAAAGGCCTGATGCTGCCCCCCGGCCTGGCCCTGCTGGCCCTTTCCGCCCGCGCCTGGGACAAGGCCGAAAAGACCGGTACCGGCTGCTTCTATTTCGACCTGTGCCGCGAACGCGACAACGTGCTCAAGAACCAGACCCGTTTCACCACGCCCGTGAACCTCATCGTGGGCCTGGACGTGAGCCTGAAGATGCTGCTGGCCGGCGGCCTGGATGCCGTCTACCGCAAGCAGTGGGCCCTGACCATGTTCACCCGTGCCGCCGTCAAGGCCATGGGCCTGGAACTGCTGGCGCCCGATGACTTCGCCTGGGGCATCACCAGCGTGCTGCTGCCCGAAGGCGTGGACGGCAATGAGGTCCTGCGCCTGGCTGCCGAAAAGCACGGCATCTACATGGCCGGCGGACAGGACCAGCTCAAGGGCCGCATCGTGCGCATCGGCCACATGGGCTGGGTGGACTGGGCCGACATGGCCGCGGGCCTCTACGCCCTGGAACGCAGCATCGTGGACGCCGGCGGCTACATCGGCGCGCGCAACTACCTCGAACAGGGCCTGGCCGTGTACCGTGCCGCCCTCGAAGTGACGCCCGGCACGCCCGTGAGCTGCCCCGCCGTCCGCTAGATCACAGCAGCGGCCGCTGCGGCGGCCGCACCGCTTTCGGGGCTGCCGGACGGCCCCCGGAGCGCATCAGCAGGAGAACAGCATGAGTCAGAACCAATGCGGCTGCGGCGGCAAGGGCCCCCTGCCGGAAGTGACCTTCTCCACCTTCGTCCTTTCCCTGGCGTCCGCCGCCCTCGTGCATCTGGGCGAGGTGGCCGACCCCGAGACCGGCCAGACCGGCCAGCAGCCGGAACTTGCCCGGCACAGCATCAGCATGCTGGAGATGCTGCATGAAAAGACCACCAAGGGGCTGGACGAACAGGAGCGCAAGATGCTGGAGAGCATCCTTTACGAATTGCGCATGAAATACGTCATCAAATGCGGCCCGGACAGCAAATAAAGGAGAGGGAGATGAAGATATTCAAAGTGGGTCTTGTGGGCGTCACCGGGTACACCGGCATGGAACTGGCCCGGCTGCTGGCCAGCCACCCCCGCATGAAACTGGAGATGGCCTGTTCCCGTACCGAATCCGGCCTGCGCCTGGGCGAGTTCTATCCCTTCCTCGAAGGCCTGCCCGGTTCTGACGTGGTCATCAGCATCTTCGATGCCAAGGAAGCCGCCCGCCGCTGCGACCTGGTCTTCCTGGCCGTGCCCCACGGCAAGGCCATGGAGATGGCCGGCGAACTGCTGGAGGCCGGGACCCGTGTCATCGACCTTTCCGCCGACTTCCGCCTGCGCGACGTCAATGTCTATGAAGACTGGTATGTGCCCCACACCCGCCGCGAGCTGCTGCCCGAGGCCGTCTACGGCCTGCCCGAGCTCTACGCCGCCGAGACCGCCAAGGCCCGCCTGGTGGCCAACCCCGGCTGCTATCCCTCGTCGGGCATCCTGGGCCTGTACGCCGCCTTCAAGCATGGCCTGATCTCGCCGGACAACATCGTCATCGACTCCAAGTCCGGCACCTCCGGCGCGGGCCGCAAGCCCGTGGTACCCTCCCTGTTCTGCGAAGTCTACGACACCTTCCGCGCCTACGGTCTGGGCAAGCACCGCCATACCCCCGAGATCGAGCAGGAATACAGCCGCGCCGCCGGTTGCGACGTGCGCGTCTCCTTCAACCCGCATCTGGTGCCCATGGTGCGCGGCATCCTGTCCACCATCTACACCACCCTGCGCAAGCCCGGCACCACCCTGGACGAAGTCCACGCCGCCTACTGCGAGACCTGGGCCCAGAGCCCCTGGGTCCGCGTGCTGCCCAAGGGCAAGCTGCCCGAGACCCGCTTCGTGCGCGGCAGCATGTTCTGCGACCTCGGCCTGGTGGTGGACCCGCGTACCAACCGCCTCATCGTGGTCTCGGCCATCGACAACCTCTGCCGCGGTGCCTCCGGCCAGGCCCTGGCCAATGCCAACCTCATGTGCGGCCTGCCCGTGGACTGCGGCCTCAACGCCGCGCCCATGCTGCCCTAGCCGAGGCCTGCCATGTCCCTGAGCTCTCCCTATCAGGACCCCGCGCTCTGCCGCGCCCTGCTGGACCGCCTGCAAACGGCCCTGGACGGCCGCGAGCTGCGCTTCATGGAAGTCTGCGGCACGCACACCGTGTCCATCTTCCAGAGCGGCCTGCGTTCCCTGCTGCCCAAGGAAGTCACGCACCTGTCCGGGCCGGGCTGCCCCGTCTGCGTCACCCACGACGCCGAAGTGGCCGCCTTCCTCGATCTGGCCGGTCGTGACGGCGTCATCATCGCCACCTTCGGCGACCTGCTGCGCGTGCCCGGCCCCGGCGGCCGCAGCCTCAAGCACGCCCAGGCCCAGGGGGCCCGCATCGAGATCGTCTACTCGCCGCTGGACGCCCTGAACATCGCCGCCGCCAACCCCGGTGACACCGTGGTCTTCCTGGGCATCGGCTTCGAGACCACCGCACCCACCGTGGCCGCCACCCTCATGATGGCCGAGCAGCGCAAGCTGGACAATTTCTGCGTGCTTTCCCTGCACAAGCTGGTGCCGCCCGTGCTGCGCGCCCTGCTGGACGACAAGGACGGCTGCGGTGTCCAGGCCTTTTTGCTGCCGGGGCACGTCTCCACCATCCTCGGCCTGGAGCCCTACGGCTTCCTGGCCTCGGAATACCGCGTCCCCGCCGTGGTGGGCGGCTTCGAGCCCGTGGACATCCTGCAGGCCCTCTGCATCATGGCCGAACAGCGCCGCGATGACGCCCCGGCCGTGGTCAATGCCTACCAGCGCGCCGTCAGCGACCAGGGCAATCCCCGCGCCCGCGCCCTGCTGGAGACCTACTTCATGCCGTCCGACGCCCTGTGGCGCGGCCTGGGCCCCATCCCGAACAGCGGCCTGGCCCTGCGGCCCGCCTATGAGCGCTTCGATGCCATGAAGCGCCTCGACATCACCCTGCCGGACGTGCCGCCCCTGCCGGGCTGCCGCTGCGGGCAGGTGCTCAAGGGACGCATCACGCCGCCGCAATGCCCCCTGTTCGGCAAGGCCTGTACCCCGGCCAGCCCCGTGGGGCCCTGCATGGTCTCCACCGAAGGCAGCTGCGCGGCCTACTTCAAGTATATGGCTTAGGAGCGGGATCTCTCCGGCTGCCCATGCCGCGCACATCCTGAGCGTCGGTATGGACAGCCGCAGCATCCTGCCTCTGGACAGACGGGGAAGGGGCACCTTCCCCGTTTTTTCCGGCCCGCGCCGCAGCGACGCCCGGCCGTAACCCCAAGACTCCCGGGATCATCATGGACGATCGCATTCTGCTGGATGCAGGCAGCGGCGGACGCGCCTCGCAACGGCTCATCTCCCAGTGCTTCATGCGCCATTTCTCCAACCCCCTGCTGGACCGCATGGACGACGCCGCCCTGCTGGACATCAAGGGCCCGCTGGCCATGAGCACGGACTCCTACACCGTCACGCCCCTCTTTTTCGCCGGGGGCAGCATCGGCACCCTGGCCGTGCACGGCACGGTCAACGACGTGGCCATGCTGGGCGCCCGGCCCCGCTACCTGAGCTGCGCCTGCATCATCGAGGAAGGTCTGGAGCTCTCCATCCTCGACCGCGTGGTGGCCGACATGGCCGCGGCCGCGCAGACCGCCGGCGTGCACATCGTCACCGGTGACACCAAGGTTGTGCCACGCGGCATGTGCGACAAGATCTTCATCAACACCACCGGCGTGGGCGAGATCTTCGCCTCCCCCGTGCCCTCCGGCCATGCCGCCCGTCCCGGCGACGCCGTGCTGGTCAGCGGCGCTCTGGGCGATCACGGCCTCACCGTCATGGGCAGCCGCGAAGGCCTGTCCTTCCTCACCGACGTGGCCTCGGACTCCGCGCCCCTCAACCACATGATCGCCGACATCATCACCGCCTGCGGCGAGGTCCACGTCCTGCGCGACCCCACCCGCGGCGGTCTGGCCACCACCCTCAACGAGATCGCCGAACAGTCTTCCGTCTGCATCGACATCGAGGAAAGCCTGCTGCCCGTGCACGAGAGCGTGCGCAACGGCTGTTCCTTCCTCGGTCTCGATCCGCTCTATCTGGCCAATGAGGGCAAGTGCATCTGCATCCTGCCCCAGGACAGGGCCGAAGCCGCCCTGCGCGCCATGCAGGCCAGCCCCTACGGCAAGGAAGCCGCCATCATCGGCCGCGTGGCCGGGGACGGCAAGCCCGGCCAGGTGCGCCTGCGTACCCGCATCGGCGGCCAGCGCCTGCTGGGCATGCTCGAAGGCGCCCAGCTGCCGCGCATCTGTTAGAAGAGAAAGGCAGGATGCGGGGGAGGGAAACCTTTTGTGGACAAAAGGTTTCCCTCCCCCGCGCCCCCTCCCTTCCAAAAAACTTTGCTCCGGTCCGGATGGCCGGTCCCCGTCGCTGACCGGCGGGAAGGGACTTCGTTCCCGTACTAGGAGAGGTCTCCGGCTGAAGGCCGTATGGTCGTTGGGGACAGATGACGAAAAAAGGACGCCGGAGGGCGTCCTTTTTTCGTGTGCATGGGGCTGGGAGAGGTTATTTTTTACGGCTCAAGATCAGGGACATGTACGGCGGGGTCCCCTCTTCGGCAGCCACCGTGGTCACGGGGGCCAGACGCTCCTCGGGCTGCTCCACATGGCTGGCCATAAGGCCGCTCTCAAGGCGCCCGCTACGGCGCAAGGATGACACGATGGCCGGGAAGTTGCGGTAAGCCTTGAGGATGACGGCGGAGTCGGCCTGCTCCAGCGTTTGGGTCAGGCTCTCTTCGTCACGGATACCGGGGATGATGCACAGGGTCTCGTGGCTCTCGCACAAAATGGTGCGGGTACGCGCGGCCGCCGCCTGGAACGACGTGATGCCCGGTATGATCTCCACCGGCAACGAATCATCCAGTTGCCGGAGCGTTTTCAGCAGATAGCCGAACGTGCTGTAGACCAGCGGGTCGCCGATGGTCAGGAAGGCCGCGTTCTCGCCGCCGCGCAGCACGTCGCGCGTGATGCCCGCCGCCTTTTCCCAGGCCGCGCGCAAGGTGGCCTTGTCGTGCGTCATGGGGAATTCCAGCCGCTGCAGGCGCACGTCCGGACGCAGATGGGGACGGGCCGTTTCCAGCGCCCGCGAATAGTCGTTGCGCGGCGAGGCCGCCGCCAGGATCACGTCCACCCGGCGCAGGGCCTCCACGGCACGCAGGGTCAGCAGATCGGGAGCGCCGGGGCCCACGCCCACAGCGTACAGGGTTCCTGTCATGGTCATCTCGTATCGTTGCGGGCTCATGCCCGGTTACAGACTGATTCCTTCATCTCTCCACAGGGAAAACACTACCGACTAGCGTTGCATGAGGGCACGGCAACCCTCCATCGTTCATCCCTTCAGAGGCGGCATACCGTCCGGCAAAAAAATACCTGTCCGTGATACGGCCCCTCAAAAATCCGGCCGCTCTCTCCCCGGGATCCGGTTGTTCGGCTCCGGCAGGCTACCGCCTTGAACTCCTCTTCCCGGAGACTGAGATACCTCGCTCTTCATCCCCTTCTCCCGAAGACCGCAGCCCCGATCAGCCCCTGCCCTCTCCTCCCGGAGACCGACGGCACGGCAACGCCCGGCGCACCCCCGTTGCCTTTCACAGACCAGAAGAAAGAGCTTTTGGAGGATGGGGGGAGTTTGAGGGGGGAAGGCCCCTTTGAGCTCTGGCCAAAGGGGCCTTCCCCCCTCAACAAAATACCCGGCTCACTCCCCGCTGCCCTGCTCCTCGCCATGCAGCCAGCGGGCCAGCCGTTCGGCGGCCTCCACGGAACGGGGACCGGGACGGGCGAACAGATGCTCGTCCACCAGCAGCACGCGCCCTGAGCGCACGGCACTGAGGCTCCGGTAATGCGGACGCTCCGCCGGAGCCTGCGGCGCGGGGTTCATGGGCCCCTGTTGCAGGATGTAGGCTTCCGGGTCCAGCGCCACCAGCATCTCTTCGTTGCAACGCACCAGCTTTTGCGGCGCGTCCAGCACATTGCGGCCACCGGCATGGCGGATGATCTCATCCACGATGCTGGCGCGTCCGGCAGCCAGCAGGTTGGGATAGCGCACCTCATAGAACACGCGCACAGGCGGCTGCCCCGCATAGCGCTGCTCCAGGACCGCCAGACGCCGCTGCCAGTCCGCCACCAGGGCTTCGGCGCGCGTCTCGCGTCCGGTGAGCCGCCCCAGAGCGCGGGTCACGGCAAAAAGCTGTTCAAAGGACTGCATCTCGTAGACCAGCACCGGGATGCCCACGGCTTCCAGGGCCTCGGTCTGGGTCAGCACTTCCTGCCGTCCGGCCAGTTGCAGCACCACATCAGGCTGCCGGGCCGCCACCAGCTCCGCATTGGGGCGCATGTGCGTACCCACGGCAGGCAGGTCTTGCAGGCCGGGGATGGCCGCATCGGCCGCCGTGCGGGCCACGAGGGTCTCGCGGGCATCCAGCGCCAGCAATATCTCGTTGAACGCGCCGTACAGGGCGATGATCCGCTGTGCGGGCCGTTCCAGGCGCACGGTCACGCCCCGGCTGTCCACCAGCTCCAGTGCCCGGGCAGGCAGTACGGAGCAGCAGAACAGGCAGAGGCAGAGCCCCAGCCACAGGCCAGGACGAAAGCCCCAAGCGGCAATGCGCTGCCGCGGACGACAAAAATCAGGCTTCATGCGGAGAGTCCTCCCGGTATTCAGGGCCACGAGGCCGCAGGGGCAGAGCCTGGGGCAAGCCGTTGCGGGGATGCGGGACGATATGCAAGTCCACGGCATAGAGAGCGCGCAGGTTCTCCGCCGTGAAGCAGCGGCGCACCGGGCCGTCGAACAACACACGGCCCTCGCGCAGGCCCAGCAGGCGGGTGGCATACTGGGCCGCCAGATTGCAGTCATGCATCACCAAGAGCAGCGCGGCACCTGCCCGGCGACGGCGCTCCAAGAGGTCGAAAAGTTCCAGCATCCGGGCCAGATCCAGACCGGCGGCCAGCTCGTCCAGCAGCAGCACGGGGCTTTGCTGGGCCAGCGTCCGGGCCAGGGCCACACGCTGCAATTCACCGCCGGAAAGCTCGCTCACCTGCCGCCCGGCCAGCGGCAAGGCACCGGTCTCCTCCAGGGCCTCGTGGGCGATACGCCGGTCTTCGGCGCTGTAGCTGCCCCACCAGCCCAGCCAGGGATAGCGGCCCAGCAGGACCATCTGCAGGGCTGTCATGCCCTGCGGCGCGGCACTGCGCTGGGAAAGTACGGCCACCCGGCGGGCCCGCTCCCGGGGGGAAAGACGGCGGATGTCCGCGCCTTGTACCTGCACCATGCCCGCCGTCGGCGTCAGGCTGCCCGCCAGCACCCGCAGCAGCGTGGTCTTGCCGCTGCCGTTGGGCCCCAGCAGGGCCACGGCCTCACCGGGATGGAGGTCGATGTCCACACCGTGCAATATCTCGTCCGTGCCGTAGGCCGCCCGGATGCCTTCTGCCCGCAGCATCAGCGCCTCCGCACCAGAAAAGCGAAAAAGGGACCGCCCAGCAGGGCCGTCACCACGCCCACGGGCAACTCCTGCCCGCCGGAAAGCACACAGCGGGCCAGCACGTCCGCCCAGACCAGCAGGATGCCGCCGCCCAGGAACGCACCGTACAGCAAAGGGCCATGCGCGCTGCCCAGCAGCATGCGCAGGACATGCGGCACCACCAGGCCCACGAAGCCGATGACCCCGGCCACGGCCACGCAACCGGCCGTCATGCAGCTGGCGCCGGCCAGCAGCCAGAAGCGTGTGCGGCCCACGGCAAGGCCCAGATGCGCGGCCTGTTCATCGCCAAGGGCCAGCATGTCCAGCTTGCGCCAGCCCGGCAACACCACCAGCAGCCCCGGCAGCAAGGTGGCCAGCAGGAGCGGAACGCTGTCCCAGCCGCGGCCTTGCAGGCTGCCCATGATCCAGAAAATGATGCTGGTGACGGATTCTTCGTTAAGGGCTTTGACCAGGGCCACCACGGCGCCCAGAAAGGCCGCTACGGCGATACCGGCCAGGATGACGGTCTCGCGCCTAAAGCTCCCCTGCCCGCTGCCCAGCCAGAGCGCGCCGCCCAGGGCCAGCAGAGAGCCCAGCAGGGCCGCCAGGGAGACCGTGGCCGCAGCGGAAAGGCCCACGGCAAGACCTCCGGCCCAGATGCCCAGGCTACCGCCCAGTGCGATGGCCATGCTGGCGCCGCAGGCAGCTCCGGCGGAGATGCCCAGGGTGAAGGGGTCCGCCAGCGGATTGCGCAGCACGCCCTGCAGGGCCACACCGGCCACGGCCAGCGCACCGCCGCACAGCAGGCCCAGCAGCACGCGGGCCAGACGGATCTGTCCCACCACCAGCTGCACGCTGCCGTCCGCCGGGGGGCACAGACCCACCACGGCCCCCAGCGCCTGCCAGACATCGGCCACAGCCACAGGCACGGGCCCGGGCAGACAGGCCAGCGGCAACGAAGCACACCAGAGGACGGCCAGCAGCACGCAGCAGCACCAGCGGCGCGCGCTCCGGGCATCCTTGGCAGGGGGGGTGTTCTCCGGCATGATCCGTCCTGTCATGGCCATCAGTGGCCGGGCACACTGGCCCGGAAACAAAAAAAGCCCCTTCCACCAATGGAAGAGGCCCGTATTCCCTTGCTCCCCTCGGCAAGACCCGTGCCGATACCGGTCGCGGCCAGCGGCCACGGTCCACGGCAGGTATTCCGGCTCGGCCCCCGGCTTCCGGCCTTCCCGTTGCCAGTGGCACATGAAGGAAGCTGGTATGCGGGCCTTACGGCGGCGGGTCCGCTCCCGATTCTCACGGGATTCCCTTTTGACGCCGGCAGGTTCCGGCGACCATGGACGCGCTACTCTAGGCAGGGAGCTGCGGCTTGTCAACGTGTGACGGAAAGAGGGAGATGTGACAGACAGACCTGGTAAAGACCGTTTGTGGCTGCTGCCGATGTCCTCAGCTTCGCGACAGGCGCTTCCCGCAGGGCCGGGACGATACCCGGCAGTACAGCGCGGACGGTGGTCTTGCCTGGCGGGCTGTGGCCCAATCCCGTGCCGCAGCGGCTCCCCGCGCTAAAAAAGTCTTTTCCTCAACACGCAGCATCACGGCAACCGGGACTGTGGGCGCCCGTCGTCCCCGGCACACAAAAAAGACAGCCCAAAGGCTGCCCTTGCCATCTCGCGCTACAGTCTCGCAGGGGCAGTGTGCTCTCCCCGACGGCTCTCATGCCGGAGAACAAAGACGGCACGAAAAGACCATGCCCTTCCCCCCTCATCACAAGCAAGCTCTCCGGCCTGCTAGTCCAGACGCCAGATGACGCTGGCCTGACGGCCGGAAGCCTTCACGCAGCGGTACGAGAAGAACTGGCGGTTGCAGCTGGCCGTGCACAAATCGATGCCGTAGATGTTGCGCGGCAGCAGCCCGGCCTGCTCCAGCTGCCAGCGGGTCAGGCCCCACAGATCCATGGTGCGGCTTTGGGCGTCGAACCAGGGGCGGAACTCGTCGCTCCACTCGCTTTCGAAGTTGATGAACTCCGCCCGGGCCGGGCCCAGGCTCGGGCCGCGCACGGCCAGAAGTTCGCGCGGTTCCACGCCGTAGTGCTCGCAGAAGCGGCGCACCCCGGAACCGGGGAAGTCACAACGGTTGCCGCGCCAGCCCGCATGGATACCGGCCACGAAACGGCCGCTCTTGTGGGCCAGCAGGATGGGCTGGCAATCGGCGGTCTTGATGACCAGCCCAAGCCCGGCCTGAGCTGTGGCCATGCCATCGGCATCGCAGCGGGGCACGGCGTCGGGCTCCACGGCATCGGGCTCGAAGATCATGGCATCGCCGTGCACCTGATTGAGTTCGGCCATGCGCCGGAGGCCCAGGGCCGCCCGCAGTTCGCGGCGGTTGCCGATGACGCTCTGCCGGTCATCGGCCGTGGCGAGAGAGATGTTGCCACCGGCGTACGGGCCGTCTCCGGCCTCCTGCCAGCGGGTCTGGAAGGCGCAGCGCACATTGTCCACGCCGGGGAACACAAAGGGGATGAAACTTACAGGCATACGAGTCCTTCTTCAGTACACAGGCAGTCCACGGGCCGGTCCCAGTCCTGGGAAGGCAGCGCGTCCACCACCTGGAAAGCATAGCACAGGCCCACCAGCAGGGGCCGCCGACCGCTGCCCCGGGCACCGAAGGCCGCCAGGAAACGGTCATAGTAGCCGCCGCCGAAGCCCAGGCGGTTGCCCGCGCGGTCAAAGGCCACACCGGGCAGGATGAGCACGTCGGGACAAAAATCGGGATGGGCCAGCACCGGGGGCGCCATGCCCAGCAGACCGGCATGGGGCTCCAGCATCTTGTAGGGCCCGGCGGCCATGTCGCCCACCCGGGAACAGGGCACGAAGTCCATGAGCCCGCGCTCCAGGCGCACCCGGGGCAGATAGACCCGCACACGGCGCTGCCAGGCATCGGCCAGCAGGTAGCCGGTATGCACTTCTTCCGGCAGGGCCACGTACAGGGCCACGCGGGCGGCCTGCTGCCAGACGTCCCAGTCCAGCAGGGCCTGCTGGGCCGCACGGGCCCGCTGCCGTGCCAGGTCGGGGTCCTGACCGCGCCGCAGCCCACGCATGCGGGCGCGCAATTCCTTCTTCTGCTCATCGGGGAAAAGGGACATGGAGGTCTTTCCATCCTTGCTAAAATGTGCCATAGTTCGCGGAGTGACTTTATAACAAAGGAAACACCGCCATGCCAAGCGTCAACGAACAGGATCATCTCTGGATTGCCGTTGGGGACATTCACGACGAGCCCGGGCTGTTTGCCCGTATCCCCGAGCTGGCGCAGGCAGACGGCATCATCGTCACCGGCGACCTGACCATCACAGGCGGCGTCAAGCAGGCCGAAATGGTCATGGACGTTCTGCGGGCGCACAATCCCCGCATCTGGGCCCAGATCGGCAACATGGACCGGCCCGAAGTGGACGAATGGCTGAGCGGCCTGGGCTGCAACCTGCACACGCAGGTGCACGAGCTCACGCCCGATACGGCCATCTTCGGCATCGGGGCCTCTACGTTCACGCCTTTCGGGACGCCCAGCGAGTTTCCTGAATCCACCTTCGCCGGCTGGCTTGAGAACAGCTGGCAGAAGGCCCGCAAGTACCCCCACACCGTGCTGGTTTCGCACAATCCGCCCAAGGACAGCGCCTGTGACGTCATCCCGGGCAATATTCACGTGGGCTCTACTGCCGTGCGCGAATTCCTTGAAGAAGCCCAACCCGATGTCTGCCTGTGCGGACATATCCACGAAGCGCGCGCCGTGGACAGGGTGGGCCGCACCATCGTGGTGAATCCGGGCGCTCTGGCCCAGGGCGGCTATGTGCTGCTGCGCTCCAGCGGCGGCAAGCTGTCCGTGGAGCTGCGCGTCCTTGAAAATTGTGATTAGCGAAGCCCAGCGCTTCCGCGGGGGACAGACAGTCTGATCCCGCCCGTCATGGCGCGGCCCGGTGCCGCGCTCTCTGACGTTGCCCCTCCGGCGGCTGTTCCGGCCGCCTGGAAAACGCCGTCCCGTGACGGGCGTTTTCTCCTGCCATCCCCCGTGCCCTGCCCTTTCCGGGCATCCCCAGGCCCGTGCCCGCTCACGGACACGCCATCCGGTGTTTGCCGGATGTCCGGCCTGTTCCCTCAGTCGGGATAACGGCTGACAAATTTCGCCGCCTTTGGCGGTCCAAAAGGATATTTATGACGCAGGAAAATACGCCGGCCGTGTCTGACGCGGCCGCTTCCTCTGATGTCGCTGAAGCAACCCCCACCCCCAAACGCCGTACCACCCGCCGCAGTTCGCGCGCCAAGACCGCCCCTGCCGCGGAAGAAACGGCCACGCTGACGGCCTCCCCGGCCACCGATGCCGCCCAGGCCGCTGCGGACAACGGCGATGCCCAGGCCACCGACGCGGCAGCCACCGCGCCCCGCAAGCCTGCCCGCCGGAGCAGCCGCCGCAAGACCACGGCCCCTGCCGCCGAAAATACGGCTTCCGAGGCCGCGCCCGCCGCTGCATCCGCTGAAGAGGCGCCCGCCCAGACCGCAGCCCCCGAAGCTGCCGAAGCCTTTGCCGATACCGACGGCGAACAGCACGCCGCGCCCCGTCGCGGGACCCGCCGTTCGCCCGGTGCCCAGCGCCGCCAGCGTACCCCCCGCAAAAAATCTCCCGAAGCTGCGAGCCAGCCGGCCGAAGCTGCCCCTGCCGAAAGCGGCGACCAGACCACCGAAACGCCTGCGGCCCGTCCCTCTGACGATCAGCCTGCTGCCGTGACGGTTGAAGCCCCCGCTGCCGAGACGCCTGCGGCGCCTGCTGCCAAGGCCGCCCCGGATAGCGAAGAAGCGGCGACCGCTGCGGCTGTTGAGAGCAGCGAAACGGCCGCTGCCGATACCGGCAGCCAGGAAGACGGCGAGGAACAGCCCCGCCGCAAGAGCCGTCGCGGCCGTCGCGGCGGACGCGGGCGCAACCGCAAGAACCGTGAGGCCCAGGCGGAAAGTGCCGAACCCGCCGACAAGGATACCGAGGAGAGCGCCGAAACGGCCGCCCCTGCCGACCTGCCGGACGATCTCAGTGACGAGGAACTGTGGCAGGCGGCCACCGGTGATGTGGAAAGTCTGGAAAACGCCCCTGCCCGTCCCCGCCGCCGTGGCGAGGACAGCGAAGCCCCCAAGAAGGGCAGCGTGCGTGCGGCCGCGGTCAAGGCCAAGGTGGCCGCGGGCAAGCGGCGCATGTTCATCAGCGTGCTGCCCGGCGAGCAGGTGGAAGTGGCCATCGCCGAGGAAGGCCGTCTGCAGGAATACTACCTGGACATGTTCCACCAGCGCAAACTCAAGGGCAATATCTACAAGGGTGTCATCCACAATATCGACACCAACCTGCAGGCTGCCTTCGTGAGCTACGGCGCGGGCAAGAACGGCTTCCTCCAGATCGACGAGATCCACCCCGAATACTGGCTGACCCATCACGAGCCCAGCAAGGGCAAAAAATTCCCGCCCATCCAGAAAGTGCTCAAGCCCGGCCAGGAAGTGCTGGTGCAGGTGGTCAAGGAACCCACCGGCAACAAGGGCGCCTTCCTCACCACCTGGCTGTCGCTGGCGGGCCGCTTCCTGGTGCTGACCCCCGGTCAGGAGCAGATCGGCGTTTCCCGCAAGGTGGACAGCGATGAAGAACGCACCCGCCTGCGCGAGATGATGAACGGCATCGACCCCGGCCAGGGTCTGGGCGTCATCGTGCGCACCGTGAGCGCCGGCACCACCAAGACCACGCTCAAGAACGACCTCCAGTACCTCAAGCGCGTCTGGAAGGACATCCGCAAGAAGGCCACCGAAGTTTCGGCGCCGGCCCTCATCTATCAGGAGCCGGGCCTGCCCCAGCGGGCCGTGCGCGACTACCTGACCGACGATGTCTGCGAGATCTGGGTGGACAACGAGGAAGTGGCCGACAGCATCCGCGAGACCGTCTCCCTGCTCTTCCCCCGCAAGAAGGAGCTGGTGCGCCTGCATACCGACGTGCGCATGCCCCTGTGGGAGCGCTTCAGCCTGCGCCGCCAGCTGGACCAGATCTATTCCCGCGAGGTCACCCTGCCTTCGGGCGGCCGCCTGGTCTTTGACCAGACCGAGGCCCTCATGGCCGTGGACATCAACTCCGGCAAGATCTCCGGCAAGGTCAATTTCGAGTCCATGGCCCACCGCACCAATATGGAAGCCGCCGAAGCCATCGCCCGCCAGCTCAAGCTGCGCGACATCGGCGGCCAGGTGGTCATCGACTTCATCGAGATGCGTGACAAGAAACACGTGCTGGAAGTGGAAAAGACCCTGCGCACGGCCATGAAGAACGACCGCGCCCGTCACGACGTGGGCCGCATGAGCTCCTTCGGCCTGCTGGAACTGGTGCGCCAGCGTACGGGCTCCTCGGCCCTTTCCATCACCATGGAGCCCTGCCCCTTCTGCGGCGGCACGGGCCAGCGGCGCAACCTTGAATGGCAGGCCCTGCAGGCCCTGCGCGAGATGCGCCGTGCCCTGCGGACCCACGGCGGCGACAAGTACGTCTTCGAGACCACGCGGGAACTGGGCCTTTATCTGCTCAACCACAAGCGCGACAGCCTGCGCGACATGGAACAGGATTTTGGCAAATGTCTGGAAATCAGTATCCGTCCGTAACGGACGCCCCTGTCGAAACTTCCGCGGCCTGCCCTTCGGGGCAGGCCCCTGTTTTTAAGCCCGTCAAAGGCGAGCGCAGCCTGCTGCTGCACATCTGCTGCGGTCCCTGCTCCATCATGCCGGTCAAGCGCCTGCAGGACGAGGGCTTCACGGTCACGGCCTGGTACATGAACCCCAACATCCAGCCCCTGATGGAATACCTGCGCCGCCGCGAGGCCGCCGAGGAATGCGCCGCCCGTCTGGGCATCGAGCTTATCTGTCAGGACGATACCTGGGATCTGGTGGCCTGGCTGCGCTCCGTGGCCGGACGTGACCTGCCCCCGCAGCGCTGCGCCTGGTGTTGCAGCAGCCGCATGCAGGCCGCCGTGGCCTATGCCCGCGCCAACGGCTATGCCCATGTGAGCAGCAGCCTGCTCTACTCCCGCTACCAGCCGCACGACGTCATCCGGGCCGCCGGAGAACATGCCGCAGCGGCGGAAGACGCTCCCCTGAGCGAAGGCCCCCGCTTCGTCTACCGCGATTTCCGCACCGACTGGCAGGCAGGCATCGATCTTTCCAAGGAATGGGGCGTATATCGCCAGCCTTATTGCGGCTGTGTGTACAGCGAAGCCGAGCGTTATGACAAAAAGTTGCAGCGCCTGATAAAAAAATCCTGAAAAAATGATTTTTCCGCTTGACGAACGGACCTGTTTTCCGTAGAAAGACTTTCGTTGCTTTTGCAGCACTCCCCGATAGCTCAATCGGCAGAGCGGGTGACTGTTAATCACTAGGTTGGCGGTTCAAGTCCGTCTCGGGGAGCCACAAAGGACTTCAGGGCTTGCGCGGCAAGCGCAAGCCCTTATTTCCCCAAAGCTGCAAACAAAGCAATCAATGATCCCCGATAGCTCAATCGGCAGAGCGGGTGACTGTTAATCACTAGGTTGGCGGTTCAAGTCCGTCTCGGGGAGCCAGACGATCAAGCCCTTGCGAGAAATCGCAAGGGCTTTTTCTGTTTGTATGCTTTTTGTTACAGAGACCGACGGCGCGGTTCGAGAGAAGGAGGTCCACAAGGCTCCCTCTCCTCCCCCCTGAAAGACCTTTCCGGCCTGCCAGATGTTTTCCGCCTCTGGACGAACAGAAAAAGAGACCTTTCTAGGTAGTGTCGTCAAATTATGTTTGCCCACAAAGATATGCATCTGATTTGAACGGCGGCAAGAAAAGATGCACATCTTTTGGCATATCGTGTGGCAATTCCCCGCCAGCGCTTGAGATGGAGAAAAGCATTCTCGACAAGATGCCTGACTTTGTAGAGCTCTCTGTCATAGTTGCGTGATATTTTACGACTTCTCTTTGGCGGGATGACAACCTGGAAACCGGATTCACCTGCTTTGCGGAGAATACTCTCCGTATCGTAGCCTCTATCAGCCAAAAGTGCCCCGGCACTCAACCCGTCAATCAACGCACAGGCCTCTTTGCAATCAGCTCGGGTACCTTCTGTAACAATAACTCTGACCGGCATACCATGCGCATCCACGGCCAGATGTATTTTTGAGTTGAGCCCCCTTTTGTGCGGCTCATGGCCTCATTACCTCCCGCAGCGCCCGCCGCATGGGGATGTACTTTGCAATGACTGGCATCAATGATGAGCCATTCAAAATCAGGTTCGACAATGAGAGCTTCGAGTATTTTCTCCCAAACTCCCCGATCTCGCCATCGGCAGAAGCGGCGATGTGTATTTTTCCAGTCGCCAAGATCGGGGGGTAAATCCCGCCACGGAGCCCCGGTTCTCAGTATCCAGAAGACGGCGTTGATAAACAATCGGTTATCGGCGGAAGGACGACCGACAGAGCCTTTGGAACCGGGAAGAAGTTTTTCAATATTTGCCCATACCTTGTCGGAAATATCATGCCTCCGATGTGCCGCCATATGGTCTCTCCTCATTGTAAGTGAAGAGATTATAACATACTTTTGAATTTGACGACACTATCTAAATGGCTCCAGAAAAAACACTGGCATAGTCTTGTCAAAGCTCCTCAGCCTCGTACTGCCCCCTAATCGGGGGGCGGCCTCCCTGCCGAGGACTTTTCATGCTCTGCCTATCCTTTGCCGGTGGCCCATGGGCCGGTATGCTGGCAGCAGCATTCCCGGTAACTGCGGACGAAAAGACAAAAAACGGGCACGATCCCCGAAGATCATGCCCGTTCTCAGATTCGATTAAAAAAGGCTGCGTACTTTATTGTGCCGCCTGGCCCTTGCCCTGCCCCTTGCCGCTGCCGCGCACGGGCATGGTGGCCCCTGTGCTCTTCATGATGAAGCTGAACAGCTCCTGCGGGGTCATGTCGTTGCTTGTGGCGATATCGATATGAAGCTGAACAGCTCCTGCGGGGTCATGTCGTTGCTTGTGGCGATATCGATGAAGATGCTCTCCGGCTTCGGCTCGCCCTTGAAATCGGCCTCGCGCATCTTCTGCAGGATCAGGTCACTATCCAACCCCAGGAAAGCACTGAACTGTTTCAGGGAGCTGGTCTCGGCATGGCCGAAGGGCGGTTCACCATACTTGCGGGCCTGATAGTCCTTGATGGCATCGTTCCAGCCGACCAGCTGCTGCATGGGCGGGATCTCCAGCAAGGTGCCCGCATAGACAAACAGGCAGATCAGGGCCGCTGCCAGCAGGGGCTTGCGGCTGCCGTCCTTGGCGCCGCGGATGTAGTTCATGACCGGTTTCCAGTTCAGGAACGTATGCCACAGTCCGGCCACCAGGAAGAGCGCCCCGCCGGTGATGTGCAGATCGCCCCACTGGGCCTTGGTAAAGATGATGCGCCAGTCCGCCCAGTAGGCCACACGGCCTTCCGGCACCACGTAGAGCATGACGGAACTGATGATCAGCAGGACAAAGGAAAAAAACGTCGTCAAAGAAATGATCTTGCGTAACATGGTCACCCCCCAATGGTGTTTGATGGGGCTGCCTTTACGCTCTTCCAGTCCTGTGTTCAAGAGAGTTTTCCACGTTTCTATCAATAAAAAAGAGGAGACAGGATAGCATCCTGCCTCCTCCATCATACCCATCATGCCATGGATATGGGATAACGTATCGTTATTCCGTGTATAATATGTCGATATAACGTCAAAACATATTTTTAATACATCTGCGGGCAGGGTGCCTGCGCCCTCCTACGGCGTCACCTTGTAGCGTTGCAGGCTCTTGGGCACCCACCATTCCTCAAAGTTGTACATGATGCCCGCCAGGGCGGGTTTGATGCCCATGAAGCGGTTCTGCACCACAGGCAGGGCATAGGGCACATAGAGGAAACAGTAGGGCTGATCCTCGTCCAGGATCTCCTGCGCCTGGTGGTACAGCGCGGTCCGGCGCTGACGGTCCGGCGTGGAGCGGGCCTCTTCCAGCACTTTGTCCAGATCGGGGTTCTTGTAGTGGATGAAGTTCAGGCCGCCGGGCACGGCCTGCGAGGAATGCCAGACCGCGAAGATGTCCGGGTCCTGGGTGATGGTCCAGCCCAGGATGATGGCATCGAAGCGGCCGGTATTCACGAATTCCCGGATGAAGGCGGCCCATTCCACTGTGCGGATGCGCATGTCGATGCCCACGGCCCGCAGCTGGCTCTGGATGATGGTGGCGGTGAGGATGCGCGGCTCGTTGCCCTGGTTGGTCAGGATGGTGAACGCCAGCG
This sequence comes from Desulfovibrio piger, assembly GCF_951793255.1. Taxonomy (NCBI): domain Bacteria; kingdom Pseudomonadati; phylum Thermodesulfobacteriota; class Desulfovibrionia; order Desulfovibrionales; family Desulfovibrionaceae; genus Desulfovibrio; species Desulfovibrio piger. The sequence continues at coordinate 2,878,261 of NZ_OX636706.1, forward strand.
GCTTGCCGTCCTTGTCCAGGATGCCGTCGCCGTCACTGTCCGTGAAGCCCGCCTCGGCCAGCAGTTTGCGGGCCCGGTCGGGATTGAAGCTCACAGGGCGCAGGCCCGGATGATAGGCCCAGGTGCCCGGCTTGTAGGGCCCGAAGGCCGGCTCCCCCAGCCCCAGCAGGACGCCCTTGACGATGTCGCCCCGGTTGATGGCGCAGGAGATGGCCTGCCGTACCTTTTTATCCTTGAAGAAAGGATGCTCCAGATTGAAGCCCAGGAAATTGTAGACCGAGGCCAGATAACGGTATTTGTGGAAGGATTCCGCCCATTTTTTCCCCGATGTCTGGCGCAGGTACTGCTGCGGGCTCAGCTCCATCACGTCCAGGCGCCCGGCGCGGGTCTCCATGAACATGGTGGCCGTATCCGGGATGATGCGGAAGACCACCTCGCTGATGTGCGGCCTGCCCAAAAAGTAGGTGGGGGAAGCTTCCAGCACGATGCGTACGCCCGGCTCCCAGCGCTGGAGACGGTAGGGACCGGCGCCCACAGGCTTGCGGGCGAAGGAGGTGGTACGGATGTTCTGCCCTTCCAGGATGTGCCTGGGCAGGATGGGATTCATCCAGGAAGACACGGCCCGGGCAAAGAAATGCTCGTAGCGGACCTCGAAGCTGTAGCGGTCCAGCACGCGGAATTCCTTGATCTGGAGAAAGTCGTCCGCATAGGGACTGCCCGTGGCCGGGTCGATGACCATTTTGTAGGTGAACTCCACATCCGCGGCCGTCAGTTCGGTGCCGTCTTCCCAGAGGATGCCCTTGCGCAGACGGAAGCGCAGCAGACGGCCCTCGTCTTCCATGCTGAAGGACTCCGCCGCCCAGCATTCCGGCTCCAAATCCTTGTTGAAGCGCAGCGGCGCCACATAAAGCAGATCCGCCACTTCGTGGGAGGCGGAGTCCGCCGTCAGATACGGGATGAGGTTGGAGGCCTCACCGATACTGCCCAGCAAAATGCGGTCGCCGTCCGTGGGGGGCATGCTGCCTTCCTCGTCATCCGCGGCGGCGGACAGCGGCAGACAAAGCAGCAGGAGGAGCAGAAAAAAAACTCTCCAGGTGGCGCTGCCCCCTGCCGGAGAGCCCTTGCCCACTGCCCGGGAAGCGGCGAAAAATACCAACTTTTTTTTCATAAAATATTTTTTCATAAGTTACGCGCGTCTATTGCCATTGAAGTGATGCCTGTGATATTACTCCCAAATCTATTACTGCGATTTTTCAACGGAGCCCGCGCAGAAAACCGGGCCGCGGAGAGTATGCATGAGCAGATCTGAGCAGAACGTCGTCAGGGAGATGTGCCAGGCCTTCCTGCACGACGCCGTTCCGGAGTATATCCGTGATACGGCTTACTATATCCTGTCCGAAGGCGGGGTGCAAAAAATAAATATCCAGGAGGGCGAGACCTGGGAGGCGCAAGGCGTCATCCAGGGCGAAGACCTCCAGGTCTATACGCCCAGCCTGACTTTCTCCATCACGGATCGCAGCACCCGTCACCAGTGCAACTGTTCGGAATCCTTCACCAGCACATGCCGTCATGTGGCGGCCCTGGCCCTGCGTCTGCTGGAGGAACTGCGCAAGGAACAGGGCGACGCCGAAGAAGTCACGCCCCCTGCCAAGGACTGGAAGCAGAGCTTCCGCTCCTTCTTCTCCACAGACATGGAGCCCGAGCCCGGCAAGCACTACCTTATTTTCCGCTTCCAGCCGGAGCAGGGCCGTCTGCTGGTCTCCTTCTTCCGGGGCCGCCAGAACAAGTCCGGCCTGTCCAGCGTGCACAACGAGATCACGCTCCAGCAGATCATCAACAATCCCGACTGGTGCGAGTTCTCGCCCCAGCTGCCGCATGTGGCCCGTCAGATAGGCCAGCACCTGGACTATTACGGTCATCGTGTGGAGATCCCCGACGGTCTGACCTCGTGGTTCTTCTGGGCCGTGCGCAAGGAATATTACCTGCTCTGGAAGGATACCGACCGTCCCTGCCGCATCGAGAGCACGCCCTTTGCCCTCAAGCTCAAGCCCAATTTCGATGACAACGGCTTCAGCTTCGACGTGCTGCTCAAGCGTGAAGGCCGCCCGCCCCTGCCCATCCGGGCCAACGGGGCGCCCAGCGACCACCTGCACGGCGCCGAGGCTCCCGAGGACGCGCCCATCACCTTCCACGGGCAGATGCCGCTCTGGGTCTGTTGCCAGCACAATTTCTATCCCGTACAGACGGGCCTGTATCCGTCGCTGGTGCACAACCTCATCTACGAACGCCCGGTGGTGCCGCAGGAAGAGATCTCCGAGTTCCTGGACCGCGTCTGGACGCGCCTGCCCTCGTCCGAACTCTACGAGCCGCAGCAGTTCCTGCGCATGATGGAGCCCGTGTTCCAGCCGGCCACCTACAATCCCAAGCTCTTCCTGGACGAGGAAGGCAGCCTGCTGACCCTGGAGATCGACAACATCTACCAGACCCGTCACGGCGAGTTCACGCTCAACGGCCCCAACCCCGATTTCCAGACCGGCAGCTACACCTACGAAGGCCAGACCTATCTGGTGCGCCGCCATCAGGAAGAAGAGGCCCAGCTCATGAACGAGCTGGCGGGCATGGACTTCCAGGCCCGTTCCAGCAAGCTGTGGTTCCTGGAGCCGGAAGAGGCCATCGCCTTCCTGCTGGACTCCTACCCCACGCTGGTGGAGAACTACCGCGTCTACGGCGAGCGCGCCCTTTCGCGCTACAAGATGCGCACGGCCAAGTCCTCCATCTCGGCCGAGGTGGTGAGCAACGAGAAGGAAAAGTGGTTCTCGCTGGAGATCAGCGTGGATTACGAAGGCCAGTCCCTGCCCCTGGACAAGATCTGGAAGGCCTGGACCCGCGGCAAGCGCTATGTGCAGCTCAAGGACGGCTCCTACACCAGCCTGCCCGAATCTTGGCTGGAAAAGATCGCCCACAAGCTCACGGCCCTGGGCCTGGACCCCAGCAAGCCGCCGCAGACCAAGTTCAAGCAGTTCGAGGCACCGGTGCTGGACAGCCTGCTGGAAGACCTGCCCGGCGCGCGCACGGACTCCTTCTGGAACAACCTGCGCGAAAAGATCCGCTCCTTCCGCGAGGTGCGGCCCGTACCGCCGCCAAAGGCGCTGCAGGCCAATCTGCGCAGCTACCAGCTGCAGGGCCTGTCCTACCTCAACTTCCTGTCGGAATACGGCTTCGGCGGCATCCTGGCCGACGAGATGGGCCTGGGCAAGACCGTGCAGACCCTGGCCTTCATCCAGCATATGGTGGAAAGCCGCTTCGAGGGCCCCAACCTCATCGTGGTGCCCACCTCGGTGCTGCCCAACTGGGAACGCGAAGCGGAAAAGTTCGTGCCCGGCCTGCGCCGCCTGACCATCTACGGCACGCGCCGCGAGGGCATGTTCAAGCATATCGCGGAATCGGACCTCATCATCACCACCTACGCCCTGCTGCGGCGTGACCTGGAGGAGATGGAGAAGTACGAGTTCAACACCGTCATCCTGGACGAAGCCCAGAACATCAAGAACCCCAACACCATCACGGCCCGCGCCGTGCGCCGCATCCATGCCCGCATGCGCCTGTGCCTGTCCGGTACGCCCATCGAGAACAACCTCTTCGAGCTCTGGAGCCTGTTCGAGTTCCTGATGCCCGGCTTCCTCGGTTCGCAGCATGCCTTCCAGCGCGGCATCGTCAAGCCCATCAAGGACGGCGACGCCGAGACCCTGGACTACCTGCGCACCCGCGTGCGGCCCTTCATTTTGCGCCGTACCAAGGCCGAAGTGGCCAAGGACCTGCCGCCCAAGGTGGAAAGCGTCACCTGCTGCGCGCTGGAAGAGGCCCAGGCCGAGCTCTACGCCGCCCTGGCCCGCAAGCTGCGCGCCCAGGTGCTGGCCGATGTGGACGAAAAGGGCCTGGCCAAGAGCCAGATGTCCATCCTGGACGCCCTGCTCAAGCTGCGCCAGATCTGCTGCCATCCGCGCCTGCTCAAGATCGACCTGCCCGGCTTCTCCAACAACCTGCCTTCCGGCAAGTTCGACGCCTTCAAGGACATGGTCATGGAGATCGTGGAGGGCGGCCACAAGGTGCTGGTCTTCTCGCAGTTCGTGCAGATGCTCCAGATCATCCGCCAGTGGCTGGAGTTCTCGCAGATCCCCTTCTGCTATCTGGACGGCGCCAGCAAGGACCGCTTCGAACAGGTGGACCGCTTCAACAACAGCCCGGACATCCCCATCTTCCTCATCTCGCTCAAGGCGGGCGGCACGGGCCTGAACCTGACCAGCGCGGACTACGTCATCCACTACGACCCGTGGTGGAACCCCGCCGTGGAAAGCCAGGCCACGGACCGTACCCACCGCATCGGCCAGACGCGGCAGGTGTTCTCCTACAAGCTCATCTGCCAGAACACGGTGGAAGAAAAGATCCTCAAGCTGCAGGAAGCCAAGCGTGGCGTGGCCGAGGCCATCATCCCCGGTCAGGACACCTGGAAGTCCCTGACCCGCGAGGATCTGGAGATGCTCTTCGAAGTCTAGGCGATACCGCCGCAAACAGCGTCATCACACGGCGCGGAAGCGGGCCCTGCCCCGGCTTTCGCGCCGTTTCCCGTTTTCGGGAGGGCCCGCCTTCCGCATATCCGGGCCGTACGGCAAGGCCTTGCCGGCGGCCGCCTTCTCCCCGGCACCCCCCATCCCGGAGAAGACACGGCCGCGCCCCGTCCTCCTGCCGCAACGCTCACTGTCCCGCCGTCCCTTGGCATACGTCCCCGCAATGACGCTCAGCCCCCTTGCGCACCTGTTTCGGGAAGGCTATGCTCCAGGCAGCCTCCGGGCCTTCATCCCTGCCTTTCCGGCCCGGGGACGCCTCTTTTTCCGGCAGACGCCTGCCAAGGAGACGCCGCATGGACGAAGCTCCCCCCACCACGCCCCGCACCCTGCTCTGGCGCGGCACACGCTGCCTGCGCAATGATTCTCCCGCCCTGCGCCCCTGCGGGCTCCGCCGCCTCTGCCGGTTGTTCGGCATCGACCTGGCCGCCCGCCAGCGGGAAACCGATCTTGTCCTGTCCATCTTCGCCGGGCTGGCTCCCCAGCACGGTCTGGACAGGGACCTGGCCCCTCTGGCCGTGCTGGCCCATACCTTGGTGGAGCTGGGGGACGGGATGCCCGATGCGGGCGAGATCCTGCTCACCCATCCTCTCAAGCGCCTTGATGCCGCCGGCAACCGGCTGCTGGCCATGGTCCTGACCCTGCTCACCGTGGGCAAGGGCCGTACGGACAAGGTGGAGCCCCTGCTCACCGCCATGGGTTGTGCCCGCGACGATCCCCGGCGGCGTACCGCCGTGGTGCTGGCGGCCATCGTGCAGGTGGCCCGCTTCGCCCTGCGCTTCGATCCGCTGGGGATACGCCTGCCCGGTGAGCCCCCCGTCCTCTTCCTCATCCGGGTGCGCACGCCCCTGCGCCTGCGCAAGCAGCTGGTCATCCATGCGCCGCTCTGGGAACGCCTGTTCGGCAAGTCCTCCCTGGAATGGTTCTGGACCTTCGATGCCGATGCCGACGCGCCCGTCCCGGTCCAGGCGCCGCCTTCCGGGCAATTGTTCAGCAGCCATTTCAGCGCGTATCTGCAAAGACAGGCACGGGCCCTGCATGAGCTGGCCCGCAGCGACAGCGCCCTGGACAAAGAGCCCATCCACGATGCCCGCGTCATCCTGCGCAGCCTGCTTTCCGTCTTCCGCAGCCTGAAGCCCTATCTGCGCAAGGACTGGCTGGCCTCTGTGGAATCCGACCTGCGTACGGCCCGCAAGCTGCTGGGCGGTGTGCGGGATACGGACGTGCTTTTGGGACACATCAGGGACTATGCCTTGCGTCCTGTCCCTGCCGGTGCCACCGAGACCGCCGCCGCAAGCGGACAGGCCCCGGAAGGTACTGCCCCCCTTTTCCGGCCGGCGGATCTGCCCGCCGGTCTGCGCAGCCTGTATGCCGCCCTGCAGGAAGAGCGCGCCACGGCCCTTTCCCGTGCCGCGACCCATTATGCCTCGGACGCCTACCGGGAGCTGCTGCACAAGCTGGATGACAATGCCGCGGCCCAGACCTGCCGCCCCATGCTGGACCGCCGCGGCCGCGCCCGGCCCATGCTGCTGGCGGACATCATGGCGGCCGGTGTGGATCAGGCCACACGCGACCTTCTTGCCCATGACCGCTGGACGCACGGGCACCTGATCCCCGAAGACCTGCTGCACAACATGCGCATCGCGTTCAAGCAGTTACGCTATCTGATGGCCTTTTTCGGCAGCCAGGGCGGCAAGAACGGCGAACGCCTGATCCGCCTGTGCCGCCGCTGTCAGGAAAGCCTCGGCCAGATGCACGACAACGCCGTGGCCGCGGCCACGGCCCTGCGCCACTTGCAGCACATGCCGGAGACCCGGCAGCATGCGGAGGATGCCGACGGTCTGGAGGCATATGCCCGCTGGTGCGAGGACGAGATGCACCGCCATGCCATGGCCTTCCTGACGGACTGGGCGGAGAACGGCCGGGACGAGCTTTGCCGCCTGACCCGCAAGCTTTCCCCGTCCGCAGGCGATCCGCTTCCCCTGCTCCGCCCGGACGACTAGCCGCGGGCTCCCGGACGCGCCAGCGCCCCGGGAACGTGCGGCCCGGCTGGCAGCCCCTGATAAAAAAGCGCCCTTTTCAGGGCGCAACGACAGGAAACCGGCAGGGCGGGCCATCTGGTCCCTGCCCTCCGGCTTTCGGGGCCTTTGGCCCCTGTAAAAGATGCCTCCGCTAGCAGGACGTACCCAGGAACTGGGTGGACACGAAGCTGGCGTACTGGTCGGTCATGCCGGTGATGAAATCCAGCACCCGCAGATAGGAGACGTACAGGTCATCCTCACGGCGCGGCGCATGGCCGCCCATGAGCTGCAAGGCCTGCTGCTCCTTGTAGGTGAGCCGCCCGGGATCGCAGATGCGGCGATGGCAGGCCGGGATGAAGGTATCCAGCAGGCGCTTGTAGACGCTGTAGGACCCGATCTCCAGCGCCGTCTTGTGACTGTTCTTGAGGATGCGCCCGTTGAAGATCTCTTTGGCCCTGTCCATATAGGCCCGGACGTCCTCCGGCGCCATATCCATGAGCGGACCTTCGAACTCCCGGCGCATGATGCGCTCATACTGCGCGGCGAAGGTCTCGAACAGGCTCGCGGTCACGTGGCCGATGACACGGGCCCGCACATACCCGGCCCGCTCCCGGTCGGAACCCATATCTTCCAGCCGCTGCGGGTCGAGCTTCAGGCTCGGGGCCAGAGGCTCCACCACCTTCAGGATGTCCGCCAGGGTGATGATGTCCAGCTCGCGGGCGTCTTCCATGTCCACGATGCGGTAACAGGTGTCGTCGGCCGCTTCGGCCAGCAGGGAGAGCGGATGGCGGGCAAAGTCGCCCCGGCGCGTTTTCAGCCCCAGAGCGCAAAACACCTCTTCGAAGATGCCCGCCTCGGCCTGATAGTAGTTGAACTTGCACTTGCCGCTCCGCGTACGGGACTGCCAGGAATCCCACGGATATTTGACCATGCTGGCCAGCGTGGGATAGGTAAGCCGGAACCCGCCCTGATCGCGGTTGTTCTCCACCACGTTGACCACCCGGAAGCCCTGGGCGTTGCCGTCGAAGCAGCGGAAATCGCTCTGATGCGTCTCCTCCAGCGCATTTACATAGGTGTGGTTGGCCGGGTCCCCGAACCAGTCACGGATGGCGAACTCGCCCGCATGGCCGAAAGGCGGATTGCCGATGTCGTGGGCCAGGCAGGCGGCTTCGAGGATCTGGCCGGGAAACTCCGGCGCGGCATACTCTGGCAGCTCGTCCCGGCGGCGCAAAAAATAGCCCGCCATGGCGCCCAGCGAACGCCCCACGCTGCTGACCTCCAGCGAATGGCTGAGGCGCGTGTGGATGTGATCGTTACGCACCAGCGGATGCACTTGTGTTTTGCGGGCCAGACGCCGGAACGAACTGGAATAGATGATGCGGTCCCGATCCTGCAAAAACGGGCTGCGGGCCGGATCAAGCTTTTTGAAATCCACCCCGCTGCCCCCGTAGCGCAGGGGAAGGAGCAATTTACGCCACTTTTCCTGAAAATTCATGGGACCTCCCGCGTGCCTGGAACAGTAAAAAACTATCGGTAAGTACAGAATTTGCCACGCCTGGATGCGGAACACAAGGGCGGCCGGGACATGGCGCACATACTGCCCGTTCCTTCCCGGGGCAGGAAGAAATGGACGGCCGGCGCTTCGGCTTCGGACAGGGGCAGGCAAGGAGTTCCGCCCCCTGCCCCACCGCATGGACCATGGCAGGCTGCCCCCTCTTGACGGACAGACGCTTGCCACCTATAAGGACAGCACGCGCTCGTAGCTCAGGTGGATAGAGCAGGAGCCTTCTAAGCTCTTGGCCGGGGGTTCGAATCCTCCCGGGCGCGCCACAAGAATATCAGACGGTTACGCGCCATTCGCGAGTAACCGTCTTTTTCTTTTCTGGCTCCGCTTGGAGTTTTGTCACCCACTTGTCACCCATGTGCAGTGGCTTCGCCTTGCGCACTTGGTCGGCATCTTGTTGTGCGCCCGCAGCTTTCCGCCGCGAGGTGCCCTCTGTGATCACAGGAGGCACCTCGTCCATAGGAGCATGCGGGCGCGACCTTTTGCGGGCGCAGCCCGCCCAAGGGGAGCGCTTCCCCCCGTCCCCCCTCTCCCCCCTGACCCAAAAGCTAGCCAGCATGGTCCTGCGGCATTGTTCGCTGCTGCTGCGGCTCCGGGTCCTTTTCAGGCCCCCCTCTCATGCGGGGCTGTCGACTCCCAAGAATCGCGGGATTTTTTTGGAAATTTTCCGTGGGAATCCGGGAAGATTCTCCGGCGCTGTAGCGTCGGCGGCTCCCCGTCTCCACGCACGCCCTTTGACCGATAACAACGCCACCGAGGTGATCCAATGACCGATCAGGAAATGCTGCAGCAGGTGCAGGAACGCATCGCCGAAGAACAGCAAGGCCAGCCCTCCAACGACGGCCCCAAGCTGGACAAGCATGGCCTCCCCATACCGAAGCCGGACTTTGTGGAACGCTGCCTCTATGCCAACGAGCTGGGCGACGGTCTCCTGTTCGCCTACCTTTTCAAGGGCCGCCATGCCTATGTGGGCCAAGCTGACGAGTGGATCTGGTGGTCCGGGCACCACTGGTCTGTGGATCTCATCGAGAAGGGACACCGGGCCCGGGCGGATGTGGAGCATGTGGCTCAGGCCTACTACACCACCGGGGCTCACTTTGACCGGCTGGCTAAGGATGCCGAGCGCGACGGCGACAAGGAGTCGGCTGGACGTCTCAAGGCCAAGGCCGAGAAGATGAAGGCCCGGGCTGCCCGCTTGCGAACCGAGACCGGGCGCAAGCGCTGTCTCGAATTTGCCAAGACCAATTTGGAGAGCCCGCTGGCCATCGCCGGTGATGAAATCGACCGAGACCCGTGGTCGCTGCCCATGGCGAATGGCGTTGTGGACCTGTGCACGGGGGAGATACGCCCGGGCCGCCCGGACGACTGGCTGGTGAAAAGCAGCCCGGTGGAGTGGCAGGGCATCGATGCCCCTTGCCCTCACTGGGAGCACTTCGTCACCGAGATCATGGGTGATGACCCGGAGATGGCCGCCTTCCTCCAGCGCGTCTTCGGGTATGGCGTCACCGGTCTGGCCCGCGAGCACATCTTCCTGGTGCTGTTCGGGCGTGGCCGCAACGGCAAGGGCATCATGACCGAGGTGATCCAGACCGTGCTCGGTGGACAGAACGCCACCACGGCTCTGGCCGGACCGGTGCAGTCCGAGATGCTGCTCGACCAGGGCAAGAACCGCAGTGCCGCCGGGCCCAGCCCGGACATCATGTCCCTGCGCGGTCTGCGTATCGCTTTTGCCTCGGAGACTGACGAGGGCCAGCGATTCAGCCCGGCCCGCGTGAAGTGGTTCAGCGGCGGCGAGACCCTGACGGGCCGCTATCCGCACGACAAGCGCAACGTCAGTTTCGCGCCCACCCACCTGCTGGCCCTGCTGACCAACCACAAGCCCCATGCTCCGGCCAGCGACTTTGCCTTCTGGGAGCGCCTGCTGCTGGTGGACTTCCCCCTGTCCTTTGTGGATCGCAAGCCGCAGAACGAGAACGAGCGCCCCATGGACAAGGGGCTGAAGGACCGCTTGCTGCAGGAGCTGCCGGGCATAGCGGCATGGCTGGTACGCGGCTGTCTGGAGTGGCAGCGCGTGGGCATCGCGCCTCCGGCCAAGGTTCGCGAGGCAACCTCGGAGTACCGGCGCGACGAGGATCTGCTGGCCGACTTCGTGGACGAATGCTGCGACCTGCAGCAGGAAGGCCAGCCCGAGATCCGGTCCAAGGCGTCAGACCTCTACGATGCCTTCTGCGCGTGGTTCAAGCGCAACGTGTCCGCCAAAAAGACCATTTCGCAGAAGGCCTTCGGCAAGATGATGCTGGAACGCTTCCAGCGCGAGCGGAAGGGGGGCACCTACTACTATTTTGGGGTGGGGGTCTCTGCGCACGCCCAGCTGGAGCTGGACCAGGAAGAGTAACAGGACCATCGCAGGTCCATCGCGGACGGATTTTTTCGACCGTCCTTAACCTAACTGCCTGGCATCAAAGCAGATTCTTCGGCTGTAGGACTATGTGGCATTTTTTCTATGAATTTCCTTTATATGCGCGCTAGCGCTTTTTACATCATGAATTTACGTTATAATGGTCCTATAGTCCTAATTTAAGAAAAAAATATTTAAAAACAGTACCTTGCATACCATGACCATGCAAGACCTTGGCAGGACCTTGGTGATGATTGAAAGCCTTATCCAAAATCGCGGCCTGAAGGCCGTCAAGGTGGCCGGGACCCACGGCGGCGAATGGGCTTGTCCCTGCCCCGCCTGTGGCGGGAAGGACCGCTTCCGCTTCTGGCCTGCCCAGGGCGAAGGCGGGACATGGTACTGCCGCCAGTGCGACAAGGGCGGCGACAGCATCCAGTTCCTGCGTGAGTTCGAGGGCCTGAGCTACACCGAAGCCTGCCGCCGTCTGGGCGTGGAGAGGACGGCGGCCCCCACCAGCATCATGCCCAGGGCCGACAAGGCGGAGCGCCCGTGGGAGCCTTCCCCCACGCCTGCCGATCCCGGCCCGGTCTGGCAGGAGCACGCCGCCAAGCTGCTGGACTATGCCCATGCCAAGCTGCTGGCTGACGAAGATCGCATGATGTGGCTGGCCATGCGCGGGATCTTCCCCGATGCGGTGGAACGCTTCCGCCTGGGCTGGCTCCCTGGAGAGAACGGCAAGGACTGCTACCACCGGGATCGCGGCGCCTGGGGCCTGCCGACGGAGACCAATGCCCGCGGCCGGAAGAAGTCCCTCTGGATACCCGCGGGGCTGGTAGTCCCCGCCCTGACCGAAGACGGCGCGGTGCGGCGCCTGCGCATCCGGCGCACGGATGAGGCCCGGGAACGCTTCGGGGCGGAGATGAAGTACGTGGTGGTGCCGGGCTCCAGCATGCGCCCGCTGCTGCTGCGGCCCGAGGCCCGGGCTTTCGTGGTGGTGGAGGCGGAGCTGGACGCCATGGCCTGCGTGGCGGCGGCCTTGGACGCCGGGCTGGACGTGGGGGCCTTCGCTGCCGGGACCAACATGGGGCGTCCGGATGCGGCAGCCCATGCCGTGCTGCGCCGTGCCCTCTGCATCCTCGTGGCGCTGGACTTCGACCAGCCGGACGAGAAGGGGCAGCGGGCCGGGGCCAAGGGCATGCCCTTCTGGGCAAGAACCTACCGCACGGCCCGCCGCTGGCCGGTCCCCAAGGGCAAAGACCCCGGGGACGCCTTCCGGGAAGGCTGGAATCTGGCGGACTGGATACGCATCGGGCTGCCCCCTGTTTTCGCGCCTGCGCCTGTGCAGGAGGCACCAGCCCCCCTCCCTGTGGCCCCTGCCCCGGAAAAAAAGCAGGCCCGTGAGACCATGGGCGCTGGACGGATGGACGACAAGGGGGGCGGGAAGAAAAAAGCGACGGCTGCCGGGGCATGGGGCGGTGTGGAGTGGCTGACCCACCCCATCGGCCCGCGCGACAGCCTCCAGGTACTGGCCCGGGCGGGGCTGGAGGCTCGGCCCACCAGTGACGGCGACTACGAGATCTACGGGCAGGAGCGATGGCCCCAGCGAGATCAGGCCCGGCTCATGGGCTGGCTGCGGCGCTTCGGCCAGTGGGTCTGGCAAGCGCTGTACGACAAGGAATTTGCCCCGCCGAACGGCAGGGCGATGTGAGAGGCGGGGTCCCCGGAAGGAGCGGCAACTCCACCGGGGACCGGATGTGTGCTCATCCGGCCAGACAATCCGACCCCGTGCAATTAAGATGCACGTTGAACCTAACAGGAAACTGACGGATGGAAAAGCTGAAACTGGAGTATTGGCCTGTGGATCGTCTGCGTGCCTGCGCGCGTCCTTTGCGTGACAACGACGCCTGCGTCGAGCGGATGGCCTCTGCCATGAGCCGCTTCGGATGCCGTATCCCCTTGCTGGTGCGGGCCGACGGCGAGGTGGTGGATGGCCATCTGCGTCTCAAGGCTGCTCGGGCGCTGAACTTTGCCAGCGTGCCCGTGCTGCTGGTGGACGACATGGATGACGCGCAAATCCGGGCGTTCCGCTTGCTGGTCAATCGCTCCGCAACATGGGCGAAGTGGAACGAGGGGGAACTGTCCCAGGAACTGGCTGAACTGAGGGCTATGGACGTAGATCTGGAGATCACCGGCTTCGAACCGCGCGAGCTGGATCGCTTCCTGAAGGCTGCGGCCCTGGATGACGACGATGTGCTGGATACTGCCCCGGAAGCGCCTGCGCGACCGGTGAGCCGTCCGGGAGACCTGTGGCTGTTGGGCGGACACCGTCTGCTCTGTGGCGATGCTACCCTGCCGGAGTCTTACGCGGCCCTCATGCAGGGCATGGAGGCTGATATGGTCTGGACGGATCCGCCGTACAACGTGGCATATGAAGGGAAGGCCGGGAAGATCAAGAATGACGCCATGAGCGACCAGGACTTCGCGGCTTTCCTGCAGCGCGTCTTCCGCCAGATGGTGACCGGTGTGCGCAAGGGCGGGGCTGTATATGTGGCCCACGCTGAAGGTGGTGGGCTTGGCGTGATATTCCGCCAGGCCTTCATCCAGGCTGGCCTCAAGCTGGCCAGCTGTTTGATCTGGAGAAAAAACTCCGGGGTGCTCTCGCGAGCTGACTACCACTGGCAGCATGAGCCCATCCTCTATGGCTGGCGGCCTGGAGCGCCACATATGTGGTTTGGCGACCGCAAGCAGACCACCGTGCAGGACGCATTCCCGGCCGCGGTACGTGAGGACGGTGATGTCCCCTGCTGGCACATCATGGATGGTGAGCGCATCGTAAGGATCAGCGGCAAGGACGTGCACGTGGAGGTCCTGGCTGGCTCTGTATTCTGCGAGCCAAAGCCCCAGCGCAATAGCCATCACCCGACGATGAAACCGGTGGCCCTCATCGAGCGGATGCTGACCAACAGCAGTAAGCGTGGCGGCATGATCCTGGACCCCTTTGGGGGGTCTGGCTCCACGCTTATGGCCTGCGAGCGTCAAGACCGTATCTGCCGGACGATGGAACTTGATCCTCGCTTTGTGGATGTGATCATCCGCCGTTGGGAAGATGCCACTGGACGTGAGGCGCTGCTGGAAGATGGCGTGCGTCCCTTTGTCGAGGTGGCCCTCGAGCGTGGAGGTGATCATGCCTGATGATGATCTGCTGCGTCTGGCCAGGCAGTCTGCAGAGACAGACCTCCCGTTCCTGCTTCGCGCCAAGGAAGAGGCAAAGAAGCGTATGAAAGACAATCCGACCCCGGAGAACGTGGGTGGCTTCAGACGTGCCCGAGAAGAGCTTGAAGGTGAACTGGCGCGGAGGCAGGGGCAGACGTCCATCCGCGTCTATAAAACGCAGCTGGATGCCGTGGCCTACCTGAAGGACGCGGGCTACAAGTGCAGCAAAAGCCAGTTCAACCGGGACGTGAAGGCCCGCAAGGTCCCCCGGACCCCGGAAGGCTGGTTCGATGAGACCGCCCTGCTGGGCTATGCCAATGCCAATCTGACGCCAGCCGGTCAGGTGGCGGACCGGCAGCTGGCCGATGCCACCACCAGCCGCCTGTCGGCAGACGCGCAGCTCAAGCGCTACCAGGCGGAGCGGGCGCGCCTGAAGCTGGAGAAGGAGCAGGGCCTGCTCATGCCCCGGGCCGAACATGAGCGAGATCTGGGCGCCCGTGCCCTGTTCTTCAGGAACGAGGTGCGCAACTTCATCCACCTGCATGGCGCCACCCTGATCCACCTGGTGGGCGGCGATGAAGGCCGGCTGCGCGAGCTGGTGCAGTGGTGGATGGAGACCACGGAGATCTGGATGGATGCCTGGAGCGGCGAGAGGGAGTTTGTGGTCAACGAAGAAGACGACGGCGCGGATGCGGACGCGCCGGGTGAGGAGGATGCGTGAAGATCCGGTTTTGTGAGGCCGAACGCCGGGTATTTGCCCGGCGTGAAAAGCTGACCGTCTCGCAATGGGCCAGCAAGTACCTGATCGTGCAGGACGGCATCTACCGCGGCAGCCCGCTGCGGCTGGATGTATCGCCCTTCCTGCGCGGTCCCATGGACGCCTACTCACGTCCAGGTGTGCGCGAGGTGGTGGTCTGCGGTTCCCTGCAGGTAGGCAAGACGCTGCTGCTCTATGCCTGCCTGGGATGGTCCATGGACTACCGTCCGGGCATCAAGATGCTGGCCATGCCCACCCGCGAGTCCCGCGACCGCGTGGTGGAGAAGAAACTGCGGCCCATGCTCCAGGGCAGCCCAGTGCTGCGGCGCATGGTAGCCAAGTACCGGCGCGAGAACATCCTGCTCAAGGACGGCACCAGCATCGAGCTGGCCACGGCCGAATCCCCCAGCCAGCGCGCGTCCATCACAGTGCAGGATCTGTTCGTGGACGAAGAGGATCTCTACAGCCGCAGCGGGGACTCCTCCCCTCTGGAGGATTTCAAGGGCCGCACGCGCTCCTACGGCGACTTCGCGAAGATCATCCGGGCCTGCCAGCCCAAGGGGGACGAAAGCTCGTCCATCTGGACAGGCATCACCAGACAGGTGGACCAGCTCATGTGCTACGAGGTGGTCTGCCCTGCCTGCCGTCATCAGCACCTCATGGACGTGGACCGGATCGTGGTCCCCGACGGAGAGACGGACCCGCGCCTGATCCGCTCCCGCAAACTGGCGCGGTACCGCTGCCCGCATTGCCAGTACCTCTGGAGCGATCATGCCCGCGACCTGGCTGTGGCCTCCGGGCGCTGGCGCCCCTACGTCTGGACCGGGGCGGCCTTCGAACCCGGTCCGGACATCAGCGATGCCCGCAGCATCGGCTTTCACCTGCCCGCGGTCCTGTCCCGTTTCGTCAGTCTCTCGGATCTGGCGGCCCGGCGTATCCTGGCCGGGAGCGATGACCCGGCCCAGCAGCGCCAGTACCACAATGACGACCTGGGCATGCCGTGGTCGCCAGTGGAACTCCAGACCGATGTGGACCGTCTGCTGGAGCTCCGTGATCCGCACCTGCCGCCGCGCACGGTGCCTCACGGCGCGGTGGCCCTGACCTGCGGCATCGACGTACAGAAGCGCGGCTTTTGGTATCTGGTCCGGGCGTGGATGCCGACCATGGCCAGCTATGTCATCGACTACGGCTACCTGGGCAGCTGGGATGACGTCCAGGCCCTGGTCTTCGACACCTACTACCCGGTGCAGGGGCCTGACGGCAGCGACGTGGGCGAGCGCATGCCCATCTGGCGGGCCTGCATCGACTCCGGCGGTACCGAGACCGAAGGCGTCTATACCCGTACCGAGGAGGTCTACATGTGGGTGCGGGCCAACGGCTGCGGCGTGGTTTATGCCTGCAAGGGCGCCAGCCGCCCGCAGGCCGCGCCGGTACGCTGGGTCGTCCGTGAGCGTATGCCGCACAATGGCCGCCCCATCCCCGGCGGCCTGCGGCTCTACCTCATCGACAGCGGCGCCTTCAAGACCACGGACATGGGCCGCATGCTCAACCAGGACAGCCGCCAGCCCCTGCGCTTCCATGCCGGGGCTGATGAAACGCTGGCTTCGCAGCTGTCGGCAGAGCGCATGGTGCGCAAGAACGGGAACCTTGTCTGGGTCCGGGAGCACAAGGACAACCACCTGCTGGACTGCCTTGTGCTGTCTGCCGCTGCAGCGGATGCGTCGTGGACGCCCAGCCTGCCGCACTATATACTGCAACTGCAGTCACAGGCCCGGATGCAGAGCGAAACGCCGAGGCCCAGGGCAAAGAAACGCCCGCAGCCGGAAGCTGTGGGCCACAGATGGTAAGGGAGGGAACTATGGCTTTCACGACCACGGACGGGCACACGTCCGGCGCTTCGGCCATGCGGGTGGAACAGGGGCGGATGCTCTACGGCCTGCGCGAGATCGCGGCTGCCCTGCACTGCTCGGAAAAAAGCGTGCTGCGCTACGTAGCACAGTACGGCCTGCCCGCAGGCAAAATCGGCGGCCGCTGGTGTGCCGACGAAGCCCGCCTGCGGGAATGGCAAATCAAATTACTAAGCAAAACATAAAATATTTACCGACATATACAATTATTAAGTATCGGCAATATTACTTCTTCAAAATCATCTGTAGTTAAAGATATCACACCTGACTTTGTTATACTCCCTGTTCGTTTTCTTCCACCACAATTATAATTAAATACCAAACTTTTTATACAACTAGGGATTGCAATACCTATTTTTTTTGAAGACTCTACTGCATCATATATACTTGAAATAGATATTTGTGCAGAGCTACCATTTTCAAAAGAAAATTGATTAAAAATAATTGACTTTGCATTGAATTCTTGTATAGCTTTACAAGCTAAACAATAAAATTTATGCACATCAATAAACACATCCTGCAACGTAATAAATTCATAAGAATAACATGACAGAAAATTATATAGAGACATTGTTCTAGTGTTATTTTTCAAAATAAAAACAGACTCATTCCTATATATAGTAAACTCTAAAGCAATAAATGACTGTTTATCTTCTGTATATATCCCAATTATTGGATCTCTAATCGTTTCAGTATAAAATATTTTTTCGTAAAATACCCCTGAAATCATATAAGGAGATATAAAACCAAGCTGTATTCCACGGAATTTTTCTTCTGTATATGACAGAGAGCTTAAATTATCTATTAAACTATCCCACGTCTTTATTATTCCCATTCTTGAGATTTTGTATCTTTTCATGATAGCGCTCCAAAAAAGATTCTGCAGCATCTTCAAGTTTTTTAAAATAGCTTATTCTTTCATCATCGGAGAGAGGTTTTTTTGTCAATTGATACGAGTTACTATCTTTTATATATCCATAGAATCCCTTAACATCATATCTAAATCCACTGCATTCCTCTTGATTTGAGAACCCAGCTTCAAGCTCAATTTTTCTTGGTATTTTTTGAGATGTGTCAATAGCATGCCATTTTACATTTGTTAACTGAAACCCTCTATCTTGGAATGACTTCAACTCACTTGAGCCAAAAAGAGCAGACCCTTCCATAATCACCTTTCTAATAAAAGATGATGGCGCTATATAATCCAGCTCACTATCATCTTCGACTTCAATAAACTGATCTTTTTCAGTAGTATCATCTACTTGGGCTGTATCATCAAAGTCTACTACGTCCTGACTATCCTCATGATCCTGGCTATCCTCTTTTGGTTTGTATACACAAATACTAATAACATTATCAGGCTCCATACCCTCCATACGCGAAACAAGGGTATGAAAAAAATCAAATCTATCCTTTGTGTCTGTGATAGTTGATAAACTAATTTCTTTTTTATTAATTTTTTTCGATGTCTCAGCTTCTGCTTCTTTTAAAAATTTTTCGATAAACTCTTTGCACTGTTGGTTATCAGGATATCTAATAACTGTCTTTTCCCCTACTTTAGATATCTGAATTTCGACTTTTCTCCTAATAGATTGTAGCATTTTTGCTTTACTATAATCAATTTCATCATAAGAATAATCAATTCTCATAACCGGAGCGTTAACATCTGTTTTTATATTAAAAACCTCATTTTTTCCTGACTCCATATCTTTTAATCTATCAAGACTATCTCTAATTTCCCTATCTTCTAGCTTAGATATTCTTGAACTTGTTGTACGCTCTCTCCTCTTATTAATATCAATCAATCCATAAATATAATCTATATCTTCATCATCAAAGGGTATTGTAGCGATGTATTTTGCTAAGCGTTCTTTATTTGTCGACGTTGAAACCAGAATACCTTTTTTCTGTGCTATTTCGGCTAAGACTTCAGTACTTATTCTTCCACGAGATAGCAGGGCATCCTCGATGTCTTTTGATGCTAGATGATATTTAGACATTTATTTCATCCCCTCATTTAATGCGGACTCTCTAAAGCTAATCGCAGCTATTTCTTTAATAGATACAAGTCTATATATTTTATCTTTAAAATCGTCTGTCACTTCATCACAAAATTTTTGTTTTGCTTTCTGCAAAACGACTGCTGCCCTTCCACCATCAAATGGAAGAAAAATACGAATTTCTTTTTTGTCTTGAAAAATATTATTTTTTCTTAGATAATCTAATAAATAAAGAAAATACCCTTCACGAGTTCCATCGGATTCACTATATATATCATACCCTTTTATATTACCATCGTCATCTGTATAGCGCATAATATGCGTTTTAGCTGCTAGCCGTTCAATCGTCAGTGGAAGATTACCTGCTTCACTATGTAGCTTTATATAAATATCATCGGGGCAGAAAAAGCCACAATGCTCTTGAGAAGGTAATAATTTTCTTCCTCTCAAGGAGTATATATTATTTGCAATAGTCAATAAATATTTTATTTTTTGGGGTCCAATTATACAAATAACGTTATTTTGATCAATAGTAACAGCATTATCTTTTTGTCTATGCTTCTCATTTACACTTTTAGGCATTAGCTCTAAAAAATCTTTATCGAATTTATTATCATGATTATATATAAATAGCACGGCCTTTATTGTAAATTTTTTATCACTATTAATATAAAGATCTTGAAAATGCATACTTACTTTTGCACAACTTAATGCCTCATTCAAACTTTCCACAGCACCACGAATAGTGTCTTTTGTAATAGATGAAGAAGCATAGCTCTTAAAATCAATTAATAAATATGTATTAGAGTTACTATAAGGCTCTTTATAATAATATACTGCATCGGCCGGATGAGTTTTATTTGCCTCTTTTGTACATGGCCAATTTATATTTTTAGGACCTGTTCGCTCCCATCCTAAAATTTGAAATATTTCTTGTGCCTTATCTTCAGCCATTGTCGTTATATTGATAGTTTCACCCATATGAGTCCCTGATAAATGTAAAATATTCATGTATGAGCCATATCAATCAGCTTAACATCATGAAATGCCTCTTAGTGTAAGATTGCCGGTAAGAATTTATTTCGTATGTATCATTTATTTCTGGGTGGGACAAGATAGCTAATCCCCTGCGCAGTGCATCCCAGCGATGACCGGCCCAAATCGGAAAAAATAGGACAAAACCGGACAAAATCGGAAATCGTTTACATCTCTCGCTAGAATCTGCTAACTCCATGCAAAAGTCTGAAAGATTTTTGCATGGAGTTTTTTTATGCCCGGATACTGGAGAGATCTCTACGAAAAGATGCGGGAGGACCTGCAGTCTCCTGCGTTCCGCCAGTTCGGCAGTTACTCCATCGCCGGTCGCAGTTTCTCCTATCGCAGCCTTGACGACTTCCGCTCCCTCCTGGACTGGGTCAAGCGCGAGGCGGACAAGGAAGACGGCATCGCGCCCTATCGGGCTCGGCGCGTGGCTCGGAACGGAGGGCGGGGATGATGCGTCCTGTCGGCAGGGCCGCCCGGCGGCCACCCCTTAGCTGCATCGGCAGGCAGGCCCGGCAGGCTCGCTCCGGCTACAGCGGAGCGGCCAGTCCGCGGGGCATCGGCAACTGGATGCCCGCCAACGCGGATTTCAACCAGCTGCTGGGCATGGACAGTGGACGCATGCGCGCCCGCGTGCGTGACCTCGTGCGCAACTTCCCGCCCTTCGCCCGCGCCGTCAATGCCATGGTGGCCTTCACCGTGGGGAGCGGCGCCCGCTTCCAGTCGCTGGCCACCCTGCCCGACGGGAGTCCGGACATACCCACCCGCAAGCGCATCGAGGATCGCTTCCGGGCCTGGATGGAGCATGCCGATGTGGCTGGCCGCCTGCACTTCTACGAGATCCAGCAGCTCTGCAAGCGGCAGGAGTGCGAGTGCGGCGAGTACCTGCTGCGCTTTGCCCGCCCGCGGGACAGGCGCCGCGGTCTGCTGGGCCTGCAAATCTACGAGCCGGAGAACCTGTCCAGCTGGCGCATCGAAGGTCAGGAACCGGACAGCGATATCTGGCAGGGCATCGAGTACGACATCTGGACCGGTGAGCCCCTGGCCTATCATTTCCAGACCGTCTTCGGCTGGGAGCGCCAGCTGCGGACGTGGCGCGAGCCTGCCTTCAACGTGCTGCACGGTTTTCAGACCCTGCGTCCCGGTCAGCTGCGCGGCGTGACCCCTTTCGCTCCGGCCATCCTCATGGCCAGGGACATGGGCGACTACACCACGGCAGAGCTGGGCGCGGCCAAGATGGCCGCCAAGTGGCTGGCCTTCGTGAGCAGCGGCGATCCGCAGTTCTCCCAGCTCACCCGTACGCCGGGCGGCCTCTCCGGGGCGCTGCGCGAAGAGGTGGAGAGCCTCGAGGACATGACCGTCGAGTACCTCAATGACGGCGAGCAAGTAAACTTCGCGCCGCCCAGCCAGCGCCCGGGCGACAGCTTCGACCGTTTCGTGCGCCATACCTTGCGCATGGTCGCCATCTGCATGGACCTGCCCTACGAGATCCTTTCCGGCGACTACACGTCCATCAACTATTCCACCAGCAAGGCCAGCCGCAACGACTTTGCCATGTTCCTGGTGCCCCACCAGTTCCGGGCCGAGCAGCATCTCATCCGCCCCGTGTTCCGGCGCTGGCTGGACTGCGAGGCGCTGACCCAGGACTACCTGCCCGGCTACTGGCAGGACAAAAGCCGCTATCAGCGGGCCATGTGGATACCCGCGGGCATGCCCAGCGTGGACCCCCTGCGCGACGGCAAGGCGCAGATCGACGGCATCAACGCGGGCATCCTGTCTCCCCAGATGGTCATCCTTGGCGATGGTCGCGACCCCGAGGAAGTGGTGGAACAGCGCGCCGCCTGGGCCCGTCTCTGTACCGCGCACGGCATCGATGCCACCACCGGCGCCGTGAGTACCTCGCTGGCCAATAACCCCGCCAAGCTGGGCGCTGTCGAGAGCGCCGAAAAATAGGAGGCATCCCCATGTCGTTTGTCACCCGTGCAACCCCTCTGGGCGATGGGCGCCCGCTGACGCTGGACGAATCAGCCCGATCCGTGGAGGTGGTGGCCTCCACCCAGGCACCCGTCACCGTATTTGACTTTGAGGAATGGCAGCCTATCCGCGAGGTCCTGCTCATGAGCGGCTGCCAGATACCCGAGTCCGGTCGGGTGCCCCTGCTGGACTGCCACAGCCGCGAGCATGCCGGGGACATCGTGGGCAGCTTTGACCACATCCGAGTGGAAGACGGACCGCAGGGCCCGCAGCTGGTGGGCCGGGCCGTCTTCTCGGGTACGCCTGACGGCGAGGCCCCGTTCCGCAAGGTGGTGGAGGGGCATCTCACCGATGTGTCCGTGGGCTACGACGTGATCGCGTATCAGCGCATCCGGGCGGGCGAGGTGGCCGTCATCGAAGGGGTCACCTACGAAGGCCCGCTGCGTGTGACCACGCAGTGGCGCCTCCTGGAGCTGTCCTGTGTGCCCGTCGGCGCGGACAGTTTTGCCAAGATGCGTTCTGCCATCAACAACCTGCAACCTGCCCGGAAGGGCAAAAAGGAGAGAGTCATGTCCAAGGAATCCGGGCAGCATGAGCGCGGCAAGATCGCGGCCAGACTGCGCGCCCTGCTGGGGCTGCGTGAAGATCCTGAAGAACAGCCTGCGCCTGAAGATGAGCCCCGCCAGGCCGTGGTCACGGATGGCTCCGGGACCACGGTGGAGCCTGAACAGCTCGACGATGCCGAGCTGGATCAGCTGGTAGACGACCTGGGCGCCCTGCTGGACGAAGCCGAGGCCGAACAGGAGGGCCGTGAAGATCCCCAGCAGCCGGAAGATGCCCAGCGCGAGGGCGGTGATGACAAAAACGCCTGCCGCAGCGCCGTGCTGGCCAGGCTCATGGCCAGCCTTACCCCGGGGCAGCGTCAGCGTTTTGGCCAGCAGCTGGAGCGCCAGCGCATCCGCGGTATCCGGGAACTGGCCCGGAGCTTCCAGCTCTCCCCGGATCAGGAAGACAAACTGGTTTCCTCGGGCATGAGCCTTGGCCGTGCCCGCAAACAGGTGGAGGACATCGTGGCACAGCGCCAGAATTTCGGGCCCGGCTACCAGGTCGTGAGCGTGGGCCGCACTGAAAAGGAATCTTTCCGTGCTGCCGTGCAGGACAGCCTGCTGCTGCGCTGCGGCACCAAGCTGGAAAAGCCCGCTCCCGGTGCTGATGAACTGCAGGGTATGACCCTGCGCGAGATCGCCCGCGAGATGGTGATCCGCTCCGGACAGCGTGCCGGTGGTGACATCCGCACCATCGTGGGCCGCGCCCTGACCACCACGGACATGCCTCAGCTGCTGGTGGAGACCAGCCGCCGCACGCTCATGGAGGCCTACGAGCAGGCCCCCGAGACCTGGCGCGACTGGTGCGAGACCGGCACGGCCACGGACTTCAAGGCGGGCAAGGCCCTGGGCCTGGAAGGCGACGTGGAGTTGAAGAAGATCCCCGAGTACGGCGAATACACCGACGGCCGTCTGGCTGAAAATGCCGAGGAATACCGCGTGGAGACCTTCGGCCGCAAGCTGGTGATCTCCCGTCAGGCCATCATCAACGACGATCTGGGCGCCCTTACCGACATGCCGCGCATGTACGGCGAAGCCTGCGCCGCTCTGGTGGGTGATGTGGCCTACGCAGCCCTGATCGATGTGGCCCTCAAGATGGGGGACGGCAAGCCCCTGTTCGACAGCGCCCACCACAACCTGTTCACCGGCAAGGGCGGCGCGCCCACGGTCGAGAATCTGGGCGCTGTGGTCACCGGCATGGAACTGCAGCAGGACAGCTTCGGCAGGGTGGTCACCATCCAGCCCCGCTTCTTCATCGCGCCCATCGCCCTCAAGACCACCTGCGAGTCGTTCTTCAATACGCAGATCACCGGCGGGCCGGTGGTGGGCACGCAGGCACAGCCGCTGGTCCATAATCCCTATGGCGGTGAATTTTTCCGGCGCATCTATGACCGTCGTCTGGATCTGGATGCGGCGACCACATGGTATCTGGCCGCGGCCAGATCCACGGTCAAGGTCTTCTTCCTGGGCGGCGTGCAGGCTCCCTACATCGAGAGCCGCGACAATTTCGACACCGATGGCTTCGAGACCAAGGTCCGCATGGACGTGGGCGCCAAGGCCCTGCGCTGGATCACTCTCGCCAAGGCCACGGCATAGCAAAGGAGGACAACATGCAAAACTCCCGTTCCATGGGCCGCTGTATCCACCATACTCCCGGCAAGGCCGTGCTGGGCGGTGAGCTGGTCGTGCTCACCGGCATGGTGGCCGTGGCCAGTACCGATATCCCGGCGAATGAAGAGGGGGCCTGCGAAGTGGAGGGCGTCTTTGCCCTGCCCAAAAAGGCCGGCGAGACCCCCAAACAGGGCGACCCCCTGTACCTGGCCAGTGACAACACGCTGACCAAGACGTCCGGGACGCAGTTCGTGGGCACGGCCTGGGCCGATGCCCAGGCCAATGACGCCACTGTGCTCTGCCGCATCAATTTTGGCTACGGCGTGGCCGCTGCGGCTGCCGCTGCTGCCGCCGCAGCCGAACAGGGCAGCTAACCCACCACCCCTCCTCGCACCGGGTCGCGTGCCTCCGGGGACGCGACCCTCACAGGAGTCCTTATGGATCAATCACGCCTGATAGACCTGGCCTTCGATTTCTGCATGCGAGCGGAAGGCAACGCCACCTACACCGATGACCCCGACGACGCGGGGGGGCCCACCAAATTTGGTCTGGCCCTCAACTACAACCGGGATGTCCTGCCGGACAAAAATGGGGATGGTTACATCAATGCCGCCGATGTGCGTCTCCTGGAACGCGAGGACGCCCGCCAGGTATGGGAGCGCGTCTACTGGCGCGGCAATGGCTGCCACCTGCTGCCCGATGCGCTGGCCTTCATCTATGCGGACATGGTCTTCAACCCAGGCCCGGGGGCGGCCCCGAAGCTGCTGCAGCAGGCGCTGCGAGGGCTGGGCTGTTCCGTGGCCGTGGACGGCATCATCGGCGCCGAGACCAGGGAGGCCATCGGTCGCTGTGATCCCGGCGAGCTGCTGGTGGAGCTGACTGCGCAACGCCTGCGCTACTACGGCACACGCTCCAAGTATCCCAAGTACGGGCTGGGCTGGGATCGCCGGTCCGTATGGTGCCTGCGTACAGCGCTGGGCATCTGGTCGGGAGAGATCCGGTGAGCCCGCTGCAGACCATGGGGCTGGTCGGCTCCCTGCTGGCAGCAGGGCTTGCCGTCTACTACCTGGGAGTGGCCCGGGAAGAGGCCGAACAACTGCGGGAGTCCCTGCATATAGGTACGACCCAGACCAGGGCCGCGGAAAGCGCCCTGTCCGAGCTGGAAAAATCCCGCCGGGAGGCGGCTGAAAAGGAGCGGGAATATGCCCGTGCTGCAAAGGCTGCTGCTGACCTGCCTCTTGAGCAGCGTTTTGGCGAGTATGACCGCCTGTTCGACGCCATCGAGGCTGGTCGTGGCGAGCCCGCCCCCTGAGTTGCTGGAAGATTGTCCGCCCCCGGCCATCTCCCGGGAGGTATTGCCCGCCATTGCCGCGGGCCGGGCGGATGACGCCGGGCGGGCCTATGTCGATCATGTGCTGACCGTAGAGGCGGCGTGGAACGCCTGCCGTGATCGTCAACGTGCGCTGCGGGCCTATGTGCGCCGCATGGAGGCCCTGCATGATCCGTCCTGATCCCGATGATGATACCAGGCGCGACCGGATGCCCCGTGGCCGGCAGGATGACCGCTGGAGCCGGGACGGCTGCGGCTGGGATGGCCGGCAGGCGAGCGGCTGGAATGGGCGACCGCGCCCCCGGATGCGCCTGCCCCGGCCGCTGCGTATGGCGCTGCTGGCGATCCTGTGTCTGTTCGCGCTGCTGGCCGCTGTCGATCTGGCCCTGACCATCATTGATCCCGACAGGCCCATGCATGTGGCCCAGCTCATCCTGGGGCCGCTCCTGCGTCTGTCCGGCCTGTTTACCCTGGGGATGTGATATGGCCGCACCTCTGACCTATGCGGAAGTTTCTGCCGCCATGGGGGCCCTCCTGATGCTTTTTGTCGGCCTGAGCCTGCGCGAGCTCATCACGCTGATGCGCCAGATCCTGACCCGTCAGCGTGAATGCCCCACGCTCTATGCGGACCGCGAACGCAACGACAAGGCCCACAAGGAATTTTACGACGGCATGGAGGATCTCAACGTGCGCGTGACCCTGCTGGAAAAGGAACATAAACCGCGCTGTGACGGAGAAGACTGATGACGGAACAGGAATTTTTCGATGCCTGCGGCCACAAGGGCTTCAGCGAGCTCCAGACGGAGGACGGCAAGACCCTGCGGGTGCTGGCCTACCATATCGGCCAGCAGGATGCCCGCCTGCGGGTGCGCATCTCGTACAGTACCACGGAGCTCGGGCGCCGCCTGCGTGGCCAGGAACGGGTGACCCTCTGGGGCAGCAACTGGCGCGTAGTCCGTGGTCATGCCCAAGAGCGGGCCGAGGTCATGCAGGCCATGCTGGAGAGCGAGATCAGCTATGCCTGAGATCGATCTGAAAATGAATCTCGATGCGGCAAGGGATTGGATGAATGATCAGGCCGAAACATTCGACTTGGGTCCTTACCGCCTCAAAGTAGCAACCAGGCGCGCCATAAACAGGACGTTGGGCCATATGCGCTCCCTGATCTCTATGGAGATACGCGACCGCTATTACGCAAAGAAAAATGAGGTCGATAACTCCATGAAACTGAAGGAGGTCAACTCCCTTTCCAAGCAGAAAGGCGTGATTTCCTATCGGGCACGGGCCAGCCTTCCGCTTTCGTCTTTTGGTGCCCTTCAGGGAAAGACCTTCGTTTCCGTTCGCGTTCTCAAAGCGCACAAAAGAAGGCGCATACAACCAGGCGGAAAATGGGACATTCTGCAATCTTCGACGCGCAATGTTCGTAAGAAGGGCACGAAGGAACGAACCCGGGTACCTGTCGCAGCTGTTTGGATGGCAAAGGGGCAGGTATGGGCGCGTGTCGCGGGACAAGAACACCCTAAAATGCTCTATGGACCTAACTTTATGAGCTTTTTCAATCTTCCCAATGTCGCGAAGGCCTTGGGGATTGAGATGAACGAATATTTCTCCAAACGTCTGGCCCATGAGACCAGGGCTTACCACATTCTGGGTGACCTTCTCGACATCAACTATGGACAGAAAAAATGAGCGATATGACTCCGTTTGAAGAATCTCTGCACCGCGACACGACTCTGGTCTTCCAGGCCCCTCTGGGCGCCGGGATCAGCGTGACCCTGGTGACCGAGGACGGCAGCACCCACGAGCTGCGGGCCATGTTCGCCACCCCGGGAGCAGAGCCGCTCTCCGGCGTTGCCAGTGCGCCGGTGGTCAGCGTGGCTCCCACCCTGCACATGCCCCTGTGCGATGTGCAGGCGGCGCTGGGGCGTCCCTTCTCCACCCGGGACCGCGTCATCGTGCGCGGCCGTGCCTACCGCGTCCTGAATCCGCAGGATGACGGCTACGGCCTGCTGGAATGCCGTCTGCTGGAGGCCGCCCATGTCTGATGTCCTGTTCGCCTGGGGCGGCGTCCATCCCCGCACGCTCATCCGCCGGGCCGTCTGTCAGGTCATGCGCGAGCATGACGGTCTGGCCGCTCTCATTGGTGCCCGGATCTGGCCCAACCGCATGGAGCACTGGTTCCGCGGTGAGCTCCCGGCGGCCGGTGTCTATACCGTCAGCGAGCAGCGCGTGGAGTCCGATACGCGGCCCGAACCGCAGGAGCGGGTCATCTCCCTGGCCGTTGAGCTGCTGGGCGGGGAGCTGGAGGCCGTGGACGATACGCTGGACGCCCTCTGCCTCCAGACAGAGCGGGCCGTGCTGCGCCTGGACGCCATCGGCCGGGCCATGGGCGCCATCGTGGACGCCAGTCTGCCCGAGCCCCTGCCGCTGGTCCACGGTACCCACCCGGCGGACACGCTGCTCTCCATCACCCACACCGGCACCGAGCTGGGCATCGTGACCGACGGTGCCCGCGAGTACGGCATGGCCGCCCTGAATTTCGACCTGGAATACCAATGGCCGACGGTCCCCCCGGAGCTGGCCGATTTTCTGCTGGCCCACACGGACTGGTACGTCCACCCCGGTGATGACCGGGTGGACATGATCTCACAGGTAATCTTTGACCAGGAGTGATCTGATGCCCCATCCCACCACCATGCTTGTCGTGCCCGCCGTGCGCGATGGCCGTCCCCTGCGCATCGCTGATCCGCAGTCCGGCCAGTATCTCCCGGCCACGGGTGCCGTGGTCCCCCGTTCCGCGTTCTGGCTGCGCCGTCTCAAGGACGGTGATGTGCAGCTCAAGCCCGCTGCCAAGGAGGTCTAAATGGCCATCGCCTTTAACGTCCTGCCCGATACCGTCCGCGTGCCTTTTGCGTATGCCGAATTCGACGGCTCCGGTGCGTCTGATGATCCGGCCCTCATGCCCTACACCGTGCTCATGGTAGGGCAGATGCTCGACAGCGGCACGGCCGAGGCCGGGACCGTACAACGTCCCATGAGCGCTGCCCAGGCCGCCACCCTCTTTGGTGAGGGCAGTCAGCTGGCCGCCATGTGCGCCGCCTACCTCAATGCCAACAGCATCACCAAGATGTTGGCCATCGGCGTCAAGGATGCCGAGGAAGGTACGGCCGCCAAGGGGGCCCTGACCATCAACGGCACCTGCGTCAACGCAGTACCGCTCTGCCTCTACATCAACGGCAAGCTGGTGCGTGCCGCAGCGCCCCTTGCCGCGGAAGCCTCTGCCGTGGCCGAGAATCTGACCAACGCCATCAATGCCGACAAGAGCCTGCCCGTGACGGCCACCTTTAGCGGTGGCGAGGTCAGCCTGACCGCCCGCCACAAGGGCGAGTGCGGCAACGATATCGACCTGCGCATCTCGTACTACGATGAGGACAAGCCCGGCGGCCTGACCTTCAGCTTCACGCAGATGACCGGCGGTGCCGGCAATCCTGATCCGGCTCCGGTCATCGCGGCCATGGCAAACGACCAGTACCACGTCATCGCCTGGCCGTGGACGGACAGCGCCAGCCTTGCCGCCCTGCGCGATGAGCTGGCGGACCGCTGGGGCCCCCTGCGCCAGATCGATGGACAGGCCATCGTGGTCAAGCGCGGCAGCTATGGCGACGTGACCACCTTCGCGGGCGAGCGCAACGACAAGCATCTGACCGTCTTCGCCTCCGAGGGCAGCCCCACCTCTCCCTGGGAGGACGCGGCCGCCACGGCGGGCGTCATCGCCTACTACGGCAACAGCGATCCGGCCCGGGGCTTCAACACCCTGCTGGTGCCGGGCGTCCTGGCTCCGGCTCCGGCCGACCGCTGGACCAACTTCCCCGAGAAAAACCAGGCTCTCTTCGAGGGCGTATCCACCCGCTATGTGGCTCCGGACGGCACGGTGCGCCTGCAAAAGTGCATCACCACCTACCGCCTCAACGACCTGGGCGCCGAGGACAAGGCTTTTCTCTCCCTCAACAGCCCGCTGACGCTCTCCTACCTGCGTTACGACTGGAACAACTATTTGAGGACAAAATATCCGCGCCACAAGCTGGCCTCTGATGCCGATGCCGCCCGCTATGACGCCAGCCAGCCCATCATGACGCCCAAGCTGGGCCGGGCCGAAGCCATCGCCCGCTTCATGGATGCGTGGCTGCCCATGGGGCTGGTGGAAGGCAGCGAGCAATTCAAGGCGGCGCTGCTCTGCGAGCGCAACGCCAAAAACGAGAACCGGCTGGACTGGCTGCTGCGGCCTGATCTGGTCAACCAGTTCGAGGTGGCCGGGACCCTGATCCGGCACATCGTCTAAGGGGAGGTGAGGAATATGGGAAACGGAACCAACAATCGGCGGGCAGGCATCATCTACGTCAAAGTGGACGGGAAGCAGTACGACGCCAAGGGCGCCTATACCTACAATCTGGGCAAGCCCAAACGTGACGCCATCATCGGTGCCGACGGGGTGCATGGCTACAAGGAAACGCCGCAGGTGGCCTTTATCGAGGGGGCCGTCACGGACAGCGATGAGCTGGATCTGGCGACCCTGGTGACGGCCGACAACGTCACCGTCACGCTGGAGCTCAACAATGGCAAGGTGGTCACCCTCTCCAATGCCTGGTTTGCCTCCGAAGGCAGCGGCAGCACGGATGAGGGCGAGATCGCCGTGCGTTTTGAATCGCGGCGCGAGGCCGTGGAAAGCAACTAGGGAGCGTCATATGGAACCCATCGTCATCAAACTGGCCGTGCCGCTGACCCACGGCGCCGAGACCATCACCGAGCTGCGCATCACCCGCCGCCCCACGGCGGGCGACCTGCGCGGCGTCAAGATCAGCGAGCTCACGTTCGACGACATCATCACCGTGGCCTCCCGCCTGGTGGCCCTGCCGCCCAGCGTGCTCAACACTATGGACCTGTCCGATTTCACCGAGCTCTCCGGCGTTATCGGCGCTTTTTTCGGGAGTGGCCAGCCGACTGGGATGACGCTCTGACCCTGCTGGCCTGGCTGTACCACTGGCCCCCCTCGGAGCTGGAGCGGATGACCGCCCGAGATCTGGACTGGTGGGCTGAGCGAACCAAAAAACTGCAAAAACTCATGGAGCATGACTGATGGCCGAGGGCAAGCAGAGCCGGTTTGACCTGATCATCAATGCCGTGGAGCGTGTCTCGGGACCGTTCCGCCGCATCGAGCAGGCTATGGACGGGGTCCGGGATCGCACCGAGAAGGCGCGCCAGGCCCTGGGCCGCTTTTCCAAGGTGACGGGCCTGCAGCGCCTTTCCGGCAGCATCGGCAACGTGCGGGACAAGCTCCAGGGCATGGTGCAGCAGGGGCAGGCGGGGCTGGAGCGTCTGGGCGCTCTGGCGGGGCGCCTGTCCCTGCTGTTCGGCGCTGCCGGTGGGGGCGCCTTCGCCCTGGGCACCGAAGCTGCCACGGCAGCCGCCGAGGCCAGTAAATTCGCCAGCATGGTGGGCCTGTCCACCGGCAACTGGCAGGAGTACGCGGGCGCGGCCACGATGGCGGGGATGGAGGCCGATGAACTGGCCAGCCTGATGCTCACCCTGCAGGAACGGGCCGTCAATGCGGCCCGCGGCGAAAAGGGCGATATCGAGATGCTCAAGCTCATGGGCATCAGCGCCAAAAACGCCAAGGGCGAGCTCAAGAACGCGGATACGCTCCTGCTGGAACTGGCCGACCGCGTCAAAAAAATGCGCGAGGCCGGCGAGATGGGCAAGGCCGCGGGCATTATGAACCAGCTGGGCGGCGAGGAAGGCGCCCGCCTCCTGGATCTGCTCAAAAATGGCCGCGAGGGCCTGCTGGCCATGCGCAAAGAGGCCCGGGAACTGGGGCTCGTACTCTCGGATGAGGCCCTCGAATCCGCCCTCGAGTACGGCTCCGCCATCAACCGTG
This sequence comes from Desulfovibrio piger, assembly GCF_951793255.1. Classification (NCBI taxonomy): domain Bacteria; kingdom Pseudomonadati; phylum Thermodesulfobacteriota; class Desulfovibrionia; order Desulfovibrionales; family Desulfovibrionaceae; genus Desulfovibrio; species Desulfovibrio piger. The sequence continues at coordinate 2,909,236 of NZ_OX636706.1, forward strand.
TCAAAGCCACCTTCCGGGGGCTTGGTCTTACGCTGGGCACTGCCTTCCTGCCCTCGCTGACCAAACTTCTGGACAAATTCCAGGCCTGGCTGCAGGTGCAGCGCGACATCATGTCCGCCGGATTTGAGCGATGGATAGACGGACTCGACCTGGATGCCGTCTGGAGATCCGTAGAAAACTTTTTTGCCTCTCTGGGCCGTCTGGGCAGGATGCTGCAACGGGCAGCCGATCTGTGCGGTGGCTGGAGCAATGTTTTGACGGCACTGGTGGTCCTCATCTCCGGCAAGGCCCTGCTGGCCCTGGGCTCGCTGGCTCTGGCCTTCGGTCAGCTGGGCATGGCCATGCTCACCACTCCCGTAGGCTGGTTCGTGGCTGCCGTGGCTGCCGTCGCCGGAGCGGCCTATGCCATCTACAAAAACTGGGATGGTCTCGTGGCCTATTTCCGGGGGCTTTGGGAAGGCGTGCGGAAGGCCTTCGAGCAAGGCTGGCTGCAGGGCGTCGTCCAGGTGCTGCTCAATTTCAACCCGGCCCGCTGGGTCATGGACGGTCTCAGTGAGCTGGTGGCCACCCTCACCGGCCTGGACCTCTACAGCATCGGCGTGCGCTGGATCGATGGACTACTCCAAGGCGTCAAGCAGGGGTGGCAGCAGCTCACGGGCTGGTTCAGCAAGGGGCTGGATAGCCTCGCCGGTATTTTTAAAATGGGGGATGAGCCGGACGATGCCGGGGGCGGCGCGACGACCTTCCCCATGTCCGATCCGCTCAACATGGTCCCCGGCGCCAAGTCCATGATGCAGCTGGCCCGCAGCGAGCGGGTCATCCGGCAGGAGAACACGGTACGCATCATCGCCCCCGAGGGCATGCGTCTGGAAGGCAACGGCCAGGGCCGCGGGCTGGATGTGCGCGGTGATGTGGCCGAGGCCGGGGTCCTCAACGCGGGAGCCATCTGATGGATCTGTGGAAAATGCAGCTTCGGTCCGCCAGCTTCCGGGGCGTGCCCTTCGGGGTCACGGCCGATGAAGGGGAAGGCGGCCGCCGCACGGTGACGCATGAGTTCCCCCAGCGCGATGCCCCCTATGTGGAGGATCTGGGCGGTGCGCCGCGCCGCTTCACGGTCCAGGCATTCGTGCTGGGCCGTGACTACATGAGCCGCCGCGATGCGCTGGAGGCGGCCCTGCAACAGCCGGGGCCGGGTACGCTGGTGCATCCCTGGTACGGCGAGGTGCAGGTCTGCCAGACAGCCCCCTACAAGGTCCGGCATAGCGCCCAGGATGGCGGTATGGCCGTCTTCCAGCTCTTTTTTTGCCGCGATACCGAGCCCAACAGCCCGGCCGCCAGCGTCAACCAGGGGCTCCGGGCCCGCCTGGAAGCGGGGACGGCGGGCCTGCTGGCCTGCGACAGCTTCGACAGCGTTCTGCGCCTGGCCGGGCAGGCTGAATGGGCGGTCAGCCAGACCTACAGCCTCATCGTGGATGCCGTGAGCACGGTGCAGGCCATCATGCACGGCGATGTCTCCACTGTGGCGGATCTGCTGGGCGCGGCCACGGGCTATGACCTCATGCCGCTGGCCAGCGTGGGGCAGCATCTCTGGAGCGTGCTGCAGGACATCGGCGGGCAGTCCGGACTCTCTGATGCGGCCGTGTCCGGACGCTGGGCCAGTGTGGCCCGCACTGACTTTTTGCAGACCGTTCCTGACAACGTGGGCTCCCAGCGTGCGGTGATCCAGAGCAACGGTCAGGCTGTGGAGAGCCTGGTGCGCCGTCTGGCCCTGGTGGAATCGGCCCGTGCCGCCACCACGGCCCAGCCCGCCAGCCGGAGCGAGGCACAACAGCTGCGCTACGATTTTCTTGATGCGATGGATGAAGTTTCGGCGCTGGAGCCGGTTATCCCGGACATGACGCAGGCCAGCAGCGTGAGCCGCACGGAGATCCAGCTGGCCGCCTCTCTGGCCAGCCTGCGTTCCGGTACTCTGGCCACACTGGCCGAGGCCGCCCGGCGAGCACCGGAGGTGGTGACCATCACCCCGGCCTGTGTGCTGCCTTCGCTGGCCCTCTGTTACCGCCAGAGCGGCGGCGTGGACCTGGAGGCGGATCTGGTGGCCCGTAACCGCCTCATCCATCCGGGCTTCGTGCCGGTAGAACCGCTGGAGGTGCTGCGTGGCTGACGACATCACCCTGCGCATCGATGGCGTGGACTGGACCTACTGGACCTCCGTGCAGGTCACCCGCCAGATGGATGCCATCGCCGGGACATTCTCCCTCGCGCTGGCCGACAAATGGATCGGCGGCGCCCAGGCGCTGCCCATCGCCGCGGGCATGGCCTGCCAGATCCTCATCGGCGGCGAGCAGGTCATCGATGGCTACATCGACCAGGTCCGCCCCTCATTCTCCGCCACGGCGCACGGCATCAGCGTCACCGGACGCGACAGGAGCGCCGATCTGGTGGACTGCGCTGCCATCCACAGCCCCGGGCAGTGGCTCAACTGCACCGTGCTCCAGCTGGCCCAGGCTCTGGCCAGCCCCTTCGGGGTGAACGTCACGGCCGAGGGCGACGTGGGCGCGCCCATTGCCAGCTTCAAGCTCGAGGAAGGCGAGACCGCCTTCGAGGCCCTGGACCGCGCCCTGCGCCAGCGGGAGCTCATGGCCTGCCCGGACGGCAAGGGCGGCATCGTGCTGCTCAAGGCCGGAGCGGGCACAGCCAGCGGCAGCCTGCGGCAGGGACAGAACATCCTTTCGGCCGAGGGGCAGTTCGACATGGCCGACCGTTTTTCCGACTACATCGTCAAGGGCCAGAAGCCCGGCACGGACAAGGGCTGGGGCAAGGATGCCTGCGCCGTGCGCGGCCAGTACCGCGACCAGGCCGTGCAGCGTTACCGGCCCATGCTGATCCGGGCCGAGCAGTCCGGGGACAGCAGCAACGCGCACCAGCGGGCCGCATGGGAATGCAGCGTGCGGGCCGCCCGGGCCGTGACCGTCACGGCCACGGTGCAGGGTTTCCGGCAGCAGGGCGTGGGGCGGGAGCAGTCCGGCCCCCTCTGGCAGCTCAACCAGATGGCCGATGTGGATCTTCCCTATCTGCGCATCAGCCAGCGCCTGCTGGTGGCCGGGGTGGAGTTCCGGCGTGACGCCACGTCAGGCAGTACCACCCGCCTCACCCTGCGCGACCCGGCCGCTTTTAAGCCCGAGCCCAAAAAAGAGGAAAAGGGCGGCTCCGGCAGCGGTGGCGGCGATGTCAAAATGGAGAAGGAAGTGGACCTGCAGACCCGCCTGGCTCAAGACGCCGCGGCACGGCAAAAGGCCATCAAATGAGCGACCGTCAAACTATCCGTCTTCTGGAGCGATTGTCCCGCCGCATGCGCAACATCGTGGCGCGTGGCGTCATCTCGCTGGTACGTGATGCCCACAAATGGCAGTCCACCCAGCTGGAGCTGCTGGACGGCGAGGTCCTGGACGATGCCGAGCGTGCCCAGCAGTACGGTTTTTCCTCCGTTCCCCATGCCGGAGCCGAGGCTGTCGTGCTGTTCGTGGGTGCGGATCGCTCGCATCCCGTGGTGCTGGCCGTGGATGACCGGCGCTACCGCGTGCAGGCCCTCAAGGACGGCGAGGTGGTGATCTACACGGACGAAGGCGACCGCATCCACCTCAAGCGCGAGCGCACCATCGAGGTGACCACCAGGCATTTTGTGGTCAAGGCCGAGGATGACGTGCGCATCGAGACCAAAAATTTCAGCATCCAGGCCGACCAGAGCGTGCAGGTAGAGACCGCCAGTACACGGTTTGCCACCGGGGCGCTGGCTTTTGGCGGCCAGGGCGGCGGCGCCGTCACGGCACAGCTCACCGGCGGCATCGTGGCCTCGCAGGATCTGCAAAGCAATGGCGGCGCCGTCTCCCTGAACCGGCATGTGCATTCGGGCGTACAGGCCGGGAGCGATACGACGGCCAGCCCCGTGGGAGGATAGCATGGATATCTGTCTGCATTTTGACCAGGAGAACGGCCTGTTCGACGCTCTGCTCTCCGGGCCGCTGGCCGACCTGCAGGGCGACGATGGCCTGATGACGGCGGTGATCATCTCTCTGTTTACGGACGCACGGGCACATGACGACGATCCCCTGCCCGATGAGCGTGTGGGCGTGTCCAGCGACCGGCGAGGCTGGTGGGGAGACTGCCTGCCCGATGCCCAGGGCGAGCAGACGCTGGAGAGCATCGGCTCCCGGCTCTGGCTGCTCTGGCGGGAGAAAGATCTGGACAGCGTGGTGGCCCGTGCCCGGCAGTATGCTGAAGAGGCGCTGGCCTGGCTGACCAGGGAGGGGCATGTCAGCTCCCTGAGTGTCAGCGTGGAGCGTGTGCAGCCAGGGCACCTGGGTATCAGTGTGGCCGTGCAGCCCACCGGCAGCGATGCCCCGGGCCGCGAGTGGCGTTTCACCTACGATTATCAGCAAGCCCAGCCGGTAAGCGTCCGGCTGGAGGCATAGGAGGCTGCCATGGCTTGGGACCGTCCGACCCTCACCAGTCTGCACGAGCGCATCGCCCGTGATTTTTCGGGCCGCCTGCTGGATGGCGCCACGCTGCTCCGCCGCTCCGTGCTGGCGGTGCTGGCAAAAGTCTGGGCCGGGGCCTGTCATACGCTGCACAGCGTGCTGGCCTGGCTCTACCTGCAGGTTTTTGTGGACACGGCCGAGGGCGAATACATGGAGCGCTGGGCCGGGGTCTGGAACCTCTCCCGTCTGCCTGCCGCCGCGGCCGCGGGCGACGTGGTCTTCACCGGACAGGACGGCGCCGTGATCCCGGCCGGGACCCTGCTGCAGCATCAGGCCAGCGGCCTGCAGTATGCCCTGGAGGACAGGGCTGTCATCGCCGACGGCAGCGCCCTGGTGCGCGTGATCGCCGTGGAGACCGGCGCCGCCGGTAACCTGGACGCCGGGGAACAGCTGCAGCTGCTCTCTCCCATCGCCGGTGTGGAGAGCGTGGCCGTGGTGCAGACAGGGGGATTGACGGGCGGCGCGGATGCCGAGAGCGACGATGCCCTGCGTGCCCGGGTCCTGGAACGCCTGCGCCAGCCGCCCCGCGGCGGCAGCATGGCTGACTATGTACGCTGGGCCAGGGAGGTGCCGGGCGTGACCAGGGCCTGGTGCTATCCCATGCATATGGGCATCGGCACCGTGGGCGTCTGCTTTGTCTGTGACGCCCAGGAGGACCCTTTTCCCTCGGAAGAGATGGTGCAGCGCGTGCAGGAGCACATCGAGCCGCTGCGCCCGGCCACGGTCAAAGAGCTGGCCGTGTTCGCTCCCGAGCCGCTGGATGTGACCGTGCGCCTGCGCATCTCTCCGGACACGGAGGCTCTGCGCGACGCTGTCCGGGCCGAGATCGAGGACGTCTTTTCCCGCGAGGGCGCTCCGGACAGCGTGCTCTACCGCTCGCATATCTCCGAGGCTGTGTCCCTGACCCCCGGCGAGCAGGATCATGAACTGCTGGAGCCTGCCGAGGACGTGGTGGTGCCTGCTGCCTACCTGCCGCGGCTCACGCAGGTGGTCTTTGAAGGCGAGGTGGAGAGCCATGCCTGAGACTGATCTGCGCGCCCGCTCCGCTGCCGACTACCTGCGCATGCTCCAGCACCTGCTGCCGCAGGGCCAGGCCTGGACCCGTGCTCCGGGCGCCGTGCTGACCGCGGTGCTGCAGGCTTCGGCGGATGAGCTGGAGCGCCTGGATATGGCCATGCGCCTGCTGCTCATGGAGATCCTGCCCACAAGCGCCATCGCCGGGCTGGAGGACTGGGAGCGCGTCCTTGGCCTGCCTGATGCCTGCCTGCCCGCCGGGACCACCCTGCAGGAGCGCCGCAGCGCCGTGCTGGCAAAACTGCGCGACGAGGGACGTCAGGATCTGGCCTACTGGTACGGCGTGGCCGACTCGCTGGAGTACGACGTGACCATCGAGGAGCACTGGCCTTTCTGCTGCGGCATCCACCAGTGCGCTGACCCGTCCGGCCTGACGCCGGAGGAGATCCAGGCCCATCCCGAGATCGGCTATCTGGCCGTGCCGGAGATCCGCTGGTGGTGGAACGTCATCGTCCACGGCGACCGGCTGCTCCGCTTCCGCTGCGGCGAGAGCCTGTGCGGTGAGCTGCTCATGGACTGGCGCGCCGCCGCCTCCCTGGAGTGCGTCATGCTGCGCGACAAGCTGGCCCACACCCTGCTGACCTTTACCTACGAAGAAGGAGAATAGCATGAAATACAATCCCCCCGCCGGATCCCAGGACCCCGATGCCAAGTACGTCACCGGCCAGCCCGGCAAGGTCCGCGGCAGCGCCGTGCCTGCCGAGGCCGTGGAACATCCCCAGCGCGAGATTGTGGAGGTCATCCGGCAGGCAGGCCTGGAGCCCAGTGGCGACGACCTTGGCCAGCTGTGGAAAGCCCTCCAGCAACTGTTCACGGAAAAGGTGGCCGTCGCCACCAAGGAAAAGGCCGGTATCGTCAAACCAGGATCCGGCCTGTCTGTCAAAGAAGACGGCACACTGGATGTGACGGTCTCCGCTGCCATCCCGGGGACCATCGTGGCGTTCGCGGGCACGTTCGGCGGCGAGGGGAACCGCCACCCCATCCCCCTGGGCGGCAGTGAACCCGATACCGGATGGGTGCTCTGTGACGGCGGCAGCGACGGAAAAGGCGGCACCGTACCTGATCTGCGCGGACGCATGATCATGGGGGTATCTGATACCTACAAAGCTGGCTCTACAGGCGGATCGGAGAAGCATTCGCATAGTCTGTCCGGCACTGTCGGCAGCACGACCTTGAGCGTGGCGCAGATGCCAAGCCATACTCATACGTTCAATAAGGGCACTTATGGCGATATTGCAGAAGCCAAGGGCAGTGCGAACTCCGGCAAACAAACGACTGATGCAACAGGCGGCTCCCAGCCCCATACACATACGTTATCGGGAGCATCCGGCGCTGCCGACAGTCTGCCGCCCTATTACGCCCTGGCCCTGATCATGCGCATCGCATGATGTACGCAAGCGTGTAGTACGGGGGCAGGGAGGATTCTTCCTCAGATGCACCGTCCAGCGTGTGGGTGTGCGGCTGACTGCCACCAGCATTATCCATAGCTCTTAGGTAGTACGCGGTGCTGCTCGTTCCAGGAACCCCACCACCTGCACCTGATCCGAGTATGACCGTCCCTCCGTGTTTATGGCTGGCCAACTGCTCCACGGTGAGGGTCGTGGCCCCCACAGTGCCGGACAGATTTTTTAACCCGCCGCAATACGGCAAAAAATAAGGAGAAAAGACATGCCCAGAGTAACCGTTGTCCCTGCGGACAGACTCGTGATCGTGGACGGTCAGGCCCTGACCTTTGATTTCAACGCTCCGGAGCGCATGCACGCCCTGCAATGGGATGGGAAGCAGGGACACATCGAATGGCTGGGCTACGGCCATGAGCCTCCCCGTAATGAACTTCTGACCGCCGACATCTACGCGGATCGGATCGCGCCGTATGTGAAGATGTGGGAAGAAGAAAAGGCCCGTCTGGAGCAGGCTGCCGCCGAGGCGGAAGCTGTCCGTCTGGCCGAGTACAACAGCGAGGCGGCCCACTTCGAGCGCCTGCGCGCCGAGCGTGACCGGCGTCTTACCGCCACGGACTACCTGCTGATGCAGGACTATCCGCTGGATAATACCCACAAAGAGGCCGTGCGGCTTTACCGCCAGGCCCTGCGTGATCTGCCTTCTCAGGAGGGCGCACCCTGGGATGGCGGCGGGGAGTCCACCCCGTGGCCTGATCTCCCCGCCGGGATCTAAGTCAGGGAGGCGGCATGGAAATCGTCCTTTGTGCGGTACAGCCCCATCTGGCTGCAGCTTGGAGAGAGCGTATCGGCGCTGATCTCTCCAACTGTGTGCGGGTGGTGGAGGGGGACATCCTCTCCCTGGACGTGCTGGCTGTGGTCAGCCCGGCCAATAGCTACGGGTTCATGGATGGCGGTCTGGATGCCCTCTATACGCGCTGCTTCGGTCCGCAGCTCCAGCAGCGGCTCCAGCGCATGATCCAGGAGCAGGCGAACGGCGAGCTTCTGGTGGGGCAGGCCTTGCTGGTGAAGACGGGCTATCCGCCCATTCCCTGGTGCATCAGTGCGCCGACCATGCGTGTGCCGCGCGTTCTGGAGACGGCAGAGCCAGCCTATCTGGCCACACGGGCTGCGGTACGCTGTGCGCTGGATGCCGGGCTGGAGCGCGTAGCCATCCCGGGCATGGGGACGGGAACGGGATGTCTCGCTCCCCGAGAGGCCGCCGCTGCCATGGCCTGGGGCATCCGCGATGCTCTGTATCCGCCAGCGTTCCCGGCGGTGCTGGCGGAGGCCCGTACCATCTAGGAGGCGCTATGGATCATGACACATCGACCGCCAAAGCGCGCGGCCAGGGCGTGCCGTTCGAGCGCGTGCGGCGGATCACCGGCTACCTGGTAGGCACGCTGAAGCGGTTCAACAATGCCAAGCGGGCCGAAGAACGGGATCGCGTCAAGCATGCAACGGGAGGTGATCTGGATGACAAGCAATGACGGGCCCGGCAGCTCCGGCCGCATCATCGAGGACCAGTACATCACGGCGCCCATAAGTGCGGGGGGTGACGGCATCACCGTCTATGGCAGCGATGGGCCTGTGGTCATCCGCCGCTGTGTAGTGGATCTGGGCAGCTGGCCGCTGGAGAGGCTCGACGAGGGCCTCTCCGGGGTGGACGGCGCCCGGGCCGTGGTGCGCGAGACTCGCGTAGCCAGGGTGGGCAAGGGCATCCTGTGGGGCAACGGCGATTACCCGGAGACGGACCCAGGCGCGGAGCTGGTGCTGGAGGACTGCATCGTGCGCGATATCGGCCGCCGCGCTCCGGAGGCGCAGGATGGCGTGCGTGTGCTGATGCGCCGCTGCGTGATCCGCAACTGGGGCGTCCGCAGCCGGTTCACGGTGCGGGCCTTCGCGGCATGGGCGCATGACGGGGCCAGCATCCGGGCCGAGGACTGCGTCTTCTGGCAAGATCATTTTCTGCAGGCCGGGCTGCGCGGGCTGGTCGCGGATCTGGCAAACTGGATCGGCTGGTGCTGGAACCGGCGGGACCGGAATCCCCTGCACTGGCTCCTGCCCGGCGTGTGCCGCGGCCTGACCGCCAGCCAGGGTGGTACGGTCAGCGCCACCCGCTGCTATAAAAACCGCTGGTGGATACGTCTCTCCGGACACGAAGGGCCACGCATGGGCAAAAAAGAGGCCCTTGCCCTCATGGCGAAGCTGGAGGGCAGGCTGCTGTGAAGCAAAAGAGAAAGGGCCGCATAGAGCGGCCCTGAGGGAAATTTAATCCCATCCGTATTTCATTCTGTCATAAAAACATACTACTTTTGCAAAATCTGTAGAATATTTTCCATTGACACACTGATGATAATTATCTCTTAAAAAATAGAGGGTATTAGAATCAGGAATGCTCATCTCCTAACCTGCAATGTTTTCACCCATCAGACTGGCCAGTTCTGCTATCCAGAAATCAGCATCGTCCGGTTCTTGCCCGTAAGACCAGCGCTGCTGCTCAAAGCTGTAGCCATAGCGCATGCCGGGCAAAAACACATTTCCCCACTCCGAGTCATGCTGCCATCCCAAGGCGTAGGGAATTCCTTTGTAAGTCCCGTAAAATACCGAATATTCCGAAGATGGGCAGAGCATCCCCCTGTGGTCAGCCTGAAAAGCCTCCAGCAAAAGACGCATATCCTCCAATGCAGGCGGAAATGCAGAAGGATACAAGGCAAGGCCTTTTAACAGATGCTTGCAGTAACGCGCCGGAGAATCCACAGGCTGGGCACTGCGCCGTGTTTGCCAATCTGGACAAGTACAGGTCATGGCCTCAAGATCCACATCATAAAAAATGCCCCTGCGGCTCTCACTGGGGAGGCGCATCTGCATGCCAGTCTCAGGCAAAGCGTCCTCGGCAATAGCCTCCGAGTTCTTTTCTCCGGCAAGGCAAGCCACGAGTTCCGAAATCAGGGCTTCAGGCGGCATATTATTGTGGGTACCGGCCTCCCAGTCTGGCCAGAGTTCCTCGCACTCCCCGTCCAGCCAGTCGGCGATATCAGCCGCAGAAGATGCCAGGGCGCCCTTGATCAGCGGGTGATCCGATTGCAAAAGCCCCACGATGGTTTTGGCACGTCCCTTTTCCGGCAGGGGATTGCTGAGGCTTTCGCAGAAGGCGGCGACCATTTCATCAAGCCCCCCATGCCGCAGGGCGAACGCCATGCAGGGATGCTCCTGGTGCATCTTGTCGAACAGGCGCACCACACCACGGGATGCTTGGACTCACACTGCTGGAAAAAGCACTCCTCAATAGCCTCTGTCAGCAGCTCATGATCTGCAAGAGGGGCCGCTTCCACCAAGGCATCCAGTCTGTCCAAGACAGCCTTGCCGCACGACGTCGTATCCAGCGCCTTGTCCAAAGCTTCCCGGTAGCGTTCATAATTTTCAAAAGAGCCGTAGCCCTCTTTTTCCTGCCTACCCGCGCAGAAAGGACAGTCCGTTTCCACAGGGGTGTCGTTGGAGGGCCTTGCAGGCTCTCTGTCTGTTTTTGCTGCTGCCAGCAGCTCGCAAGGGCGGAGCGGCTGGTGCATGTTTCGCCATAACAGCATGCCCGGGATACCGCCAAACAAGATAAGAGAGACACCGGCGGCCTGAACCTTAGGGTCACAGAACAGAGCAAGCCCAAAAAAGAAAACCGCAGCAGCCAAAGGGAAGAAAAAGGCATAGCCCCGCGTTCTCCGCTCAGGAGGTGCCACCACGAGCACCTTGGGAAATATCAGCCCGGCAAGGCTCCAGACAGCACAACCACAGAATATCACTACAAAAAACAGGGAATAACCGTTCATGTCTGTTTGCTCCTTTTGCTATATTCCGGGCAAAGCATAGTTTAACGACTATAGTAGCATTTATTTCCGGGTGAAACAAGATTCCCCACAACGGAAAACGCCCCGCAGGAAGGAAACTTTCTGCGGGGCGTCTCATCATAATTGAGGGCCACAACCGGCGGGAGATTGCGGCCTGTCAGGCATCTGTGCTAGGCCATCGGCGGGCGCATCCTCCTAAAGGAGGGTACTCCCATGAAACACTTCCTCCGGGACGTGCTGGCTGCCTTTGTGGCCGCCGTCCTTGCGGCCTTGGTGATTCGCTTGTTGAACCTCTAAGACGCAAGTAGCCCGGTAGGAGGTGCAACTCTTACCGGGCCAAAACTTGCGATCCAGTTAATCGCGGGGGATGTGCCCACGGCGGCGGGTGTTCGCGCACCTGCCGCCTTCTTTTTTCTAGCCGTTCCCTCCCCCCTTGGCAAGCCCCGAAAAACGGCGCTACAGGCTGGACGGATCTTTTTTCCCCTTCAGATAGGCCAGCACACCCGCGATGAAATCTTCCGGGGACATTTCATCATGGGTACAGGCATGCGAATCATGTCCCCTCCCTTACTTGGAACGCAGGTACTGCAAGATGGCAGGCATACCGAGAATCACGTCGCCCCAGACCCATAGCTTCAGCCCTGCTTCAAAAAGGATACGATTCTGCCTGCCCAGCTCGGGATGATCCCATGGGTAATCATCGGCCCTATGTTGAAAAGAGCGTACAGCAGCATGAGGACATTGAACAAAACGAACAGAAACCAGAACAGCTTCGCCCAGAAACGGCTCCGGGATGAGGTGATATGATAGCCACAGCGGGGACAGGTTCCTGCCTCGCTGCTGATCTCCCGCTTGCATTCCGGACAAAGGACAAGCGCCATTTTCCTCCCCTCCTACTGCCGCCACCCTACAAACGGGCAGCACTGTCGCCAATGCGGGCAGGCGCGGCCTTGGGGGCGCCTGCGTGCCCTTCCTTCTGCCTGGTCAGCAGCTCATCCTGCAACTGGATGATCTTTGCCTGCGCCGCCAGCAGCTTTTCCTGCAATTCCTGGATCTGGCGGCTGTCGGCCACCGGCTCCCGCTTCTCCCCTTCCGCCCGTGCGGCATCCACAATGTAGGTCAGCACATCGCCCCAGGTCCCGCCCGCTTCGGCGGCCATGGCTTCGGCCGCAGCCGCGATCTCCTGCAGGGGCACCGGCCTGTCCAGGGGCGTGCCGTGCCCGATGAGCATGGGGCCTTCGCCAAAATACAGCCATTGCCGCGACAGGCGCGGAAAGGCCTCCAGCATGGTGGGCAGCAGCGGCCACAGGTTGTGCTGGCGCTTGGCGCTCAAATAGGCGTGAAAGGTGCGGTACTGGACCCCGATCATCTCCGCGAATGCGGGCAGGCCGCCGAAAAATTTTCCCGCCGTCGTAACACGCTCGTATAATTCAGAATTATTTGTTCTGTTCATTTTTATCCCTGAATCTGCGTTGACAAATATGTATGAATCATACATATTTTCCCCACATACATACACATTCAATATCCCCGCCGAACAAAAAGAGGATTTTATGCAGCAGTTTATCTTAACCCCCACAGGCAGGCAAGAGCAGCGCTTCCTCAAGCTCAAGGTCTGGATGCTGGAGCACGGCATCACCTTTGAATCTATTGGAAAATTCCTCGGCATATCTGGCCGGTCCGTCAGCAAGAGCTTGCGTAACGAGCGCATGCCCGTGCGGCATCACCGTGTCCTGCGCTACCGGCTGGACATCCCCGTGGAGCTCCTGCCCAGGGCCGAGGATGTGCCCACCGGCCCCAAGCCCCGCACGCGCTGATCCGCGCTATTGTGTCCGCATATCGCATTTTCGATGAATGAACCACGCAAACAATAACGGGATTTTCGCATGAACCGTCCTCCCTATCCCTCCCTCACGGCCGTGGTCCATGGCATGGTCAAGGCGGCCCCCTCTGGCCTGGATGCCCGCACGGTGGCGGACCTGGTGGGCAAGCCCTACGCCACCCTGATGAGCGAGCTCTCGCAGCAGCCCGGCCACAAGCTGGGCGCGGAACTGCTCCTGCCGCTCATGGACGTCTGCGAGAGCGATCTGCCGCTGGTCTTCCTGGCCAGGCAGCGCGGCGGTGCCTTCGTGCCCCTGCGCCTCCCGGATGACGGGCCGGTGCAGCTTGTCACGGGCCTGAGCGTCAGCATCCGCGAGTTCGGGGAATTCGCCGTGGCGGCGGCGGAGCAGATCGCGGACGGCAAGATCACGGCGGAAGAGCTGCAGGAGATGCGCCGCCTGAGCCACGAGGCCGTGGAGGCCATCATGCAACTGGTGGCGCTGGCGGGCGATGTCCATGACCGCCAGCTATCCCCCGAATAACAAAAAAAGGCCCCGGGCGCTGGTACCGCCCGAGGCCTGACCCCTCACAAAGGAGAGTGCTATGTCCCAAGAACTGTATGCAAAGCCCGCGGCCTCTGTCAAGACAGCCAGCTATCTGGTGCGCCTGCGCGGCCTGCCGCCCCAGCGCCTGAGCATGACCCATCGTGCCCTGCTGGCATTCCTGCAGCAGGCCGGACAGCGCCGGGCAGCAGCCGTGGCGTAGGAGGAAGCATGGGCGCTCTGTCTCCTGAAGAACGGGCAAAGCTGCGGGCCGTGGCGGATATGATCCCCGACCTGCCGGAACTGCGCCAGGCACAAAAGTGCAAGGTGGCCATCTCTGTCCTGTTCCATGTCCTGCGCGTCTGGAAGCCGATTTTTGAAAAGGCCGCTCCGGAGCAATATGCAAAGATCTGCAAGTGGCTGGCAGTTGTGGCCACGGGATACGCTGCCCGCGTCAAGAGGCGGCGCGAGGTCGAGTATGCGCTGGAAAAAATGGAGAACCGCCTGCGCCCCTACCTCAAAAAAACAGGGCTGCCGCCTGAGCGCCGGGCTTTTCTGGCCTGCGCCATGCTGGCGGCGGCCCTGACCCTGATGGACGATGCCAGAGCCACCTGTCCGCTCTATGCCCGCACGGGCGCATGGCGCTATGCCTGCCAGACAACGGACACACTGGTGACGGCTCTGATGCGTGCCTTCCCGGGCTGCGATGAGCGCGGGACGGAAATATATTTTGACCTTACGAGGTGAGTATGGACGACGATATCTCCCCTTTCATCGGCCAGAAACGCGCCGATATCCTGCGCGGCGTCAAGGAGTTCATGGACCGGGGCAAGCAGGAAGGAGCCCGCGGGAGGATCTGCGTGATGATCGCCTTCGGGGATGCTGCAAAATCGCACTTGAGCTTCCGCTCCGCGTCCGGAGCGCTTTGCATGTCCGAGGTGGCGGAGTTCGGCGCGCTGGCCCTGGGCGAGATCGTGGCGCATCTCAAAAAAGCCCCTCTCGCCGACGATATCCTTCCCCGGCAGTAGGAGGTCCGTATGTCTACCCTGTTGATGGATGCATCCCTCGCCAGGCAGGCCGTGCGCCACTTTGGTCTGGATGCCCAGCTGCAGATCCTGCAGGAAGAACTGGCCGAGGCCATCGTGGCCATCAGTCACCTGCGCCGCGGCCGCTGCGGCTCCCGTGAGGACGTGGTGGATGCCATCGGCGACGTGCTGGTGATGATCGACCAGTTGCGCACCGAGCCCTTTATGGCCGATGAGCTCGACGCCAGTGTCGCGCTCAAGTGCGAACGCCTGCGCGCCCTTCTGCCAGCGGAGCCCGTCTCCGGAGAGGATCCGGCATGAACAGCGCTCCGGTGACCTGCCCCCGTCTGGGGCGCGTCATCAGCTCCGGGGCGTGCTGTGGCATCATCTGCAGCACTCCCTCCCGACAGGAGCTGGGGCTCTGCCTGTCCTGCCCCGTGGGGCAACGTCTGGCCATGACATGCCCCTTTTACACCAAGATGCACGCTGTCCCTGACCAGGGAGCGACCCGTCCTGCCGAGGCGGCCCTGCGCGAGGTTTGCGCTTCGTCCTCCCCCGTTACAAGACGGATCGCAGCTTCGGTTTCAAGTTTTTGTCTGTTGTCGCCCAGGCACAGTTCCACTGGCACGGCCGCCCCGAAGATCTGGAGGGGGCCGCCCGCAACGCCGGGCTTACCATGCGCAAGCGCCCGTGGGGCATCGCCCGCGATGCGGCGCTGACGCGCTTTGTGGAGGTCGGATCATGAGTAATGTCACCCAGATTCCCGATCCGCCCCAGCTGAAGGTGCTGGGTTGCTTCCTGGACCAGCTTCCTCCCATGATCGCCAGGAAGGAGGTCAAGTATTTCACCGGCGGTGCCATAAGCTCCAAGAGCGTCTCTAACGATGACTATCTGGGGAATGGCCCCAAGTTTCGTATGAAGATGGGCGACGCTGTCGTCTACCCGACGGCCTTCTTCCTCGCTTATCTCGAAGCCAAAGGAGTGACGCTCATTGTTCCCCCGTCCCTGTAACCAGCTTTTGCCGGGCCAGCTCTGCCTTGGCCAGAGCGGCCCGGCGCTTGTCCATGTCGCAGATATGGAGATAGATCTCCGTGGTCGTGACGCTGGCGTGGCCCATGAGCGTCTTCAGGGCATAAATGTCCAGCCCGGCCTCCAGCATCCGTGTGGCGAACGTGTGCCGCAGGGTATGCCAGACCACCCGGTTGCGCGGATCGGTGACACCATCGTTAAAGCCGAGCTTGTCCATGATGCGATGCATTGCACGCGGCAGGCTGAACGGAGAGCGCACATGCCCGTCTGGACCAGGAAAAAGATAACCCGAAGGGATACGCTGCAGGCGTTCGCGCAGCATGGAGAGCGCCTCGGGGAAAAGACGCCCCGCATGGAGGATGCGTGTTTTTCCGCCTTTTGTGGACCGAGCGCTATCTTTTGCTCCGGTAAGCACGCGAATGGCTCCGGTCTCAGGATCGCAGCTTTCGCAGCGCAAGTTGAGAAGCTCCCCGGCGCGCAATCCCGTATCCAGGGAGAGCAAAATCATGTCGTGGATCTCCACGGACTCCCCACGCCGCCCCCTGTAACTAAGCAGCTCCGTGATCTCTGCATCGCTCAGGACGCGGAGTCGGCGGCTGTCCATTTTGGGGAGCATGATAGCGCGATTGCGGCGGCTCAAAATCGCCGGATTCGCGCCGCTGAACAGCATGATGCCTGGAGCGCCTGGGGCTGGCGTCTCCAATGCGTAATTGTAGACCTCCCGAACGGTTTTGAGGATGTGCAAAACCGTCTGGGGAGAAAGCCCGGCTGCGGGATTGTTTTTATTCCGTCCAGAAAGAGGCCGCTTGGCAGCGACAACTCGGCCAAGATCAGCCACGTCCTGCGGCGTGATCTCTCGTGCGAGACGATCTCCAAGGATGGGCAGGATATGAGTTGCCAGCAACTGGACGACCTTGGTATGACTGGCACGATGCGCTTGAGTCCACATGGTGTAATGCTCTGCCAGCTCTCGGAAGGTCAAATCGGCTATCTGTGCTCTACGGGCAAGCTGGGTCTCGCGCTGCTTCTGCTCCTCAGCCATGGACCGCATCTCGCGCAGGCTCTGCGGACGCTTTCCTGTGCGGATATTTTCCTTCAGCTCGCGCAGCAAGGCGACGGCTTTGGCGACCGTCCAGCCTTCGCTGGTCCAGCCCAGCGACTCATGGACACGCTTGCCCTCTCCAACCCTGTAACGGATCGAGAGGCAACGGTCAGGTCCACGGCCATGCTTCCGCGTGGGATGCTCGCGATACAGCACTCCCTCTTTCCCCGGCAACGTATGCCATCGCTGTTTGTCACCCATTTGTCACCCACCTTTTTAGATTCCATGGGCAGTTATGGGTATCTGCTATCACCCGCAAGACTTGAAAATCAAGGGGATAAGTGCTTAAAGGCACTCATGGGCACTACCGTCAGTATTCTTCTAAGCTCTTGGCCGGGGGTTCGAATCCTCCCGGGCGCGCCACCAGAAAAGTAAGACGGTCACGGGACTTCCTGTGACCGTCTTTTTCTTTTTCGTCCTCTGCTCATCCCGTCGACAGGCGTAAGCACCTTTTCCTGTGCCCAGCTTTTGAGAGCGCTCCATACCTCCCCCAATTGGAGATGATTCATACATACGGAAAAAGTCGCATAGGCTGCCATATTTTTCCATGTTATGGAACATCGATTTGCCATATCGCAATATCTGCAATGAACACACAACTATAGAAGTCATTTCATAATTCTGGAGAAAATTTAAGGTTTCGGTTAGTCTCAAAAAATGAGCAAAGCCGAAATGCTAACTGATGATCAATGGTCTGTCCTGGAACCTCTTTTTCAGAAAGAGCGCACAGGCGCAGGACGTCCACAAATTCATTCTGACAGAGAAGTTTTAAATGGCGTCCTCTGGGTCTTGCGTACAGGCGCGGCATGGGCGGACTTACCGGACAGGTTTCCATCTTCCGCAACTTGCTATCGGAGATTCAGCAAATGGGTAAAAGATGGAAGGCTTCGAAAAATTCTGGAGTCTCTGGCCCGGCATCTTGAAGATAATGGCCTGATAAATCTGGAAGAATGCTTCATTGACGGCACATTCGTTGTCGCAAAAAAAGGGGCCCAAAAGTGGGAAAGACCAAGCGGGGCAAAGGTACGAAGCTCATGGTTATTGCTGACGCTTCTGGTTTACCTATCGCCGTGTACACGGATTCTGCTAACCCTCATGAAGTCAGACTTGTCCAGGCTACAATCAATGAAATTGTCACGTTGGGACGACCCCGAAGAATTATTGGGGATCGTGCCTATGACAGCGATCCGCTTGATGAAGCCCTTGCTTCTCAGGGAATTGAACTCATCGCGCCGCACCGCAAGAATCGTAAAAAGCCGGCGACGCAAGACGGACGGCTCTTGCGCCGTTACAAAAGAAGATGGAAAATTGAACGCCTTTTTGCGTGGCTTAACAAATTTAAAAAGGCAATAACTCGTTGGGAAAGGTGCGTTGAACGTTTTACGGCTCTTGTCCACCTTGCTTTTTCTATGATTTTGTTGAGAAGAGTTATAAAAATTGCCCATTAATTATGAAATGAGTTCTAATCATAGCACTATATTATCCATCATGCCCCATCAACTTGCTTGATTTCCAGAAAGCAATTATATAATTTATGAACAAGGATAATTATTTTTATATCCAACTTAAATAACAGTGCAAATTACATCAATATATACCAGTATGCCTAATTTCGAATGTACCCGTTGCGGTGCCTGTTGCAGCCATCTCAGAGCATTTGGCGACCTTTATTCTGACCTCGATAACGGACGAGGAGTTTGCAGATTTTATGATCAGAAGAGTCATCTTTGTTTATGCTATGAACATCGGCCTCTCAAATGCCGCGTTCGTGAAGGCTATGTTTTCTTTAGCAAAACCATGTCGTTCGAGGAGTATATCCTCAAAACACGGCAAGGCTGCCTGTATCTGAGAGGATTATCAGGGCAGCTTCCCAGTGACCTTGAGAAGCATGAGGTCGACGACAGTCTTTTTTCATCAAGCTGCATAGCAGACGGGAAACTATCAACAAGGAGGTACGCCATGCCACTGCCACTCATTCCAGTTCTCATTGGTGGAGCCGCGCTGCTCGCCGGGGGATATGGTGTCAAAAAAGGGCTCGATGCCAAGGAAAACTTTGACCGGGCGAAGGATATCTCGGCAGATGCCCAAAGGATCTATGATGATGCCGTGGAGCGTCTGGAAGATGTCCGGGAAGAAACGCAGGCCAGTCTGGAGGACCTGGGGAGAAAGAAGATCTCCATCCATAAAAAATTCTTGCTGCCATTTATCGAAACGGCTCAAAAAATAAAGAATATCGAGCATAACGACGACTTTGATTTTGATACCGACATTTGTATTACGGCAGACTTAGCAGAGATCCAGCAAATCTCTCTCGAGATTTCTAGTGTTCTTGCAAGCGGCGCTGCGGCGCTTTCAAGCGGTGCGCTGGCTGGCTTTGGTGCCTTTGGTGCAGCTGGCGCTTTAGCTTCGGCCTCTACAGGTACGGCAATCAGCGCTCTTAGCGGTGTTGCGGCAACTAATGCCACCTTGGCATGGTTCGGCGGTGGCGCGTTGGCTGCCGGAGGCCTGGGAATGGCGGGAGGGACTGTTGTCCTTGGCGGGATAGTGGCTGCTCCAGTTCTGGCTGTAGGAGGACTCGTCCTGGCGTCCAAATCGGAGGAAGCCATCGAAGATGCCCGTTCCAACCTCAGCAAGGCCAAGGCTGCGGCCGAATCCATGCGTGCTGCCTGCACAGGAGCCCAGGCCATCATGGATGCTGCCGATGAGCTGCGGGACGTCATCGAAGAGCTGACCCCCTATTGCTATGCATTCAATCGCAAACTCCAGGCAGTAGTGAACGAGGAAATAAACTACAGCATTATTAAAGAGGATCCCCAGAACAGGTTTGTGGTAAAAACATCCTTCGAGCTGGCCAAAACGGTCTCGAACATCCTCAAAACCCCTCTCTTTGATGATTCTGGTGCTGTCACGCGGGAACTCCGCACGCTTCTGAGAAAAAATACATCGTTTTTGCGACAGCTTGCTTTGATGTAACTCGAGGAGGATCCCTGTGAGCTCTGTAGTCCATCTGCTAGACCCCCCGGACATTCTTGAAGCTCCCTCACAGCAAATGGCGATTCCCAAAGGGGTACTTCAAGACGTGGCTGATGAGGTCGGAAAACAGTTACTCCGGCGTTTCATGTCTGCCTTTGGCAGCAATCTGGCCCTTGCTGACGGTGTAGCGTTGTATTCCAACCAGGTCGCTGCCTGCCGCTCCGTATACAACGTCACCCATAACAAAGATGGTTCCCTCAACAAGAGCCCTCGCGTATACGGATTTATCTTTGAATCCCTTGCAGTGGGAGAACAAAATCGCGATGCGATCATCCAAAAAACAGGCGTGACCTACGACCGTGTGGATGACCTGTACTACCAGCAGTGCAAAGATGGGGAAAAACTGCCGCATGAAGATCTGGAATCTCTTGCGACGTTCAACAATCCCTATACGGATGTTGTCGGCTATGATGAATCCGGTATCAAGAGCAAACAGCAACTCAAGGCCGAAAAAGATACACGGGGCTTGCTGGAAGAACGCTACACTATCTCCCAGGATGACCAGGCGCCGGATGTGATCCTTGTGCCTGCGGATGATTACGAACACCACAAGGCCGAACTGGAGCGCATGGCGTGCAGCCAGAATGAGGAGCTGGCAGCTCGGGCCAAGGCGGCTCTTGCCAAATTGCGTAAAAGCTCCCTGACCCGTGACCAGATTAAGACGCAACAGGCTGCCTATACCCATGTGGCGATGCAGACGGTAAAGGACGGGGTCTGCCGGGCTGGCGAAAGGTCCATGCAAGGCATACTGGCCGAAGCGGGCATGCTGGTCATCGGTGGGGCTGTCTGGGAATTGCGGGATGCGGCGACGAATCCTTCAGAGCTCACCATCTGGCAGCGCTTGGAACGCTTCCTGGGCATCTTCTGGAAAAAGCTGACCGCAAGCGCTGTCGTACGTGTCGGCAAGGAATTTGCCCTTGAGGCCTTGCACCTCCTCTTTGGCGTGCTGCGGAATATCTTCAAATCCGCGGGGGCCCTGCTTTCGACCCTCGCCCAAGGGATCTCGACGGTTTGGGAATCCATATATGACTACCTTACCGGCAAAATAGAAAGCTTCTCCCAGCTGGTCACGGTCATCCTGAAGACGTTGACGACCGTCGGCATAGGTACGCTCGCCTTCACGCTGGAACAGCAGTTGACGGCGCTCGGCATCCCCGGGATGCTGAGCGGTCTGATGGCAGCAGCACTGGCGGGTGTTGCCGTCGTGTTCGCCAATCGTTCCATCGACGCGACGATTTTCACGCTGACGAACCTCTTTTCCCGTGTCGATGCCTCCCGGCTTCGTCGGGAACAGATAGAAACTGTCTGCCGCGAAGCCATTCCCCGCTTGCGCATGCAGAGAAGGGCCCTAGAAGCCTCTTTGCAGAAGTATTATGCTGAACGGGCGCGTCTGTTCAGATCTAACTTCACTGACCTGCGAGAAGCCCTGGCTTCCCGGGACAGCATGCGGACCTGCATGGCACTCGAATCTCTCAACCAGGCCTTCGGCTGTACGCTTGGCTGGAAGACCGACAAAGAATTCGATGAAATGATGGAGAGCGACGCCCCGCTCATCCTCTGACTTCTTCCACGAATTCGAGCCTCCCGGCATGTTTCTCCAAAAGAAAGGCGGCCACATGGTTCGCATGTGACCGCCTTTCTGAATATCCCTTTGCGATCCCGCTCCCGTTTTTCGAGCACAAGAGCCGCTGACGTACTATAACAACTTCTTTACACAGCCTCTTTCTCCAGCCGGTACAGGGTCAGGCCGTGCGGCAGGGGCGTCTCTTCACTGACGGTATAGCCCAGCCACAGCAGTGGCCGCAGATCCGCGGCATCCCGTGCCGGGAACAGCAGTTCGCGCCGGGCCTCGGGCAGCAGGCTTTCCATCTGCAACAGCAGCATGGTCTCCACATACTGTCCCTGCCATTGCGGATGCACCAGCAGCTGGGCCAAATGCTGTCCGCCGTCCACTTCTCGCCCGCCTACGGCACCCACCATGGTGTCGTCTTCCATCAGGGCCCGCAACACCACGCCGTGAGCAAAAAAATCCTCCAGCGAATCTCCGGCCGTTTCGGGCAAAGGCTGCCCTTCCGGCAGCAGACGCGCCCGCACCATTTCCTGCAACTGTACAAGAGCAGCCAGATCTTCCCGGCCGGCCTTTTCAAGACGGATCATGCATAGCCTCCTTTTCGGAATCCAGCCTAGCAAGGGAATGGGACTGCCGCAAGCAGCCCGGTCTGCAACAGGCATCACTATGCTGCCCGATCCCCCGGCCACCACTTGCAGTCAGTACGCCGCAGCAGCCACAGGCATAAAATATTTTTTTCGTACGGCCATCCTGCGATGGAACGTTTTTCCCCTTGGCGCAAGCGCTGACAAGGACAGGGAATTGTGGCATGGTCGCGGCATGAAGACTGCAAAGCATTTCACGACCATCGACCAGATCTGGGAACACCTGGACGGCCTTGGTTTCTTCCACATGGACCTGAGCCTGACGCGCATGGAGACCGCCCTCTCCCGCCTGGGCCTTTCCCGCCCGCCCTTTGTGGTGGCCCAGATCGTGGGCACCAACGGCAAGGGCTCCACGTCCGCCTTTCTGGACAGCCTGTCCCGCGCCCACGGCTGCCGCACCGGACTCTATACCTCGCCGCACTTCCTTTCCCCCTGCGAGCGCATCCGCATCGACGGCGTCCCTCTGCAAGAAGACCTGTGGCCCGGGCTGGCTACGGAAGTCTACGCGGCGCGACCGGACCTGACCTATTTCGAATTCCTGACCGTGCTGGCCATACTGGCCTTTGCCCGTCAGGGCGTGCAGCTGGCCGTCATGGAGGCCGGGCTGGGCGGCGCCCATGACGCCACCACGGCCCTGGCCAGCGACCTGACCTGCTTCGCGCCCGTGGCCATGGATCATGCCGCCATCCTGGGCCCCACCCTGCGAGACATCGCCCTGGACAAGTGCGGCGCCATCCGCCCCCGCGTGCCGGTGGTCAGCGCGCCCCAGTTCCCGGCTGCCGAAGAGGTCCTGCGCCGTCAGGCCGAACGGCTGGCCGCTCCCCTGAACATCGTCGAGCCCCTGCCGGGCAACATGCCGCTGGGGCTGGCCGGGCCGCACCAGCGCATCAATGCCGCCGTGGCCCTGCACGCCTGGCAGGCCCTGGCCCCGCGCCTGCATGTGACGCCGCGGCCCGATGCCGTGGCTCGGGGACTGGCCCGGGCCTTCGTGCCCGGCCGTTTGCAGTCCGTGCCCGCCACGGACCAGCATCCGCCCCTGCTGCTGGACGGCGCCCACAATGCCCACGGCATGGCCGCCCTGCTGGCCCATGTGCGCCAGTCCGGCCTGCGCCCGCGCGCGGCCATCTATTCCTGCCTGGGCGACAAGGACTGGCACCCGGCCCTGATGCTGCTCAAGCGGGCCCTGGGTGACGCGCCGCTCTTCATCCCGGCCCTGCACAACGAGCGCGCCGCCGACGCCGCCCAGGTGGTGGCCGCCGCCAACGCTGCGGCCCCGGCCCATGCCACCCTGCTGCCCGACGTGCGCAACGCCCTGGATGCCGTGCGCGACCTGCCCGGCGACGACAGGGCCCCGGTCATCATCAGCGGGTCCCTGTACATGCTGGCGGAATTTTACGGCCTCTACCCCCATCTGCTGGAACAGCCCGCCTCCGCCCGGGGCGCCAAGGAGGACGCATGAACCACCTTTTCCGTGCCCTGCCGTCCATGGACGCCAGTCTGGATGCCCTGCTGACGGCGGACAAGGCCCTGCACGACCTGCCCCGCCCCCTGCTGCGCGAGGCCGTCACGGATTTCTGGAACAGCCGCCGCGACGACATCCGCGCCGGTCGCGTACAGGATGCCGCCGAACTGGCCCTGGAGGCCTGTCTGCCCGAGCTGCTGGCCTTCGTCCGCCGCAAGACGGCGCCGCGCCTGCGTAATGTCATCAACGGCACCGGCGTGGTCATCCATACCAACATGGGACGTTCCGTGCTGGCCCGGAGTGCCCAGGAGGCCGTGCGCCGGGTCATCTCCGGCTACTGCAACCTGGAGCTCGACCTGCACAGCGGCGGACGCGGCAGCCGCTACGTCATCATCGACGAGCTGCTCCAGCGCCTGACCGGCGCCGAGGCCGCCATGGTGGTCAACAACAACGCCGCCGCCGTCCTGCTGGTGCTGGATACCTTCTGCAAGGGCGGCGAGGTCATCGTCTCGCGCGGGGAACTGGTGGAGATCGGCGGCAGCTTCCGCATCCCGGAAGTGATGGAAAAAAGCGGTGCCCGCCTGCGCGAAGTGGGCGCCACCAACCGCTGCCACCTGCACGACTACGCCGCGGCCATCAACGGAGACACCCGCGCCCTCATGCGCGTGCACACCTCCAACTACCGCATCGTGGGCTTCCATTCCGCCGTGCCCCTGCCCGATCTGGCGGCTCTGGCCCGGGAACACGGCCTGCCCGTCATCGAGGATCTGGGCAGCGGTTCCTTCATGGACTTTTCTTCCGTGGGCCTGCCCAACGAACCTACGGTGCCCGAAGTGGTGGCCGGAGGCGCCGACGTGGTGACCTTCTCCGGCGACAAGGTGCTGGGGGGCCCGCAATGCGGCCTCATCGTGGGCAGCCGGGAGCGCATCGAGGCCCTGAAAAAGAATCCCCTCACCCGCGCCCTGCGCTGCGACAAGCTGACCATGGCCGCGCTGGAAGCCACCCTGCGCCTTTATTGCGAGCCCGAACGCGCCCGCCGCGAGATCCCGACCCTGCGCGACATCTGCCGGGACCCCAAAGACCTGGCCCGTGCCGCCCGCTCGCTGGCCGCCCGGCTGCGCCGCGCCCTGGGCCCCGCCTGCCGCATCAGCCTGCGCCCGGATGTTTCCCGCGTGGGCGGCGGCGCCTTCCCGGAACGCGACCTGCCCACCACCCTGGTCTGCCTGGAGCCCGCCGCCATGAGCGCCACGGCCCTCAAGCAGGCCCTGCTGGATACCACGCCGCCGGTGCTGGGCCGTCTGGAAGAAAGGAGCTTCTGCCTCGACCCGCGCACGCTCCTGCCCGAAGACCTGCCGCGCCTGACGGCCCTGCTCAAACAGCTGCTGGCCGGCTAGAGCCTATTTCCGCCCGCACCCCGCTCCACAGCGCCATGCGGGCCATGCTTCCCGGCCATGCACCGGCCGGAGCATCACGCCCTGCCGCGGCTGCCGGACCTCCGGCCAGCCGGGCACCGGCTCCATGAAAAGGCAGCCGCAGTACCGCTGCCTAAAGGATACTGGATATGAAAAAAGCAGAAACGCCTTCCCTCACCTACAGTCCCCGCAATGCCTGGGACGTGTACACCACCGCCACCCAGAAGCGCCAGATGGACGCTCTGGTCAAGCGGTACATGGATTTCCTCAGCAATTGCAAGACCGAGCGCGAGACCGTGGCTTATGTGCAGAAACGCCTGCAGGAAGCCGGGTTCAGCGAGGACTTCAAAAAGAACACCGTGTTCCGCAACCTGCGCGGCAAGGCCATCTTTGCCGCCCGCAAGGGCAAGATCCCGCTGCAGAAGGGCGTGCACCTCATCGCCGCCCATGCCGACAGCCCCCGTCTGGACTTCAAGCAGCGTCCGCTGGTCGAGCAGCCCGGTGTGGCCCAGGCCAAGACCCACTATTACGGCGGCATCCGCAAGTACCAGTGGCTGGCCCGTCCTCTGGCCCTGCACGGCGTGGTGGTGCTGGAAAACGGCAAGAGCATCAGCGTGGCCATCGGAGAAAAAGCCGGAGAGCCCGTCTTCACCATCGCCGACCTGCTGCCCCATCTGGCCCGCAAGCAAAACAGCCAGACCCTGGCCGAAGTCTTTGACGGCGAAAAGCTGAACATCATCCTCGGCCACAGCCCGGCCCCCACCGCCGCCAAGAACAAGGACATCAAGGAGCCCATCAAGCAGCACGTGCTGGAGCAGCTCAACGCCAAGTACGGCATCCGCGAGGAAGACCTCGTCACCGCCGAACTCCAGGTCGTGCCCGCGGGCCCCGCCACCTATGTGGGCTTCGACAAGGGGCTGGTGGGCGGCTACGGCCAGGATGACCGCATCTGCGTCTTCACCGCCCTGGAGGCCCTGCTCAACGCCAAGAACACCAACCGCCTCTGCCCCAACATGGCCGTCATGTTCTGGGACAAGGAAGAGATCGGTTCCGACGGTGCCACCGGCGCGGCCTCCCGCTTCCTGCAGTACTGCTTCGAAGACCTGGCCCGCGCCTGGGCCCCGGGCATCCCTGTCTCGCAGGTGCTGCTCAATACCCGCGCCCTGTCCGCCGACGTGGACGCCGCCTTCGACCCCGACTTCCCCGAAGTGCACGAAAAGCAGAACGCCGCCCAGCTGGGCCACGGCCCCGTCTGCTCCAAATACTCCGGCTCCGGCGGCAAATACGGTGCCAGCGATGCCGATGCCGAGTTCTACGGCTATGTGCGCGGCCTGTTCAACGCCCGCAACATCCCCTGGCAGCCCGCCGAACTGGGCAAGGTGGATGTGGGCGGCGGCGGCACCGTGGCCCTCTTCCTGGCCGCCTACGGCATGCAGGTCATCGACTGCGGCCCGGCCCTCCTCTCCATGCACAGCCCCTTCGAGCTGGCCAGCTGCGTGGACATCCTTGCCACGGCCGAAGCCTACAAAGCCTTCCTCGAAGGTTAGCCCGCCGCTGCTGAAGCGGCATCATTGAGAGGGGGCGGGGACGTTTTTTGTAAAAACTGTCCCCGCCCCCTCTCAAACTCTCCCCCACCCCTGAAAAAACGTTTCTCTGGTCGGCATGGAAGGTCTCCGTCGCTGTCTGGCGGGGAGGGACTTCCAGCCCCTGACCGGAGAAAAGACAGTCTGTCATACCGCCATGTCTGTTGCCTGATCGAAGGGATTCTTGCGGCATGCCCGGCGGAAAGTAACGCGCCGTCGTACATCGCCATATCCGGCAGTACGCTTTTTCTTGCATCTCGCACGCCTGCCTCGCGGCGTAGCAAGACTATCCGCCCTGTATTTTCTGTTTTCCGCCACCGGACACCCACTGACTAACGCCGCAAAAAACGAAAAGCGGACATCCTGAGATGTCCGCTTTTCCATTGCCCGCCGGTCAGCGACGGGGACCTTCCAGAAAGATCATATGAGCGGTTTTGGGGGAGGAGTGGGGAGCTGCCCCCTTTTTCCCGCTGGGAGCGCCGTGCCCGTTACGACGGAGGAAGCTACGGGCATCGACAGCACCGCAAAGGGGTTCCCCTCCCCTCGAACCAGCCTTTCCCCGCTCCCTACCGTGCCACCAGCACCCAGGCGGGGCCGGGGGCATCCAGATGGCTGGCCACATAATTGGCGCGTTCGGAACCGCCGCAGAACAGGTCGATGCGCCGCTGCTTGATGGCGCCGCCCACGTCCTGGGCAAAGCCGATGCCGCGCAGAGGCAGACTGCCGTATTTTTCATCCGGCACGTTGACGCCAAAGGCCACCACGGCCCCCAGCGGGATATAGCTGCGGTCCACGGCCAGGGAGAGCCATTCGTCCACCACATGGCCCATGGCGCCGGTGGGACCGCGGCTGCCGTAGCGGAAAAAGACGTAGCTGGGGTTCTCGTTGAGGATCTCGCGCACGCGCTGGGGATTGTCCTTGAACCACTGACGCTGCTCGAAGATGTCGCCGCGCTTGAGCAGGCCCTTCTCGCGCATGATGCGGCCCGAGCTCTTGTATTTGTGGCCGTTCTGGCCCGCATAGTTGATGAAGGCCTCGGTACCGTCATCGAAGACCAGACGGCCGGAGCCCTGGATCTCCAGGAAGAAGACGTCCACGGGGTCAGCGGCCCAGGCCAGTTCCAGCCCCCGACCGGCCAGCAGCTGCTGCTCTTCGATCTGGCGGCGGGTATAGTAACGGCCCTTGTGGCGGCGCTTGTACTGCTTCATGTCCGGCGGCAGGGCGTAGATGGCCTGCTCGTAGCCGGGCTTGCGGGTACGGCTGGCCTTGACGCGGGGCTCATAGTAACCGGAATAGGCGATGCCGGAGGGGACCTCCACCCACTGGAAGTTCTGGAGGAAGAGCTGCGGTTCGGCATCCAGACGGGGCAGCAGCTCCTGCAGGCGCAGCAGGGTGCGTTCCAGGTCGCCCCAGGTCAGGCGCAGGCCGGGACGGTCGATGGCCACGGCCACGGCGGGCTTGCTCTTGACATAGCGCAGGGATTTCCGCACCGTAGGCGCCATCTCGCGCCACGACTGCAGGTCCTGGTTCCGGGGCGCAAGATGCTCCGTGAAGAATTCGGGCGATTCAAAGCCCACGGCGGGCCCTTTGGGGATCAGGTATTCCTCGTGCGTCTGCCGCGACCCGCAGCCGGACAGCGCCAGGGCGGCCAGCAGCACGGCGCACAGCGCCAGACGCGGGAGCCCCTTCCCCACACGCAAAGGAGTTTTCTGATGCATGACGATTTTCCTTCCCCGGCCATCTGGTTCACCCACCGGATCTCCTACGGTGAAACAGATACCATGGGCGTTCTGTATTATGCGGAGTATCTCCACATCTTCGAGAGGGCGCGCAGCGAATTCATCCGCGCCTGCGGCATGAGCTACCGTGATGTGGAGGAAAAGGACATCATCCTGCCCGTCCGCGAGGCCCAGTGCCGTTACCGTTCCCCGGCCCGCTATGACGATCTGGTGCAGGTCCACACGGCCATCAGCGAATGGGGCCGCGCGTCCATGCGCTTTGTATACGAGATGTGGAACGAGGACAAGACGCGCCTGCTGGCCACGGGCAGCACCCAGCACGCCCTGGTGAACCGTCAGGGACGTCCTGTGGCCGTGCCGGACTGGCTGCGCGATCTTCTGGGCAACCTGAAATAGCGGCGGCCTGACAGCCGAACACGAAAAAAGCCGGGGACATCCCGGCTTTTTTTATGGCATTGGAAAAATTTTTCACAACATTTTTTATTATTTTCTGCCGTGTGCCCATCCGCACGCCACGGCAGGGACGCGGAGGACTCGTACCGGGCACGGATTTTCAGGCTCCCGGGGAGGTGCCTGTCCCCATTCTTGCACAAGCAGCCATCTATTTTGTCTTTCCGGGCGCAGATGTCAAGTTGAGCAAAAAAGTTGGGGCACTTCCCTTTTTGGCCATGTCGGGCTATGGTTTTATTACTACCGTGTGAAAGGTCGCACGTTGCCCTCGTAAATCCGGCGGCCCCGGGCTCGCCATATCGCTTACTAAGGGAGTTTTAGCATGTCCAACCCCGTGGATACCCAACGTACTTACGCACTTGTAGGCACCGGCGGCTGCGGCAAAACGTCGCTGGCCGAGATGCTCCTCTTCAATAGCGGCGCTCTGACCCGCATGGGCGCCATCGAAGACGGTACCACCTGCCTCGACTATGAACCGGAAGAAGTACGTCGTCGCGGCTCCATCCAGCCTGCGGTGGCTACCTGCCTCTGGAACAAGAATCGCCACTTCATGCTTGATATCCCGGGTGACGGAAACTTTACCGGCGACATGGAATGCCTGCTCAAGGGCGTGGACGGCGTCGTCTTCGTGCTGGACGCCGTGGATGGCGTGCGCCCCCTGACCAAAAAATTCTGGAACCTCACCCGCGCCGAAAACCTGCCCGCCATCTTCGTCATCAACAAGATGGATCGCGACCGCGCCGACTTCCAGATGGCCTTCGACGGCCTGTCCACCCTGGGTGTCAAGGCTGTGGCGCTGCAGGTGCCCATCCGTGAAGGCGAGGCCTTTACCGGCTATGTGGACGTGCTGACCGGCAAGGCCTACACCTTTGGCGCTGACGGCGCTGTCAGCGAATGCGATGTGCCCGCCGATGTGGCCGACGACGTGAGCCTGCTCCACGACCTGACCGTGGAAAACATCGCCGAAAGCGATGAAGAGCTCATGGAAAAATACCTGGAAGAAGGCAGCCTGTCTCTGGAAGACCTGCAGATCGGTCTGCGCAAGGGTACCGTGGCCGGTGAGCTCTGCCCCGTGCTGGTCTGCTCCTCCCTGGAAAACAAGGGTGGCGTGGCCGTGCTGGAAGCCATCCAGGCCCTGCTGCCCGCCGCTTCCGAGCGCCCCGCCTTTGTGGACGCCCTGGGCCAGGAACGCAAGCCCGATCCCGACGCCCCCGTGGCCGGTTTCGTCTTCAAGACCCTGGCCGACCCCTTCTCCGGCCAGCTTTCGCTGGTGCGCATCCTCTCCGGCACCATCAATGGTGATGCCACCCTCAAGAACATGCGCAGCGGTGAAAACGAACGCCTGGGCAGCCTGCTCTTCCTGACCGGCAAGACCCAGACCCCCTGCAAGGAACCCGTGGGCCCCGGCGCCATCGTGGCCGTGGCCAAACTGAAGAACACCCGCACCGGCGACAGCCTGTGCGACGAAAAGCAGCCCTTTGCCCTGCCCATGCCCAAGCTGCCGCCGCAGCTCATCACCTACGCGCTGGCTCCCAAGGAAAAGGGCGATGAAGACAAGGTCTACTCCGCCATCCAGCGTCTGCTGGACGAAGACGTCACCCTGCGTCTGGCCCGCGACGAAGAAAACGGCGACATCCTGCTTTCCGGTATGGGCCAGCTGCACATCGAACTTTCGGTGGAAAAGGCCAAACGCCGCTTCAAGGTGGACATCATCCTCAAGACGCCCAAGGTGCCCTATCGTGAGACCGTGCGCGGCAAGGTGCAGGTGCAGGGCCGTCACAAGAAGCAGTCCGGCGGCCGCGGCCAGTTCGGTGACTGCTGGATCAAGATGGAAGGCCTGCCCCGCGGTTCCGGCTATGTCTTCGAAGACGCCATCGTGGGCGGCGTGATCCCCCGCCAGTACATCCCCGCCATCGACAAGGGCATCCAGGAAGCGGCCGCCCGCGGTTTCCTGGCCGGTTGTCAGGTGGTGGACTTCCGCGTCAAGGTCTACGACGGCAGCTACCACACCGTGGACTCCTCGGAAATGGCCTTCAAGGTGGCCGGCTCCCTGGCCTTCAAAAAAGCCATGGAAAGCCTCAAGCCCGTGCTGCTGGAACCCATCGTGCTGCTGACCGTCTCCGTGCCTGACGAATGCATGGGCGACGTCATCGGCGACCTTTCCTCGCGTCGCGGCAAGGTGCTGGGCTCCGACTCCGCCGCCGGTGTCACCGAGATCAAGGCCCACGTGCCCATGAGCGAAGTGCTGCGCTACGCTCCCGACCTGCGCTCCATGACGGCCGGTCAGGGCTTCTTCACCATGGAATTCGCCCACTATGAAGAAGCTCCCCAGCCTGTGGCCGACAAGGTCATCGCTGAACACCAGAAGGCCGTGGCCGGCGAATAAGCCCCAGCCTCTCTCCTGCTGATCAAGGGCCACCTGCTCCGTGCGGGTGGCCCTTTTTATTTACGGACGTTCTTCCACAGGTCCCCCGCAGCGCACCGAGGGTTGCAAGAAAGGGGAAACATTCCCCGGAGTGGACGGAAGAGGAATGCAACAAAGGGACATCGCCCCAGAACGGAGGACGCAGCCACAGCGCTGTCTGAACAGCAAAAATGCGAAAAGAGCCACGCCATCCAGGCAGGATTCCTGCCCGTTCCAGAGCCGAAAACATCGTGACACAGCCCCGGGAGCGATGACCGCACCGTGTCCGGCAAAGCGCCCTCGGCATCCCCCCTGCCCTTCCCCGTATCAGGTGAGCCAGAGCTGCAGCAGCGATGGGCAGGGATAGGGCCTGACGGCACCGGCTGCCCCTTCCCGCAGGCAACAAAAAAGGGAGGTCATCCGCGGATGTCCTCCCTTCGCAAAAATCAGGCGTATCGTTTACAGGGAACGCAGGCTGGGGGCCGCATGACGGGCCGCAGGGACCTTGCCTGCCAGGCTCATCTCGGGCCGGATGCCCGCATTGCGTTCGATGAGCTCCACAGCACGGGAGATCTGGCGACCGACCCTGGACTCATTGGCGATCTCGCGTTCCAGGGATGTGATGCCCTTGATGACCGTGGAGTGACGGCGGTTGAAGCGCTCGCCGATCTCCTTGAGGGACATGTCCGTATGCTTGCGGGCCAGATAATAGATGGTATTGCGGGCCAGCACGTACTGCTGTTTGTGCGAACGGGATGCCAGCTGGCGTTCGTTGAGGCCGTAGCTCTCGCAGACCAGGCGCACGATGGAGGCGAAGTCCGGGCCACAGTCCACGGTGGCGTACTGCTGCAGCACTTCCAGCGCCAGCTCGGGATTGAGCCCGCAATTGAGCATGCGCGCCTTGAACACCAGACTTTTGAGGCAGGATTCCAGCTGGCGCACGTCGCCCTGCAGGCGCCCAGCCAGCAGATCACAGACCTCGTCAGGCAGCAGCACCTGAAAGCTCTTGGCTTTGCGCTCCAGGATATGGCGGCACATTTCCGTATCGGGCCGCTCCAGAGGCGACACGATGCCGGAGCAGAAATGGGAGACCAGCTGGCTGTCCAGTTTTTCCAGCTCGCGCGGAGAAAAGCTGCTGGTGAAGATGGCGCGGCCGCCGCGATCCTGCAGGCTCTTGATGACGGTCAGGACCATGTCCTGCATCTTTTCCTTGCCCTGGAGGAAATGCACGTCTTCCAGCAGGAGTACGTCCAGATCGCGCAGACGGGCGCGAAAGCTCTCCACATCATTGCTGCGCAGGGCAGCCACATAGCGCGACGCCAGATCCTCGGCGGAAAGGTAGGCCAGACGGGCCTGACCGCCCTGCTCCTGCACGGCACGGCCCACGGACTGCATGATGTGGGTCTTGCCCAGGCCGGAGGCCGAGCTGACGAACAGCGTCTCCACACAGCCGCCGTCATGGCAGATGTCCTTGGCCGCAGCCACGGCCATGGCGTTGCAGGGGCCGACCACGAAATCGTCGAAACTGAAGCGCCAGCGCTGACGGGTACGGGGGCGCAACGTGGGGGCAGGCAGAGGCAGGGAACACTGGCTGGGCTGCCAGAGGGGCTGGGACGGACGGGAAGGCGCCGTATGGAGAGGCGTTGCGGGCGCCTCATGCACGGGCTGCGCCACGGGCGTAGCGAGAGGGGCCGCAGCAACGGCGGCAGGGGCAGCGGGCGCGGCAGGAGCGGGAGCAGCACCCTGACAGGAGATACGGATATCGATGTTCTCCGGCGCCACCTGCAACACGGGCGCGGCAGCGGAGCGCAACGTATCCCGCATGCGGTCACGCAGCCAGCGGGCCACATATTCGCTGGGTGCGGCAAGGCACAGGCTGTTCCCCTCGATATGGGCATCCAGGGGATGGATCCACACCTTGAAGATGCCGGGATTGAGGACATCCCTCAAATTTTCAGAGATCTTCTGCCACTGCTCTTGCATGCCTGTCATTGCCCGCCCATGAAAAATGCCGGTACGCGGGTCATGGTCAGCCATGCCCGCTCAAAAATGTCTCGCCCCATTGGTGCTGTTGCGATGTCGCCGTCCGTCTTTCGGCGAAGCGCCCGCAAGGATGTAGTTTTTTCGCGTTGTTCTGTCAACATATGGCGAACGGGAAGACCAGGCCTTTCGCGCCTGCTGCCGCCATGCGGGCATCCCTGCCCTCTATCCTCTGTGGACGCTTGTGAGATTCTGCCCTTTTTTTCCCCATACTGCAAGCCGGAAGAGCCGCCATGAAAAAGAAAGGTCGTTGCCACCGGAATGACAACGACCTTGGGATCTTGCAGATATCGATGTTTACTTGAACTGCACGAAGTTCTTGAGCAGCCCCAGCAGTTCGTAACGCAGGGATTCATCCTGCAGGGCGAAGTAGATGTTGGCGCTCAGGAACTC
Source organism: Desulfovibrio piger (assembly GCF_951793255.1). Classification (NCBI taxonomy): domain Bacteria; kingdom Pseudomonadati; phylum Thermodesulfobacteriota; class Desulfovibrionia; order Desulfovibrionales; family Desulfovibrionaceae; genus Desulfovibrio; species Desulfovibrio piger. Next base: position 2,942,378 of record NZ_OX636706.1, read on the forward strand.
GGCCCAGTCACCGGCATCGAAACGCATGCCGGCCATACGCACGGCCATCATGCCGCGGTCCTTGGCCATGGCCTGCAGGGCGTCGGTGAGCTGGATCTCGCCGCCGTGGCCCGGTTTGACCTTTTCCAGATAGTCGAAGATGTCCGGGGTCAGCACATAGCGCCCCACGATGGCCATGCGGGAAGGCGCGTCCTCGCGCTTGGGCTTTTCCACCATGTCCCGCACGCGGTACACGCCGGGGGCCACTTCCTCGCCATCGATGATGCCGTAACGGCTCACCTTTTCCCACGGCACTTCCATGACGCCGATGACGGGCATCTTTTCGGCCATGGCCACTTCGATGAGCTGGCCGATGCCGGGCACGCCGCTGAACATCAGGTCGTCGCCCACCATGACGGCAAAGGGCTCGTCACCCACCAGTTCACGCGCGCACAGCACGGCATGGCCCAGGCCCAGCTGGCGCTTCTGGCGCACGGAAAGGATGTTGACCATCTCCGCCACGCGGCGCACTTCTTCCAGCTTGTCCAGCTTGCCGGAACGCTCCAGCAGGTCCTCGAGCTGAAGGTTGTGGTCGAAATGGTCTTCGATGACGTTCTTGTCGCGGTTGGTGACGAAGATCACGTCCTTGATATGGGCACGCTGGGCCTCTTCCACAACGTACTGGATGACAGGCTTGTTGTAGATGGGCAGCATTTCCTTGGGAATATTCTTGGTTGCGGGCAAGGAACGGGTCCCCCAGCCGGCCACAGGGATAACAACCTTACGAATATCCTTCATGTTCTCCTCCATCATGGCACGCCCGTCACGGGCCGTACCTGGGACATGGTTCTTGACGAAAGTATGTCGCGGGTCTGCCGCGGCAGCTCCAGGAACGAATCAGCTCCTCCGGGAAGAGGACAAAAACTAGCGAAGTTCGCGGCTCACCACATCGGCCAGATCGCGCGCGTAGCGGACGACCTTGTCTTCATCTTCGGCCTCGACCATGACGCGGCACAGGGCCTCGGTGCCGGAGTAACGCAGCAGCACGCGGCCACGACCGGCCAGGGCCTTTTCCACATCGGCCACGGCCTTGCCGATGGCGGGGCGCTCCTCGAAGGGCAGCTTTTTTTCCACCCGCACGTTGATGAGCTTCTGGGGGAAGAGGTGCAGCAGGCCCGCCAGCTCGGACAGGGGCTTTCCCTTCTCGCGCACGATGCGCAGCAGCTGCAGGGCCGCCAGCAGACCGTCACCGGTGGTGCTGTACTGGCGGTAGATGAGGTGCCCGGACTGCTCGCCGCCCAGCATGGCGCCGGTCTTGCGCATGGCTTCCATGACGTAACGGTCGCCCACCTTGGTGCGCAGCAGCGTACCGGCGCGTTCCTTCATGAAGATCTCCAGCGCCAGGTTGCTCATGGCCGTAGCCACCAGCATGTTGCCGGGCAGTTCGCCCCGCTCCATCATGGCCTGGGCCCCCAGGGCCATGAGCTGGTCGCCGTCCAGGACATTGCCCTTTTCATCCACCACGATGAGGCGGTCGGCGTCGCCGTCCAGAGCCAGGCCCACGTCCGCGCGCACTTCGCGCACCTTGGCGGCCAGGGTCTCGGGATGCAGGGAACCGCAATGGTCGTTGATATTGGTCCCGTTGGGGCTGGTCCCCAGGCGGAAGACTTCCGCCCCCAGTTCTTCCAGGGCCAGCGGGGCCACCTTGTAGGCCGCACCGTTGGCACAGTCGATGACGATGCGCAGGCCGGACAGGGTCAGATGGGCCGGGAAACAGCTCTTGGTGTACACGATGTAGCGGCCGCCGGCGTCTTCGATCTTGCTGGCGCGGCCGACCCGGTTGGAATCGGGATAGGGCCAGCGCATGTCGGGATCGAGCACCATGGCCGAGATCTCGTTCTCCACCTCGTCAGGCAGCTTGAAGCCGTCGGCGTCGAAGAATTTGATGCCGTTGTCCGAATAGGGGTTGTGCGAGGCGGAGATGACCACGCCCAGATCCGCCCGCATGTTGCGGGTCAGGAAAGAGATGGCGGGCGTGGGCAGCGGGCCGGTCATGATGACGTGCATGCCGGCGGCGCACAGGCCCGCCGTGAGGGCGGACTCGAACATGTAGCCGGACAGGCGGGTATCCTTGCCGATGACCACGCGGTGCTGGTGCGAGCCTTTGCGGAAGCGCACCCCGGCGGCCAGGCCCAGACGCAGGGCCACATCCACGGTCATGGGATAGATATTGACAGGGCCACGCAGGCCATCAGTGCCGAAAAGACGTTCTGCCATGTGTTCTCCTTGCCGGTGCCATGCGCCGGAGGCTACTTCTTACGGGTAATGGTAACGCTGTCGAATGAGGGATTCAAGATGGTCATGCCTTCCGGCAGCTGGATGCGCGGCTCTGCCGTGCCCTTCTGCCCCGGCTCCAGCGCCGGCGGGACGACCATCACTTCCAGTCGTTTGAGATAGGACGAATTGCGGGCCAGGGCCTCGGGCACCTCCACCATGACTTCCACATGGGAGGGCTCCACCGTGAACTGCGAGGCGTTCTGGGCCTCCACCGAGATCTTGCACCGGCGGGAGACCACGGTACGGCCGCTGGTGATGGTGTACTGCACCTTCACCGAGGCGGGGTTGGAGGTGACCAGGCTGGGAGTATCCAGCAGCAGGGTCTGCTCCACCGTGGTGCCGGCGGCCTTGGGATCCAGCCGGATGCCCAGAGGCAGGTTGTTGATGGACGAGATGACGCCTTCCGGCCCGCGCAGAGTGACGGATGCCGGGGACACGGTCACGTTCTCCACGGTCAGGGCCCCGCTGCGCAGGGGGGATTCCAGCACGGCCCGGATGGGCACGCTGCGCTCGGCCAGGGTGTCGGCCGTGATGACGATGCGGGGCGGCTGTACGTCCACCAGCTCGAAGGCCCGCAAACTGGGGCCCATGTTGTCCGAGGTCAGGGGGACGATGGTCGTGCCCTTTTTGATATTGGAAAGATTGATGGCTTCCGTCAGGCTGCGCGACGAGATGGAGCGCAACAGGATCTCCGGCCCGCGCAGACGCACCTGCACCTTGCTGACAAGACCGTCCGTCACCACCAGCCCGGAGGGGATGCCGTTGTATTCGATGCCCACTTCCAGCTGGACTTCCAGACGGTCGCGCACGCTGACCACATACCACATGCCCACGGCCACGGCAAAGGCCACGAGCAGGGAAAGGAGATGGGGGGCCTTGCGGCTGTTCTTAGAGAATATCATTGAGCACCTGCCTCAAGCGTGTGGCATCGAGACTGCGGACGAGCTCGCCCTTCATGGCCACGGAGATCTCGCCGCGCTCTTCCGAGACCACGACCACCACGGCATCACATTCCTGCGTCATGCCCAGGGCGGCGCGGTGGCGCGTGCCGAACGACTGCCCCTTGGCCTCGGCCAGGGGAAGGATGCAGGCGGCGGCCGTGATGCGCCCCTTGCTGATGAGCACGGCACCGTCATGCAGCGGCGCCTTGGGATAGAAGATGTTCATGAGCAGCTGGCGTGACAGCAGGGCATCCACCCGCACGCCTTCGCGCTTGATCATGTCGTCCAGCCGGGTGCCCCGCTCGATGACGATGAGGGCCCCCACACGCAGGCGGGCCATCTCCACACAGGCCATGACCACTTCTTCCACGGCCGAATGCTGCAGCGCACGCTTGCGGAAAAGGTTGTTGGTCCCTATCTCGCCCAGTGCCTGCCGGATGTCGCTCTGGAAAATGACCACGATGAGCAGGAACAGGGAGCTGAAGACATGCTGCAGCAACCAGGTCAGGGTATACAGCGCCATGCTGCGCGAGATGAAATACAGCAGGGTCAGCAGCCCAAGACCGGTCAGCACCGTCAGGGCACGCGATCCCCGCAACAGCTGGATGACCTGGTAGAGCAGGAATGCTACCAGCAGGATGTCCAGCGCGTCACGCCATTCAAAAACCACATGTTCCAGCACGGTCCCTATCCTTGGGCATCAGAAAAATCCCCTTCCACGCCATGGGATGGCGTCCCCCCTTGCCGTCTGCCGCATCACGGATGCCGGGCAGCCGGCGCGCAGTATAAAAACAAGCGCACGCCGGCGCAACAGACAAATATCCCCCGTGCGGCCGGGCCGGGCATCAGTCCCCGCAGGCCCCGGCGGGATCACGGAAGGCCGCGGCCAGCGTGAGCGTCTGGCGCGTGGCGGCCACATCGTGCACACGATGCCAGAACAGGCCCTTTTCCCAGAGCATGGCCGTAGCCACCTGGGTGGCGCAGCCCCGTTCCTGGGTGGTGAGGCCCAGCAGCTGCCCGAACATGGACTTCATGGACAGGCCCATGAGCACGGGCCGTCCGAAGGCGAGCCAGTCCTCCGCATGGGCCAGCAGCTCCAGATTATGGCGCAGGGTCTTGCCGAAACCGATGCCGGGATCCAGCACGATGTGCTCTTCCGGCAGACCGGCGGCGGTCAGACGGTGCAGCTCGCGCTCGAAAAAGGCCATGACCTCGGAACGCACGTCCGTATAGCGGGGATCCTTCTGCATGACGTCCGGTCTGCCCTGGCTGTGCATGAGCACATAACCCGGCTTGTACTGGACGAGCACGTCCAGCAGGCCGGGATCGAAGCCGCAGGCCGAAATGTCGTTGATGATCTGCACGCCTTCTTCAAGCACGGCAGCCGCCGTGGCCGCATGGTAGGTGTCCACGGAGAGCATGACGCCGGGGATCTCCCGCCGCAGTTCGCGCAGCACGGGCATGAGACGCAGCAGCTCCTGCTCAGGCGTCAGGGCCTGTGCGCCGGGCCGGGAAGATTCCGCCCCCAGATCGAGGATGTCGGCCCCTTCCGCATGCAGGCGCATGGCGTGGGCCAGCCCCAGATCCGCGGAATCGTGCGTGCCGCCGTCATAGAAGGAGTCCGGCGTCAGGTTGACGATGCCCATAACGCCAAAGGGGGCAGAGGTCGTCACCGCCCCGCCCCCAAGACACAGCCAGGAGCCGCCCCGGCGGGACGGCTCCTCAGACATATGGTTATTGCTTGCGCTGTTCGTTTTCATCGTTGTCCTGCGTTCTGTTGCCCGTATCGACATCGCCCTGCTCCGCCTTTTCGGGAGCGGGTTCAGCAGCCTTGTCCGCCTCGGGCGCCGCGGCGTCCGTGTCGGCCGGATCCGGCTCCAGCACGAAATCCCCGGCAGGAGCGGCCTTCACCGGCTTGCCGTTGGCGTCCAGCGGCAGCAGGGGCTTGTTCTCCATGAGCAGGTCCAGCTCTTCGCCGCTGATGGTCTCACGTTCCAGCAGCGCCTGCGCGATGCGGTCCAGGGCCGCACGGTTGTCTTGCAGCAGCTTGACGCAGCGGGCGTGAGCCTCTTCCACGATGCGCTTGACTTCGGCGTCCACCAGGCGGGCGGTTTCTTCGCTGTAGTTCTTGTTCTGCACCCATTCGCGGCCGATGAAGACTTCTTCACCGGTCTCACCGATGGACAGGGTGCCGATGGCATCGCTCATGCCCCACTCACAGACCATCTTGCGGGCCATGCGGGTCACGCGTTCGATGTCGTTGGAAGCGCCGGTGGTGATGTCGTCAAAGACGATCTCTTCCGCCACACGGCCGCCCAGCAGCACCACCAGGTTGTTGCGCAGGTAATTGCGCGAGTAGCCGTGGCGGTCTTCCTCGGGCAGCTGCATGGTCAGGCCCAGGGCGCGGCCGCGGGGGATGATGGTGACCTTGTGCACGGGATCGGAACCGGGCAGCAGGCGGGCCGCCAGGGCATGGCCGCCTTCGTGGTAGGCCGTGATGCGCTTTTCCTCATCGGAAAGGATCAGGCTGCGGCGTTCGCGGCCCATGAGCACCTTGTCCTTGGCGTATTCGAAGTCGTGCATGTCCACCTTGGTGGCATTGAGCTTGGCGGCCTGCAGGGCGGCTTCGTTGACCAGGTTCTCCAGATCGGCGCCGGAGAAACCCGGCGTACCGCGAGCCAGTGTATCCAGATCCACATCGGGATCCAGAGGCGTACGCTTGGTGTGGACCTCGAGGATACGGCGGCGGCCGCGCAGGTCAGGCGTGGGCACCACCACCTGACGGTCGAAACGGCCGGGACGCAGCAGGGCCGGGTCCAGAACGTCGGGACGGTTGGTGGCGGCCAGCAGGATGACGCCCTCGTTGCTTTCGAAGCCGTCCATTTCCACCAGCAGCTGGTTCAGGGTCTGTTCGCGTTCGTCATGGCCACCGCCCAGACCGGCGCCACGCTTGCGGCCCACGGCGTCGATCTCGTCGATGAAGATGAGGCAGGGGGCGTTCTTCTTGCCCTGCACGAACAGGTCGCGCACACGGGAGGCACCCACGCCCACGAACATCTCCACGAAGTCCGAACCGGAGATGGAGAAGAAGGGCACGCCGGCCTCACCGGCCACGGCGCGGGCCAGCAGGGTCTTACCGGTACCTGGAGGGCCCACCAGCAGCACGCCCTTGGGGATGCGGCCGCCCAGACGGGTGAACTTTTTGGGGTTGGACAGGAATTCCACCACTTCGGACAGTTCGTCCTTGGCTTCATCCACACCGGCCACGTCCTCAAAGGTCACACGGGCCGAGTCCTGGTTGAGCAGGCGCGCGCGGGAACGGCCAAAGCTCATGGCCTTGCCGCCGCCACCCTGCATCTGGCGCATGAAGAAGATCCAGACACCGATGAGCAGCAGCATGGGGAACCACGACACCAGCAGGGTCATGTACCAGGGCTGTTCTTCCGGCGGCTGGGCCTTGACTTCCACCTTCTTGTCCAGCAGGCGGGACACCAGCTCATTGTCACGCGGGGCATAGGTCTGGACGGAGGCACCGTCCGGTCCGCGCCCGATGAGGGTGTTGCCCTGGATCTCCACAGAGCTGATCTGCCCGCCGTCCACACGGCCGATGAAATCCGTGTAGGACACCTTCTGGGCCGAGCTTTGCGGCTGCTGGAACATATTGAAAAGCATGACCATCGCAAGGACTATGGCAGCCCAGAGCATCAGGTTGCGACTAAACTGATTCAATTCGGCCTCCACTACAGAGCGGTAAAGCGTTGTGCTGATGGCGCACCGGTCTGCGCCAAGCAGTCAAGGTACTCTGACCGGCGGCAGGGTGTCAATCGACACCGGTCAGGGATCAGGAACAAGATAAGTCTCTTTTCCCGCCTGGCAATGGGCAGCGCCGGAGAGACGGGAAAATCGCTCTTCCCGCACCATACTCCGGTACCAGCGCCTTGCCGCAGGGCGGACTTGCTTTCCCCCGGGCTTTGTGTCACATATATGGCTGTTGTGTGGAGGCGTGTCGTCACCGGTGTGGCGCCCGGTCTTCAAAACCGGTGGCAGGCTTAACCGTCTGCGGTAGGTTCGACTCCTATACGCCTCCGCCATCCCGTCAACAGTCCGTCCGCAAGCCTTGTGCCTGCGGACTTTTTTTGTATCAGCCCCGTTTCGGAGCGCCGGGGCAGGCAGCCGCAAGGGTGTCCCTGCCTGTAGCAGACGGCGCGTCGGGATACCGTCAGCGCATTGCCTTTTACCTGCCTGACGGGCATCATCACAGCATGTCCCGGCTCACATCTTCCTCTCCCTTGCCGCCCATGCTGCTGGCGGCCTGCCCTTTGCCGTCCTTCTCCGGTCAGTCTCCTGCCATCTCACTGCCGGAGTTGCCGGAGGGCCTGCCGGCGGCGGAAGACCGGGCCCATATGGCGGCTTTCCGCCTTCCGGCCGAACGTGAAAAACGCCATCTGGCACGGCTGCTGCTGGCGGTGCTGCTGCATCGCGCCGCTGTTGCCGGTCTGTCCGCCCTCCCCTCTTTGAGCTGGCATCCCCTGCCGCTGCTGTTCCACCGCATGCGGGAGGCCCGGCTTTTCTTCGCCCGCCATGCCTGTCCCCGTCTGCATCGCCTGCCTTCAGGCCGTCCGTGGCTGGAAGGCTTTTCCGTCAGCTTCAGCTACAGCGAACAGGCGGTCTTCTGCCTGCTGGCCGGGCCCGATACCAGCCCCGGCGTGGATGCCGAGGCCCTGACGAGCCCGGCGCCGTCCGCATCGGCCTTCGCGCCCCAAGAGCTTTCCTCCCGTCTTTCTCCATCAGCCCGACAGCGTGACTGCCTGCGCCGCTGGACCATCAAGGAAGCCGTCTTCAAGGCCGCCGGTACGGGCTGCGACCGACCGCCGCGCCTGCTGGACAGCGGCCGCAGCGGCCGGCGCACAGGCGACCTCAGGCTGGATGCCGCCCTTTACCGCTGGCAGATGCTGCCCTGTCCCGGCCACTGGCTCTGCGTGGCGGTGCGGGGGTAAGGCTTCCATTCTTTCCGCGCACCAGGTCGCCCCGGCCATTTTGTGTCCCCTCGCAGCTGCCATATACAAACATTACTTGCCTTATGCCCGCTTTTGGGTCACTGTGCGCCCATGCTTCGCTTTCATCTGGTCAGCCTTTTCCCGGAGTTTTTCCGCTCGCCCCTTGAGACGGCACTGCTGGGCCGCGCCCGCGAGGCCGGCATCGTGGACTTTTCTTTCCACGATCCCCGCAGCTTCAGCACCAGCCGCCACCATCATGTGGACGACCGCCCCTACGGCGGCGGTCCCGGCATGGTCATGCAGGGCGAACCGGTGGCCGCGGCGCTGCGCTCCATCGAGAAGCCGGGACGCATGATCCTGCTGGCTCCCAGCGGGCGTCCCCTCAATGATGCGCTGGCCCGCGAACTGGCCCGGGAAGAAGACCTGACCCTGATCTGCGGCCGTTACGAAGGACTGGATGCCCGCCTGCTGGACATCTTCCCTCTGGAGCCCGTGAGCGTGGGCGAAGCCGTGCTCAATGGCGGCGAGACGGCGGCCCTGGCCGTCATCGAGTCCGTGGCGCGGCTGGTGCCCGGCTTCATGGGCAAGGAGGAGTCCGGGGACGACGAAAGTTTTTCCAACGGCCTGCTGGAGTACCCCCATTACACGCGGCCCGAAGTCCTGGAAGGCCGCGAAGTGCCGGAGGTACTGCGGGGCGGGGACCACGGTGCCGTAGCGCGCTGGCGGCGGCAGCAGTCGCTGGCCACCACGCTGCGGGTGCGGCCCGACCTGCTGGACAGCGCGCCCCTGGTGGCGGAAGATGCCCGCCATCTGGCCACGCTGCCCTGGACAAGGGCCGGAAGGAACCTTTCTTTCTGCCTCGTGCACTATCCCGTGCTGCTGGGCCGGAAAAATTCCGGCGTTTCCTCTTTGACAAATTTGGATATTCACGATATAGCCCGGATTTCCCGCAGCTATGCGATGGGACCGTTCTATGCCGTGACCCCGCTGGAGGACCAGCAGCGTCTGCTACAGGCCATAGTCCGGCACTGGACGCAAGGCGCGGGAAGCAGGGGCAACCCGGACCGGGCCCAGGCGCTCGCCACGGTTTGTCCTGCCGAATCCGTGGATGCCGCTGTGGAACATCTCACGGAGCGCACGGGCATGCGGCCCAGAGTGGTGGCAAGTTCCGCCTCCTGGCCCGCTCACAAGCACGCGCCCCCGCCGCTTTGTCCGGCGGATGTGTGCCGCATGTGCGAAGAAGGTCCTGTGCTGCTGTTGCTGGGTACGGCCCAGGGGCTGGCCCCTGAGGTGCTCGCCCGGTGTGACGGGGTGCTCAGACCCATACGGTATCTGGGCTACAACCACCTTTCGGTGCGGAGCGCGGCCGCTATCCTGGCCGACAGAATTTTGGGCGATTACAAGTAAGCGCCACAGTTTTTCTTCACGACGACAGCCGTCCCAAGGCTGCGTATTTAAGGAGTAGGGCATGGATATCATTAAGAAAATTGAACGTGAAAACATGCGTATGGATATGCCCGTGTTTCGCTCCGGCGACACGGTGAAAGTGCATCTGCGCATTGTGGAAGGCGAAAAAGAGCGTATTCAGGTGTTCCAGGGCAACGTGATCCGCATCCAGCGCGGCACCACCGACGCCACCTTCACCGTGCGCAAGATCTCTGACGGCGTGGGCGTGGAACGCATCTTCCCCCTGCACTCCCCCTTCATCGACCACGTGGAAGTGGTGAGCCAGGGCCGCGTGCGTCGCAGCCGTCTGTACTACCTGCGCGCCCTCAAGGGCAAAGCCGCTCGCATCAAGCCCCGCGGCCGCTTCTGATTCGCAGCCCAGCGGAATGTCCATGGCGGCCTGAGGGTCCTGTGAACATGCCCGGGCAGAATACGAACGGAATGAACCTCACCCTGCCTTGCGCGGGGTGAGGTCTTTGGCGTTTTAGCAACCGAGTGAAACACGATGCCCCCTCGCCGCAAAAGATCCTCCGCCGCACCGGCCCCGGAACAGGGCCTGCTCTGCGCCCTGCCCTCCCGTCCCCTGCTCATGGCGGGCATCGATGAGGCGGGCCGCGGCTGTCTGGCCGGTCCCGTCGTGGCGGCGGCCGTCATCCTGCCGGAAGAATACGACCTGCCGGGCCTCACGGATTCCAAGGCCCTGAGCGCCGCCCAGCGGGAACATCTGGCGCCCCTGATCCGCCAGTGCGCCCTGGCCTGGGGGCTGGGCGTGATCTGGCCCGCCACCATCGACCGCATCAACATCCTGCAGGCCACCTTCGAAGCCATGAGCCGCGCCGTGGCCGGCCTCAAGCGCAGGCCCGACCTTTTGCTGGTGGACGGCAACAAGACCGTGCCCGAGCCCGTCCTGCTGCCGCACTGGCGCAAGCGTCATGCCGACGCCCCCGACCTGCCCCGCCAGAATGCCGTGGTGGGCGGGGACAGCTCCGTGCCCGCCATCTCCGCTGCCTCCGTCCTGGCCAAGACCTACCGGGACATGCTCATGGAGCATCTGGAGCGCCGCCATCCCGGCTATGGTTTCGCCCGGCACAAGGGCTACGGCACGGCCGACCATTACGAGGCCCTGCACCGTCTTGGCCCCTGCCGCCAGCACCGGCTGACGTTTCGCGGCGTGCTGCCCGACAGGGACGAAGGCCCCGGTACCCGGCAGGGGAGCCTGCTGTGAGTTTTCTTTCCCGCCTGCGCCGCCTGGCCGATCCTTCCGGGCCACCGGCAGGGGACGACCGTGCGGGCGGGGACCACAAGGCCGCCCTGGGCCGTGCCGGGGAAGACGCCGCCGCCACCCTGCTGCATGCGCGCGGCATGCGCATCCTGGCCCGCAACTGGCGCAGCGGCCCGCTGGAACTTGACCTTGTCTGCCGGGAAGGCGACACTCTTGTTTTCGTGGAAGTCAAAACGCGCGGTCCGGGCAGTCTGGGCAGCGCCCTGGACGCGGTGGGGCCGCGCAAGCGGCAGACCCTGATCCGGGCCGCACGGGCCTGGCTGGCCGCACATGACCAGTGGCACCTGCCCTGCCGCTTTGACCTCGTCTGTATCGAACCGGGGCCCACGGGCCCGCACATGGAGCACATCCGCCATGCTTTCGACCTCTCCGGCTCCGGGCCATCTGTGGATAGTGGCCACGCCTCTTGGCAACCCTGGTGACCTTTCTCCCCGCGCCCGCGAAGTCCTCGCCGGCGCCGACCTCATCCTGGCCGAGGATACCCGCCGCGCCGGGCTGCTGTGCAGCCAGTGCAACATCCCGGCCCGCCGCTTCCTGAGTTTCCATGACCACAACGAGAGCGAACGGCAGGAAGAGGTCCTGCGCCTGCTGCGCCAGGGACAGAACCTGGCCCTGGCCTCGGATGCGGGCACGCCCCTGCTGGCCGATCCCGGCTACCGTCTGGTGCGCGCCTGCCGGGCCGAAGGCCTGCCCGTCTCGCCCGTGCCCGGCCCTTCGGCGCCGGTGACGGCCCTTTCCGCCGCGGGCATCCCGCCCCTGCCCTACACCTTTTTGGGTTTTTTGCCGCGTGATGCCGCGGGCCGCCGCGCCACGCTCTCGGCCTTTGCCCGCACGCCGGGCTCGCTCATCTTCTTCGAACGCAAGGACCGCCTGCGCGAGAGCCTGGCCCAGGCCGCGGAGCTGCTGGGCCCCCGGGCCGTGGCCGTGTGCCGGGAATTGACCAAGACACATGAGGAATTTATACTTGGCCGTCTGGAGAAATGGCAGGAGCTGCCCGAAGAACTGCTGGGCGAGATCACGGTCATCATCGGCCCGCCGGAACAGAAGGAACGCGCCGATGAAGCCGAAGCCCGCCGGGCCCTGGAAGCTGTCATGGCCGCTGCGGACGAGCGTCTCAAGCCCAAGGAAGTGGCCCGCCGGGCCCAGGAGATGGCCCCCGGCTGGAGCGCCAAGGAGCTTTACGAACTGCTGACCCGCGCCTGAGCCTTTCTCCGCCACGGAACCGACCGCCCAACCAAGCGAGCCCGCCATGTTGCCCACCCGGACAGCCCTTTCCTGCCTTGCGCGAAGCTGCTGCATCAACGCCGCCGTCACGGCACGCGGCATGCAGCAGCTGGGATTGCTGTTCGCCCTGGAACCGGCACTGCGCCATCTGTATCCCGAGGCCGAAGCACGGGCACAGGCGGCGGCCCACTACAGCGCCCACAGCAACACCCATCCCTATATGCTGCCCTTCTACATGGGCCTGTTGCTGAACATCGAAGAACAGGTGGCCGAAGGCAAACTGCCCTCCAACGCGCTGGACACGGTGCGCCGCACGCTGGGCACTACGCTTTCCGCCGTGGGGGACGGTTTTTTTGAAGGGGGCGTCTTCCCCTGCTGGGCGTTGTGCTGCATCTGCTTCCTGCTGGCCGGGCACACGCTGCCCGTCATCCTGCTGACGGTCCTGCTGGTCGTGGCCCTGCTGGCCTTCAGGACAGGCACGTTTTTCTTTGCCCTGCGCTACGGGCTGGCTGCCCTGGCCTGGCTCAAGCGTCTGGGGCTCATCAACTGGACCGGCCGCATCAAGGTCGTCAATGCCTGCCTGCTGACCGTGGCGGCTGCCATGCTGCTGCCCTACAGCGGGGACCGGCATACGCTCCTCTGGTGTATGGGCGGCGGCGCTGCCGTTCTGGCCGCCGCCTGGATCATCGGGCGCCTGCATTTGCCGCGCATCGTGCTCTGGCTGATCCTGCTGACCTTTCTCGTGCTCATGGACACGGGGCTGGTCGGCCTGTAAAGGCCCTTGCCGCCACGGCAGGGAAACATCCGGCCACACGGACGGGAAAGGCGCGCTCCGCAGGGCCTGTAGCCGCCTCAGACGACAGGGCCGCATACGGCATGGCATCCTTGCCGCAAGGCCCCCGATGCGGTGCGGGGGACCGTCAGGAACAGATCGTACAGGTCGCCCCGGGCGACCAGGGAGAATATATCATGGCAGAAGTTCAGGAAACACCCGAAGGCCTCGTCCTCCCCGTCACGCTGCATACGCGTGGCGGGCTGCACGCACGGCCTGCTGCCCGTCTGGCGCAGGAGGCCCAGAATTTTTCCTCCGACATCCAGATCCAGAGCGACAACGGTACCGCCGATGCCAAAAGCATGCTGGATATCCTCTCCCTCGCCATCTCCACAGGCTGCACGCTGACCCTGCTGGCCCGGGGCGATGACGCCCGCGAAGCCCTGACGGCCCTGGCCGATTATCTGGAAAATCTGCAGGACTGATATGGCACGCTCTCTTCTTTTCGGTACGTCCGTCTCTCCCGGCATCGCCATCGGGGTGCTGCGCTTCGCCCACAATGTCCAGACCGTGGAGATGCGCCGCATCAGCCCGCGCGAAGTGGAAGGCGAGCAGGAACAGCTGCGCGCCGCCGTGACCAATGTGCGCGCCGCCCTGCAGGAAGCCATGGCCAAGGTCCCGGAAGACCTTTCCGAATACCGTGAGGTCATCGCCGCCCAGATCGAACTGGCCCGCGATCCCAAGCTGGTGGGCAGCGCCCTTTCCCGCATCGAGAAGGAACTGGTCTGCGCCGCCTGGGCCCTGGACAGCACGGTGGAACAGCTGTGCAGCATCTTCCGCAACATGGACGACCCCTATCTGCGCGACCGTGCGCAGGACATCCGGGCCGTGGGCCTGCGCCTGCGCGAATGCCTGGCCGGCAGCTGCGCCCTGCCCGCCGCGGCCGGTGCCGGCATCCTGGCCGCCCAGGATCTTTCGCCCGCCGACGTCATGGACATGGATTTCAAGGACGTGCGGGCCGTCATCACGGCAGAGGGCGGGCCCACGTCGCATACGGCCATTTTGTCGCGCGGCCTGCACATCCCGGCCCTGGTGGGCGTCACCGGCCTGCTGGAGACCGGCAAGCCCGGTGAAAAGGTCATCGTGGACGGCCTCAACGGCTGCCTGCTGCTGGACCCCGATGCCGACGACCTGGCCACCTATGAAGAGCGCCAGCGCGAGTATCAGGAGTGGGAGGCCCGCATCCGCAGCGAGTCCCACTGGCCCGCCGAGATGCGCGACGGCGTGCGCGTGAGCGTCCATGCCAACCTGGAACGCCTGGAAGAAATGGACGAACTGCAGGACAGCGGCGCCGAAGGCGTGGGCCTGTACCGTACGGAATTCTCCTTCCTGCGGGAGCATCTGCCCAGCGAGGAAGAGCTCTATGCCGAATACAGCGCCGTGGCCCGCAAGGCCGCGCCCGCGCATGTGGTCTTCCGTACCCTGGACGCCGGTGCGGACAAGATGCTCCGCGCCCAGGAGGCCCTCAAGGAACCCAACCCGGCCCTGGGCCTGCGCGGCATCCGCTTCTGCCTGCGGCACCAAAAGATCTTCCGCAGCCAGCTGCGCGCCCTCATGCGCGCCGGGGTGGAAGGCAATATCTCCCTGCTGCTGCCCATGATCTCCGGCCTGGCCGAGGTACAGAGCGTGCGCCGCATCATGCAGGAACTGCAGCAGGAGCTGCAGGCCGCCGGTCTGCCCCACGCCGCCGATCTGCCCCTGGGCATCATGGTGGAGACCCCGGCGGCCGTGCTCATCGCCGATGCCTTGGCCCGCGAATGCGACTTTTTCAGCATCGGCACCAATGACCTTATCCATTACCTCATGGCCATCGACCGCAACAACCTGCATGTGGGCTACCTCAACGAGGCCCTGCATCCGGCCGTGGTCCGCTCCCTGAAGCGCATCATCGACTCCGCCCACCGCGAGGGCATCGGGGTCTCGGTCTGCGGCGAGCTGGCCGCCGACCCCTACGGTCTGGCCCTGCTGCTGGGCATGGGCGTGGACACGCTCTCGGCCTCGCCGCGCTTCGTACCGGGCATGAAGCACATGATCCGCCGCCTGGACGCCCAGACCTGCATGGACATGGCCCACAGCGTGCTCATGAGCACCGACGTGACGGCCTCGCAGCGCATGCTGCGCGAACGCCTGCAGGAGAGTCTGGGCTCGGAGCTGGCCTTCCATACCACAAGCATCATGACGAACAGTTAGGAATATGAGCAAAAAACCATCCCCGTCCACCATCGCCGTCAACAAGAAGGCCCGCCACCTGTACGAACTCTCCGACTTCGTGGAAGCGGGCATCAGCCTGACCGGCCCTGAAGTCAAAAGCATCCGGGCCGGAAAGATCAACTTTCTGGACAGCTATGTGGATTTCCGTGACGGCGAGGCCTTCGTGCTTTCGCTGCATATCGCCCCGTACGACAATGCCGGCTATGTGCCCCAGGATCCCGACCGCCCGCGCCGCCTGCTGCTGCACGCCGCCGAGATCCGCCAGATGGCGGCCCGCGTGGAACAGAAAGGCCTGACCGTGGTGCCCGTGCGCATGTACTTCAAGCAGGGCAAGGTCAAGATGGAGATCGCCCTGGGTCGCGGCAAGAAGCTCTTCGACCATCGCGAGACCCTCAAACGCAGGGCCGAAGAACGCGACGCCGCCCGCGATCTGGCCTGATATCATGTGGCGTCCGCCGCTGGCCCCGGGCCTTCTCTGGCAAAGCTGGCTCTTATGCTGGCTGCTGGGCCTGCTGGCGGCACGCTGGCCCGGACCCGCGCTTTGCGCGGGTCTTTGCGTCCTGGTGGCGGACAGCCGTTTGTGGCGTCTCCCCCGCCTGCTGGTGGGCTGTGCCGTCGCCCTGCTGGGCTGTGTCACGGCCCAGGCCCTGCTGCCCGCTTTTCCCGTGCCCCCCGTGCTGGAACAGCTGTACGAGGAACGCACCCCGCCCCGCCACTGGCCTGTGCTGGAAGCCAGGGTGAGCGATGTACGCACCCTGCCGGAACAGCGCCTGCGCATCAGCCTGACCGACCTGCATCTGCAACAGCCTGACGGTCAGCCTCTGGTCCATCTTCCCGGCAACCTTGCCTGGACATGGGAGCAGGCCGCCGTCTTCCCGCTGCCGGGCCAGACCATACGCCTGCAACGCAAGCTGTTGCCCGTGGATACCCAGCGCAACTTCGGCCTCACCGATTGGGGCTTCTGGTGGCACAGCCACGGTACCGGCTGGCGCATCTGGAGCCGGGGCACGGGCGGTCAGCCCGCCGTCGACGGCGCCCCCTCCCCCTTTGCCCGGCAGCGTCTGGAACTCATTCGAAAGTTCCTTGCCGTGCTCCTGCCGGGCAGGGACGATCTTTTGCCGCCCGCCGCCGCGCCTCCCTCCGGTCTGACGGCCGCAGCCCCTCCCCAGATCCCTGCCGCCGCGCCTCCCACGCCTTCCGCGGCACCGGTGCCCCAGGGCAAGGCCATCCTGCTGGCCCTGCTCTTCGGGGAACGCTTCCTGCTGGAGACGCCCACCGTGAAAGCCTTCAATGCCGGCAACCTTTCCCACAGTCTGGCCCTTTCCGGGCAACATCTGCTCGTGGCCGGTCTGGCGGGGATGCTCCTGGTCTGGCTGGCGGCCCGTATGCATCCGGGGCTCTATCTCTGGCGCCCCCGTACCGTCCTCATCCCGCTGGCGGCCTGCCCGGCGGCCCTGGGCTATCTCTGGCTGGGCAATGCGCCGCCTTCGCTGCTGCGGGCGGCCGGGATGCTCCTGTTGCTGGCCACGGCCATGGCCCTGGCCCACCTGCGCTGCATGCCGCTGCCCCAGACGCTCCGGGAGCGCCTCCCTTCCAGCGGGCTGGATGTCCTGTGCTGCACGCTGCTCTGCATCACCGTCATCTCCCCCCTGTCCGTCTTCGATACCGGTCTGCAACTTTCCGCCCTGTGCGTGTCCGTCATCTGCTGCGCCACGCCGCTCATGGGGCAGCTGTTGCGCCGTATCCCGCGGACGTCCCCCGGGCAGCGCCTGCTCCGTTCACTGGCCAGCATTTTGCTGGTCTCCTTCTTCATCCAGCTGGCCCTGCTGCCCCTTTCCCTGCTGCTGTTCAACAACAGCGGGCTGTGGTTCCTGCTCAATGTTTTCTGGCTGCCCGTCCTGGGCACCCTTGTCCTGCCGGGGGCCTTCCTGGGACTGGGGCTCAGCCTGTGCGGCCTTGGCCCGGCAGCCGCTCTGGTGCTGGATGTGGTGGCCCTGCCCTGCCAGTGGCTGGTGGACGGCCTGCTTTTCCTCCAGACGCAGGGCTGGCTCAGCGTCCCCCCCATCCTGCGGCCCCACTGGACGGCCCTTCCCGCCATGGCCTGCCTTTTTCTGGCACTGGCCCTGCGGGCCGGACGCCCCGGCTTGCCGCCGGCGGGAAAACGCCTGCTCATCTGCGGTCTGCTGCTGGCCTGTGTGGGCCCGGCCCTGCGTCTGCACCACAGTCTGGTGCCCCGGCTGGAGCTTTCCGTCCCTGACGTGGGACAGGCGCAAGCCGTCCTGCTGCGTCTGCCGCATGGCCAGACCCTGCTCGTGGACGCCGCAGGCAGCATGTCCCGCTCCTGGAACCCGGGACGCGAACTCCTCCTTCCCCTGCTGGCCTGCAATGCCCGCCCCGGTCTGGACGCCATCATCAACAGCCATCCCGACATCGATCACGCGGGCGGCATCCCTCCCCTGCTGGCGGCCTTTCCCGAAGCGCTCCTGCTGCACAACGGCCAGCCGGGCAGTGGTCAGATGGGGCATATCTGGCAGGCCACCCTGCAAAAACGGAAGAACACCCCCCTCCATGCCGGAGATACCCTGCAACTGGGCGATCCCGAAGACGGGCTGGCTCTGCATGTGCTGCATCCGCCCCGGCCAGCCCCGGGCGCCTATGTCTGGGAAGGCAACAGTGCCTCCCTGGTCCTGCGCCTGGTCCACAATGGGCACGGCCTGGCCCTTTTCCCCGGTGATGCCGACGGGGCCGCCCTGCGCCACCTGCTGGCCAGTGGCCGGGACGTGCAGGCCGATGTTCTGCTGGCACCGCACCACGGCTCGGACAGTTCTTTTTTGCCTGAATTCCTGACGGCTGTGCGCCCCCGGCTGGTGGTAGCCTCCTGCGGCGCCTTCAACCGCTTCGGCCATCCCGGGAAACAGCTCAGACAATGGCTGGAAGAACAGCATATCCCCCTGCTGCAGACAGGCCGCCACGGGCATGTCCGTGTGACCTGGCCCCTGTCAGGCGACAGGGACGTCCCTCTTCTGGACTGGGACACCGCCCGGCCGGTACGGCCCTGAAAACAGACGAGAAAGAAAATCCTCCCTACTGCTACCGCTGCCTGCCGGACGCGGGACGACCTTGTCCGCAGGACGTGTGGGGCCTCATCGACGAACGCATGCCTGCAAGACGGTGGCAGGGTGGAGAGTCCTCCGGATAAAAAATTGCTGTCGTCCTCCGCAACGTACGATGTTCGCTCGGCTGACGCGATGACCGTGGCAGCAGTGCGGTGGTTGTCCGGCGCTTTGTGCGCGCACCACAGGATACAGGCTGCGCATCACTCTACAGCCTGCGGCCTCAAGCTCTGGAAAAGAGGATACCCTTGCGCACACTCCCCTCTTTGTACGGCGCCGGATACGGACAACGGGCCGCTCCCCGCGGGGAACGGCCCGTTGCTCATCACGGCTGCACATCAGCCATACACAACTGTTTGTCAGGCTGACGGCCCGAAATGCCCGCCAGACCGAGGTTTCCTGAGAGAGGGGAAGGGAGCTTTACCGCAAAGCTCCCTTCCCCAAAAGATCGCCCGCTACTTCTGGCACTGCGGACAAAATACCGTGGCCCGGCCGGCGATGCGCCCTTTTTCCAGCTCCGTGCCGCAGCGACGGCAAAGCTGTCCGCCACGGCCATAGACGAAAAAGGTATTCTGGAAAGCGCCCACATTGCCGTTGGCATCCCGATAATCACGGATGGAGCTGCCGCACTGGGCGATGGATTCCCGCAAGACCTCCTGCAAAGCGCAGCGGAGACGTTCCGCTTCTGCCTCCGAAAGCTCCCCGGCAGGCCGGCGGGGATCGATACCGGCCCGGAACAGGGACTCGTCCGCATAGATATTGCCGATACCGGCCAGTGCGGTCTGATCCAGCAGGGCGGCCTTGATGGCCCGGCGTCCGTGCAAACGCGGCCCCAGAGAACCGGGCCCCATGTGCAGCGGTTCCGGGCCCAGCGAACGCCAGAAGTCCCAGCGCTCCAGCAGCTCCGGCGTGGCGGCAAAGACCAGGCCGAAGGAGCGCACATCATCGAAAAAGAGCTGCGCCCGGCTCCCGTCAGGCCGCTGCAAATGGAAGATGATGCGCGTGTGCTTCAAAGGGGCGGCCCCTTCCGGGTGGACCATGAAGCGCCCCGTCATGCGCAGATGCACGGCCAGAATCGACGGCACAGGCAGAGCAGCGGCTACGGCGGGCGGCTCCAGATCCAGCAGGGCCAGCTTGCCCCGGCGACGGGCAGCGCTGATGCGCGTCCCCGCCAGTCGCTCCACAGGAAGGCTCAGGGGATGCAGGGAGCGCTCGCGCAGCACGTCCACCCGCTCGATGCAGCATTCCAGTACCTGCGGCCGCAGAGTACGGACGACGGTCTCCACTTCCGGCAATTCGGGCATGATCCACCTCATACGAAAAGACCTGCCGAGGGCAGGTCCAAACCAGCAGGGGCCGGAACCATCCGGCCAGGAAAAAGACAGCCCGTGTTGCGGACAGCACGGGCAGCAAAAAAGACAGGCAAAAACAGGGAACAGGGCAGTCGTATGGACGGTCCGAAATGCTCGCCGCAATCCGGCGGCAAAGCCGACTCCACAGGCTAGGCCTGTTCGTCACCGCCCAGATAGATGTCCAGCAGGCCTTCCGGCGGCGCGATGTGGATGCACTCCCCTTCCAGGTCGAAGCCTTCGATGAACGAGGCTTCCGCAGGGAACAGGACTTCCTTGCCGTCATCGGTCACGATGCTCCAGACCTCCAGACCGGCAGGATATTCCACATGATCCAGCACGCCCAGGCGGGAGCCGTCAGGCAGGATGACGGCAAAGCCCAGCACGTCCTCCACGTAGACTTCGTCTTCGTCCACAGGGGGCAGCAGGTCGCGGTCCACAAGGATCTTCTGGCCGCGCAGGGCTTCGATGTCGTTACGGTCGGTCACCCCCTCCAGCAGGAGCAGGGGACGACCTTTGTGCATGCGCCACGAACGGGCCCGGGCAGGACGCGGCGGGGCATCGCCCGCCTGCAACCAGAAAGGACCGTCCAGCAGCGAAGGGGAGTCTGCGTACCAGTCGACGCAGATCTCCCCCTTGATACCGTGCGGGCGCGCGAGCGTGCCCATATGGATGCGTCGTGCCATGAGGAACTATTCCAGGATCTCGAGTACGACGCGTTTTTTGGCCTTGGTGGACGCGGCGCTGAGCAAGGTGCGCATGGCGCGTGCCGTGCGGCCCTGCTTGCCGATCACCTTACCGAGATCTTCCTTGGCGACCTTCAATTCCAGCACAGTGGTCTGTTCGCCTTCCACTTCAGTGACCTGTACCTGATCAGGCGCGTCCACGAGCGAACGGGCGATAAATTCAATCAAAGCTTTCATTGCTGGCCTCCCGCAAGTCCTGCCGTGACAAGACTGTTGCTGTGAGCGGGCGCTGCATCTCCGCGGAAAAAGCCCGCGGGAAAAGCGCCATGCGCCTGCGGTGCGGTACGTCCATCAGGCAGCCCCCTCAGGGATCTGCCGCGTCAGTACCGCACACCGGAAGAACATCGGGCCAGTACCGGAAAGACCGGTACGATGGTATCCTGCAAAGATACCCTTAGGCCATCTTCTTGAGCAGGGCGCGGACGGTGTCGGTGGGTTCGGCACCGCGATCCAGCCAAGCCTTCACCTTTTCGGCGTCCAGCTTCACTTCGGCGGGATCGGTCATGGGGTTGTAGTAACCCAGGAATTCCAGCGGACGGCCATCACGACGGGTTTCGTCGTTGGCGGCCACGACGCGGTAGAAAGGATGCTTCTTGCTGCCCAGACGGGTCAATTTCAGCTTAACAGCCATGATTATCTCCTGTTTGTGCTATGGTAGCGTTGCGGGGGCAAAAGAGCAAGTTTGCCCTCCCCCCATTATATCAATGACCAGTGCGCCGCAACGATTTTTTTATCGCGTCTCCGGCATCGCCGCAGCCGTCTGGCGATGAGGTTTCGCCGTGCTCTGCCGGGGAACGGACGCTGATCCGTGCGGACAGACCGCACGGACGGGCCTATTTCTTTTTGCGCTTGGCAGGCCGTTCGCGCTTCTTGCGCTTTTTGGCCGCCGCCGACTTGCCGTGTCCGGCATCCGGCAGCCCCATGGGCGGCATACCGGGCATGCCACCCATCCCCGGCATCATGCCGGGCATCCCGCCCATGCCGCCGGGCATGCTCATGCCCCGGGGCATCCTGGGCATGGCGGGCATCCCCTTGGCCTTGCCACCCATCATCCCCTTCATCATCTGGCGCATCTGCTCGAACTGACGCACCAGCTGGTTGACCTGCTGCACCGTGACCCCGGCGCCCTTGGCGATACGCGCCCGGCGGCTGCCGTTGAGGATATCGGGGTTGCGGCGCTCGGCCATGGTCATGGAATTGATGATGGCTTCGGTACGGGCCATTTCCTTTTCAGGCATGGCCCCGTTGGCTTCGGCCAGCTTTTCGCGCAGGCCGCCCATACCGGGGATCATCTTCAAAATACTGTCCAGAGAGCCGAGCTTCTTGATCCGGCGCATCTGGGTACGGAAATCTTCCAGGTCGAAGCTGGCCTTGCGCATCTTTTTGGCAAGGGCTTCGGCCTCGTCGGCGTCGATGGTGGCCTGGGCCTTTTCCACCAGAGTGAGCACGTCGCCCATGCCCAGGATGCGGCCCGCGATGCGGTCAGGATGGAAGACCTCCATCTCGGACAGCTTTTCGCCCATACCCACGAACTTCACCGGGGCACCGGTCACCGCCCGGATGGACAGGGCCGCACCACCGCGGGCATCGCCATCCATCTTGGTCAGCACCACACCGGTCAGGCCCAGACGTTCGTTGAAGGACTCCGCCACGGTCACGGCATCCTGACCGGTCATGGCGTCGGCCACGAACAGGATCTCCTGCGGGTTCACCGCCGCCTTGATGGCGGCCAGTTCCTGCATCAGCGGCTCGTCCACATGCAGACGGCCGGCGGTGTCCAGCAGGACCACCGTGGCCTGCTGCTCGCGGGCGGCGTCCATGGCCTGACGGGCGATGTCCACGGGATTCATGTCCACCGTGGACGGGAAGCAGGGCATGTCCAGCTGCCTGGCCAGCACGGTCAGCTGATCGATAGCCGCGGGACGGTACACGTCGGCAGGCACCAGATAGGGACGCATCTTCTGCTTGCGCAGCAGATTGGCGATCTTGCCCGCCGAGGTGGTCTTACCGGAGCCCTGCAGGCCCACCAGCATGATGACGGCGGGTTCCTGGCCCTGAAGGTTCAGACCCGCTGTCTCACCACCAAGCAGTCCCACCAGCTCTTCATGGACGATCTTGACGACCTGCTGCGCCGGACTGACGCCCTTGATGAGTTCCTGTCCCAGGCACTTCTGGCGGACGTTCTCCACAAAGTCCTTGACGACCTTGAAGTTGACGTCGGCCTCCAGAAGGGCAAGACGCACCTCGCGCAGGCCGGCCTGGATATTTTCTTCCGTCAGCTGGCCGCGTCCGCTGAAGGAGCGGAACACACCGGAAAGGCGATCGGAAAGACTTTCAAACATGGGAACCCCGCTATCAAGTTACACTGAAAGGCCCTGCCCTCCCTGCCGCAGGACATGGCGGCAGATCACGCGGGCCCGGCCAGCGCATACAGAATTGTGATTCATAGGCTGTTTATGCCGTTTCGTCAAGAAAAGACCGCAGTGGCGGCCATCACGGCTTTTTACCAGGCCGTCCCGGCCTGTCTGTGGCTCACGGATCCCGGGGGACATGCCCCCTCACGCTGCCCCTGCTCTGCCCAAAAACAAAAAAGGCCGCCCCCGAAGGAGCGGCCTTTTCAAATCGCGGGTAATACGCTTTAGAAAGCGAAGCGCAGGCCCAGCATGAATTCGTGGTTGTAAGGACGGCTGCCCACCTTGATCTGGTCGCCGTTCAGAGCACCACTGGCTTCGGTGTAGCCCAGGTCCACATAGCGGTAAGCGGCGTCGATGTACAGGGCGTCGTTCACGTTGTAAGCCACACCGGCGCCCACGTTCCAGGCAAAGTTGGTGGTGCTTTCGTCACGGGAAACAGCACTGCCACCACGGTGCAGGTCGAAGCCCAGGTAGTTGAAGGACATACCGATACCGGCGCCGATGTAGGGCACGAAGGCGCTGTCGTTGCGGAAGTCATAGTACAGGTTGGCGAACAGGGTGGAGCTGTTCCAGGTGCAGTCCACGCTGCCCCAGTTGCTGCCCCAGCTCTTTTCGCTGTTGCCGCGCAGGGCGTATTCCAGTTCCACACGCAGGGGCACCAGATACTGGGGCCAGAAGTCGTAACCGGCAGCCAGAGCGCCGCCCAGGGTGAACTGGGAGTATTCGTCCACGCCGCCCATACCGGAGCGTTCGATGGTGCCGGTTTCCTGAATGGTCATCAGGAACTTGGGAGCCAGGTACATACCGGTACCTTCGGCCTTGGCCATGCCGGGCAGGACCAGAGCCACCAGCAGAGCCAGTGCAAGGATGGTGCGTTTCATTGCTCTCCTCCAAAGAGATGTTTCCTGCAAAGCAGGGCCTGTTCAGGCGGTAAAAGTTTAGACTTTCTCAAACGGGACTATAGAGATTTTCCAGCCCGCGGTCAAATGCTCTGTGCCGCAAGACGCAAAAAAAGGCGTCGCCCCAAGGACGACGCCCCTGAAATCTGCCGGAAAGCAGCCTAGAACTTGTAGCCGAAGCTCAGCATATAGATGTTGGCCACGGTGTCCTTGGAATTGCCGCCGGTGATACCGGATGCCAGACCGGGGGTACGAATACCACTTGCATCAGTGTCATCATAGTTGGTCGGATTGATCCACATGTGGCAGTAGGCGAAGTCGATGGTGAAGTCGTTCCACTCCACGCCCGTGCCCAGGGTCAGGGCCGTGCGGCCGTTGGAGGGCACCATGAAGTCGGAGTGATCCTCGTTGATGACCGGGGTCTCGTACCAGAAACCGGCACGCAGGCTCCACCAGTCCAGAGGCTTGTATTCCACGCTGGCGTTGAAATTCCAGCCGTCTTGCCAGTTTTTGTGGCTGATGGACTGGTTGCCGTTGTCCATGTAGATGTTCAGGGAATTGTAGGTGGACCATCGCGTCCAGACAGCGCCCACTTCGAAGCTCAGATTGTCCAGAGGCTTGTAGGCCACGCCCAGGGCCAGGGAGTCGGGCAGCTGTACGGTACCGTGGAGGTTGCAGTCCTCAAGAGAAACTTTAGAAAGCGTACTGTTGCGTTCAAATTTGCCTTCACCGTATGCGTTGACCGTGACCTGGGTCTTGTAGGCCAGGCCCACGGACCACTGATCGTTCAGACGGGCATGCAGGCCGAAGTGGCCGCCCACGCCCCAGCCCGAAGCCTGGACTTCGGCATCATGATCCATACCGGGCACAGGAGTCGTTCCCTTCAGATTAAAACCCGGTGCCTTCTGTTCCGTGGTCAGGTTGACGTTCATGATCTCCAGACCGGCGGACACGGAGAGGATGTCATTGATCTTCCAGGCCAGAGTGGGCACGGCGGAGATGGTCTGCAGGTTGACGCTGTACAGATTATAACGGCCGGTCCAGTTCTGGTCATAGCTGTTGCCCAGACCGAAGCGCGAGAACACGCCCAGGCCCAGCCACAGGCTGTCATTGAGCTGCCAGCTGGCGTAGGCGTGCGGCGCGGCCCACACGGCGGGCTTGGTGGTGGTCTCCTGCTTGCCGTGGGCCGTATCCAGCGACAAGGTCCCCATAGGCGCGACCAGGGCCATGCCGCCCATGACCTGGACGCCGGGCAGCTGGGTAATGCCGGCCGCGTTGTAGGCGATGGCCGACACGTCGTCGGCGCGGCCCACCATGCCGCTGGCCAGACCCAGACCGCGTGCGCTCCACTCGGTCAGCGCAAAACCTTCAGCCATGACGGACGACGCCATTCCCAGAACCAGGGCCACCCACAGGCCCACCACACGCAAAGCTTTCATTCTTCCTCCCTTGACCATGAAGCACCGGACAAATTCCTTCCGCCCGGTACCGGCTCCCGCCCCGCCGTGCCCGGCCATGACGCGCATACCGTCCGCTCCGGCATCAGGTCCGGTCAAAGGCCGCAAAAATGCCCGGGCAGGCACCGCGGAGCTTTCCCCAGTAAAATCCCGCTTACGGGTAAAATAAACCGGAAGATTAGAGCATATTGACAGGGTCAAGGTCAAGGAAAAGCCGCAAACGGCTGGCGCACTGCTGCCGCAAAGCTTCATGGTACAGCGCCCTGACCTCCTGCCAGCCGGCACTTTTGATGAGGCAGGAAAAACGCCTGCGGCCCCGCAGCATGGCCAGGGGCGCCGGGATAGGCCCCAGCAGGCGCACGCCCAGCTCACGGGCCCTGGTTTGCAGCAAACGGGCCAGCTCCCCCAGCGCCGCGGCACCGCCGGGATCTTCCGCAGGGAAGGAGATGCGCAGCAACGCCAGACGCACGAAAGGCGGATAACCGTGTTGTCGCCTCCGGGCCAGCTCGGCGGCATAAAAACCTTCATAATCACCGCTCTGGACATACTGCCAGCAGTAGTGATTGGTATTGCGGGTCTGGATCAGTACCCGCCCGGGTTTGTCGCCACGTCCTGCCCGGCCTGCGGACTGGACCAGCAGCTGGAAGGACCGCTCCGCAGCCCTGTAGTCCGGCAGATTGAGCCCCAGATCCCCGTCCGCCACGATGGCCAGGGTCACATCAGGGAAGTGGTGGCCCTTGGAGAGCATCTGCGTACCTACAAGGATGGGGGACTCGTGCCGGGCAAAAGCCGCCAGTATCTCTTCCATGCGTCCGGGCCGCCGGGTGCTGTCACGGTCGAGGCGCAGGACAGGCTGCCCGGCCAGCGTGGACAAATATTCTTCCAGCCTTTCGGTCCCCTCCCCCATGGGCAGGAAGTTCATGCTCCTGCACTGCGGGCAGGGACTGGGAAAGGGCACGGCATAGCCGCAGTAATGGCAAACGAGCTGCCCCCGCCCTTTATGGTAGGTCAGGGCAATGTGACAATGCGGGCAGCTGACGGTCTCCTTGCAGTCCAGGCAGTACAGCAGGGGCGCGTAGCCGCGCCGGTTGAGCAGGACAACGGCCTGCTCCCCGCGTTGCAGCACTTCGCGCAGGGCCTGCTCGCTGCGGGCAGCCAGCAGCCCTTCCCCGGCCAGGCCGCTGGTATCCACCAGCTCCACCGGCGGCAAAGGCCGCCCTCCTACCCTCTCCGGCAGGCGAAGAAGATCTATCTGCCCCTGACTGGCCGCATGGAAGGTCTTGATGTCCGGCGTGGCCGAGCCCAGCACCAGCAGGCCGCGCTGCCGTGCAATGCGCGACCAGGCCAGTTCCTTGGCCTGATAGGGCAAAGACTCGTCCTGCTTGAACGAGCTGTCATGCTCTTCGTCCAGGATGACGCAGCCCAGCTGCGGTACAGGCAGGAAGAGCGCCGAACGCGTCCCCACCACGAGGCAGGGCTCCTGCCGGGTGGCCAGACGGCGGAAGATCTCCTCCCGTCGTGCCGGGGGCTGGTAGCCATGATAGAAAAACAGGGGCACATGGGGCAGGACGCAGGCCGCATCCCGGCGCAGCTTGCAGGCAAGAGCCACTTCGGGAGCCAGCAGGAGGACGCTCCTGCCCTGCTCCATGCAATGCCGGATCAGCTCCAGATAGACAGCCGTCTTGCCGCTGCCGGTCACCCCAAACAGCAGGACCGATGCGGGCCGCTCCGTCTCCAGCGCAGCACTCAGGGCCTCCAGGGCCCACTGCTGGTCTGCATTGAGCTCAAAGGCCCGGGGCGCGGGCGGGAGCAGCTCGTCAGCGGGCTCATCGGCCTCCGCGTGGCGCAAAGCCACGAATCCGGCCTGCAGCAAAGATCGCAGGGCCGGAGCACTGCCGGCTCCCAGATCCCGAGTCAACTGGCGACGGCTGACCTGTCCCCGTTCATGCAGATAGTCCAGTATCTCGCGCTGCCGTGCGGCCTGCGGCCGTACCGGCCAGGGAGGATCCACCCGCAGCACACAAAGTTCCTCCCCGGCGGCATCCCGGCCCGGAGCGACAAGGCGGGCCTCCCCCCGGCACAGGGCCACGGCCAGGGCCTGGCGCAGACCCGGTTCCAGTTTCGTGACCTGCTTCACCGTACAGGAAAAATCCCTGTCCGCCGCCAGCCAGCGGATGCGCAGATCCACCTGACGCAAGCCCTGCGGCAGGACATGCCCGAACACACAGCCCGGCTCCAGTCCCTGCCGGATGGCCAGATCCCGTGCCAGCGCCCTGATCTCCTCCGAAAGCAGGGGGACGGTCTCCAGCGGCCAGGCCACCTCCTTGCAGGTGACACCGTCAGGAAGATCGCTGTGCTCCAGCCGCTCCATCAGGATGCCTGCCCGCAACGCACCACGGCCCAGGGGGATGGCCACGCGCAGGCCTTCCTGCCAAAACTCTTCGGGAAAGATGTCGGGCAAGGCGTACGTCAGGGTGCTGTAAGGAGCGGAAAGCAGAGCGATACGGGCAAACATGGGACCTCGGCAAACTGCGGGGAGAGCCGCATCCCTCCGGGACAGGGACGTTGTTCCGGCTCCGTGCATCAAAAGAAGGATACGGCCATGCGGGAACACACTACGGCAGGGGGGAGCGGTCGTACCAGCCCAGCATAGGCGGAGGCCCCGGCCAAGGCAAGGCAACACTATGGCGCGGAGGAGGAGGAAATGCCGCTCTTCCCCCCTCTTTGCCGGGCATAAAAAAAGGGGGGCTTGCGCCCCCCTTGAAAGCATCGCTGTCGTAAAGACTAGAAGCTGTAAGCGAAGATCAGCTGGGCCTTCCAAGCGTCCTGCTTCTTGTAGGAATCGCTGCGGTAGCTGCGCTTCCAAGTATCGTCGTCCATCATGTTCACGATGTAACCCAGTTCCAGGTTGGCTTCCAGGTTTTCGTAGATCTGGTAGCTGTTGACCAGGTTGAATTCCAGCAGGCCGTCGTTGGTGGTCAGGTAGTGACCATCCTTGTCCAGACCATTGTCCCAGCCCCAGGAATGTTCCACATACTTGGCCATGGAGGGGCTGTTGGTGCCGCCCCAGTAGGCCACGCGGAAGGAGTGCTTCAGATCTTCCACAAAGCTCAGATCGTGGATGCGCAGACCGATACCCCAAGTGCCGGTGTAGGTCAAGTTGCGGTCATACAGGCTGCCGGCAGAGGACCAGCCGTAGTTGCCGTCGCCCATGAAGGACATGAAGTTGCCGCAACCGGAAACGGTGGGCATGCGCTCGGAACCGTTCTTGACGTTGCCGTCGTCACCGGAAGCATACCAGCCGAAGATGCCGGGGGTACCCCAATCCATCTTGTATTCCACCAGGGCCTTGACCAGCCAGCCTTCACGCTTGGTGTCGCCCATGCGGAAACCGGTACCGTTGTAGCGATCGGCAGTGTAGCGACCCATGGATTCCACATAGCCGTAGTTGATGTCCAGCTCGACGTTCAGCGGATCCCACAGGGTCAGGGAGATGGGCAGACCGGCCCAGAACATGGAACCGTAAGCCTTGCCGGTAGTGGTATTAGCCACGCCGTCGTCGGGCGAAATGGGACGGGTGTAGGGCCCCATGGACTTGACAGTCTTGCTGTTGGCACCGGCCATGCCGTACATGGCCCAGGGGGTCACCTTCACGCCGTCGAAGGTCAGGGGCACCATCAGGGCGAACAGGTCCATGTTGTCCTGGTAATTCGTACGATCCGCACGAGTGTTGTAGTTATCGTTGTACGGACGGGCCCAGAAAGTGGTCAGGCCCACGTTTTCGTTGAACTGGTAGCTGGCCACCACGCCGGCCACATCGTCATCAAAGACGGCGGAACCACCGGCCACGTTGGGCAGCTGGATGCCCTGGATACCCATGCGGAACTTGAGGTCGGTATTGGGCACCATCCAGTCGATGTAGGCGTTCTTCAGTTCCACCACGGTGCCGTCAGCGCCCAGAGCGCCGCCGCTTTCGGCATTGCCCCACACCTGGTCACCAATTTCGAAGAACACGGTACCGGACAGGGCTTCGGAAGCCACGGCGTCCAACTGCAGACGAACACGCTGGGAAGCGGA
This sequence comes from Desulfovibrio piger, assembly GCF_951793255.1. NCBI lineage: Bacteria > Pseudomonadati > Thermodesulfobacteriota > Desulfovibrionia > Desulfovibrionales > Desulfovibrionaceae > Desulfovibrio > Desulfovibrio piger. The sequence goes on from NZ_OX636706.1 coordinate 2,971,682, forward strand.
GAAGATGTCGTCGGTGTCTCGGGCGCTGTTGTGGTCGCTCCCCTTAGCCTTCGTATGGCTGATCAGGGAGCCGTCACCGGCGGAGAAGCCCATCAGCCACTGGCCTTTGGCCTTGAAATCAATAGCGCCGGCGCCGGTAGCGGCGCCCAGCAGCATGCCCGCAGCAAGAGCGAGGGTCATCAGCTTTTTCATGATAAAAACCTTCCTTCCTGAGAGAAATTTCCTGACGTGCATGGGACGTTCCTCCCCAGGGGACATCCCGGCCAGACATGGCAAAACTGTATCCGTTTTCCACGTGAGTACAAATTTTGCTACGCAAGCATACGCATGCCTTTTCTCGCCGTCAAGAGGGAAAGGACAATTTTTTGAACCGTGTCATAAAATGACAGGATCGGACAATCCGGGATGGCGGAGTATTCTGCGGACGATTCTTTCAGCCCGGGCTGTGCGGATCAGCCCTTCAGAAAAAGGCTGTCCACCATTCTCCAGAGAAACATCGTACTACACAGTACATCTCCGTGCATCTCAGGCACACTCTATCTGAAACAACAAAAGCCCCGCCGAAGCGGGGCTTGAAAACCGGGGGGCCGAAGCCCCCACGGTCGAATGTCTCAAGCCGAAGCTTAGAAGGAGTACACGAAGGACAGGTTCACGTTCCAGGCGTCGTACACGCCGTCGCCGTCCAGAGCGCCGCGACCGGGGTTCTTGCCCCAGACGGAGCGGCTGTCTTCCAGCCACAGGGCCACGTAGGAGGCATCCAGCATGACGGTGAAGTTGTCATACATCTTGTAGGTGTTGGTCAGACCGATTTCCAGAGCGGTGTCGTCGGTGGTCAGGTACATGGGATCGTAAGCAGTAGCATACCGAGCGACGTCGCTCACACCATGCTTTGCATAGGGATTACCGTAATCACGGATGTACTTAGCCATCTTAGGAGCGTTGGTGCCGCCCATGAAGTTCACACGCAGGGTGTGCTTCAGGTCTTCCAGGAAGCTCACGTCCTTCAGGCGGGCGCCGATGCCCCAGGTACCGGTCATATTGGTGCCCAGCACGCCTTCACGGGCGATGTAGGGGTTGCCGTTGAAGGCGAAGTTGGAGAAGCCGTTGTTGCCGTTGGCGCTCACCACAGGCATGCGCTCGGAACCGTTGCGGGGGTTGCTGTCGTCACCGGAACCGTACCAGCCGTACAGACCGGGAGTACCCCAATCCAGCTTGTATTCCAGCAGCAGGCTGGCCAACCAGCCTTCGCGGTTCATCTTCTGGTCTTCGTAAGAGGCGGAACCGTAGTTCACATCCCAAGCGATGCGGAAGGGATCCCAGTAGGTCACTTCGCCGGTCACGCCAGCCCAGAAGGCATTGCCATAGGAATCATTCCAGTCGGTGCCCTTGAAGCCGGACTGCATGCCGGCGCTGGCACGACCCCAAGCATTGCCGGGGTCCTTAGCAAAGTTGTCGAACATACCGGGGCCCATGGCAGCGTACATGACCCAAGGAGTCACCTTCACGCCGTCGAAGGTCAGAGGCAGCAGCACGGCGAACATGTCCATGTTGTCCATGTAGTTGTCCCACTTGGTGGAACCAGCGTCAGAGCTCTTATAGCCGGCATTGTCGTTGTAGGGGCGAGCCCAGAAAGCGGTCAGGCCAACGTTTTCGTTGAACTGATAGTTCAGGCTGATGGCGGCCACGTCATCGTCCATGATCTGGGAGGCATTGGTGGTGAAGCTGGGCAGAGCGATGCCCTGGATACCCATGCGGACCTTCAGGTCGGTCTGGGGCACCATCCAGTCGATGTAGGCGCGCTTCAGTTCCACGACCTTGCCGTCAGCGCCCAGAGCGCCGCCAGTGCTGTCCTGGCCCCAAATCTGGTCACCCATTTCAAAGAACACGGTACCGGACAGGGCCTCGGAAGCCACGGCGTCCAACTGCAGGCGGACGCGCTGGCGGGCTTCGAACTCGTCTTCGTGCTTGCCGAAGCCGGAGTTGTTCTTGGCCTTGCTTTCACCAAAGTTGCCGTGCATGCCGTAGTCGAAAGACATGATCCACTGGCCCTTGGCCTTGAAGTCGATAGCGTTGGCGCCGGTAGCGGCACCCAGCATCATGGCGGCGGCCAGAGCGAGAGTCATAAGCTTCTTCATGATAATACCTTCCTTCATTACTTCCGCATCTTTCGATCCCATCCACTACGGGGATCTTTTTCCCTTGCGGGACCCCATTCCTGACCTGTGCGGAGCGGGTCAGGAATCCCGGCCGATACGGCCGGAGCTAAAAGCTCGTTTTTGAGAGCTCGCGGCAGCGATCCGCTTGTCCGTCGAACTTGTAAAAATTTTTATACCCCTTTCTTGGCCTTGTCAACGTTTCTTTAAAAAAAACAATAACTTACATAGGATAATCTATATTCATTTTAAAATAAAACTTCTTTTCCGCTTGCTCTTCCTGACCTCGATGTCCCCAAAATGAACTTGAAAGTCCGGCTGTTGAACACAAAAAGCCCCGCCGGAGCGGGGCTTGAAAACCAGGAAGCCGAAAGCCGGTCTTCCTCGCTCCCCTCTTTCAATCCAGGGGAGCAAAAAGACAAAGAGCGGGGAGGTGGAGGAAACCGCGCGCGGCCTTCCCCCCCTCAAGCGCAACGCGATACAGGCCGCAGCCAGTCTATCGAAAGGCTCACCTGTACCATTTACCCTCAATAATAGATGCGGTTTTTTACAGGCGGAAATTTCTCGTTCACCAAACGCAAAAAAGCCCCGCCGAAGCGGGGCTTGAAGACCGGGGGGCCGAAGCCCCCACGGTCGAACTTCTCAAGCCGAAGCTTAGAAGGAGTACACGAAGGACAGGTTCACGTTCCAGGCGTCGTACACGCCGCCGTCCTTGCCGGAGAAGCCGCGCATGGGGTTCTTGCCCCAGGTGCTGCGGCTGTCATCCAGCCACAGAGCCACATAAGCGGCATCCAGCATGACGGTGAAGTTGTCGTACATCTTGTAGGTGTTGGTCAGGCCCACTTCCAGAGCGTAGTCTTCGGTGGTCAGGTAGATGGGATCATAAGCGGTAGCATACTGAGCGACGTCGCTCACACCATGCTTTTCATAGGGATTACCGTAATCACGGATGTACTTGGCCATCTTGGGAGCGTTGGTGCCGCCCATGAAGTTCACACGCAGGGTGTGCTTCAGGTCTTCCAGGAAGCTCACGTCCTTCAGGCGGGCGCCGATGCCCCAGGTACCCACCATGGTGGACCCCAAAGCCTTTTCACGGGCGATGTAGGGGTTGCCGCTGAAAGCGAAGTTGGAGAAGTCGTTGTTGCCGTTAGCATACACAGTGGGCATGCGCTCGGAACCGTTGCGGGGGTTGCTGTCATCACCGGTGGAGTACCAGCCGTACAGACCGGGAGTACCCCAATCCAGCTTGTATTCCAGCAGCAGGCTGGCCAGCCAGCCTTCGCGGTTCATCTTCTGGTCTTCATAGGAGGCGGAACCGTAGTTCACATCCCAGGCGATGCGGAAGGGATCCCAGTAGGTCACTTCGCCGGTCACGCCGGCCCAGAAGGCATTACCGTAGCTGTCATTCCAGTCGGTACCCTTGAAGCCGGACTGCATGCCCTTCTTGACAGGAGACCAAGAGGCACCGAACTTGCTCTCCTTGTCACCGAACATGCCGGGCCCCATGGCGGCGTACATGACCCAGGGGGTCACCTTCACGCCATCAAAGGACAGGGGCAGCAGCACGGCAAACATGTCCATGTTGTCCATGTAGTTTTCCCACCGATCCTTGTTGGTATCAGAGCTCTTGTAACCGTAGTTGTCGTTGTAGGGGCGAGCCCAGAAAGCGGTCAGGCCCACATTTTCGTTGAACTGGTAGTTCAGGCTGACGGCGGCCACGTCATCGTCAAAGATCTGGGAAGCATTGGTGGTGAAGCTGGGCAGGGCCAGACCCTGGATACCCATGCGGACCTTCAGGTCGGTCTGGGGCACCATCCAGTCGATGTAGGCACGCTTCAGCTTCACGACCTTGCCGTCAGCGCCCAGAGCGCCGCCGGTCTCGCTGTTGCCCCACACCTGGTCACCGATTTCGAAGAACACGGTACCGGACAGGGCTTCGGAAGCCACGGCGTCCAACTGCAGGCGAACGCGCTGGCGGGCTTCGAATTCGTCTTCATTGCCGGTGGTGCTATTCTTATAACCGGAGTTACGGTTGGCCTTGCTCTTGGCGAAGTCGCCGTGCATGCCGTAGTCGAAAGACATGATCCACTGGCCCTTGGCCTTGAAGTCGATAGCGTTGGCGCCGGTAGCAGCACCCAGCATCATAGCGGCAGCCAGAGCGAGAGTCATAAGCTTCTTCATGATAATACCTTCCTTCATTACTTCCGCATCTTTCGATCCCATCCACTACGGGATCTTTTTCCCTTGCGGGACCCCATTCCTGACCTGTGCGGAGCGGGACAGGAATCCCGGCCGATACGGCCGGAGCTGAAAGCTCATTTTTAAAAGCTCGCGGCAGCGATCTGCTTGTCCGTCGAACTTGTAAAAATTTTTAAACCCCTTTTATCAGTTTGTCAATATTAAGTGATAAAAAACGATATAGACTTGTTCATTTCAGGCGACACCATAAAAAGAGTCTTTCTTTACAGCATGATAGCAAGACAATCTTTAAAATCGTCCATGCGAAATGCACCCGCAAAGCGAAAATTTCCACAGCCCTGACCGGAAAATCCCCTTGGGGCGGGACAGAAAACTGAACCATGCATTTTCCCCATCAAGCCTGGCCACGGCACCAGGACAAACGTGCCGCACCATGCCCGGAGCATGCGAAGGCGCCCGCCACTCTTCCCGGTATTGCCGGCGGCACGAAAGATCCCGCACGCGGACGGCTCTCCTGACAGTTCCAGGGACAGGCATCGACCGCAGGCCCCGATCACTCCCAAAAGAACAGCCAGGAAAATTCCCCGCCTCCCGGTTCCTTTCGGTGGCCCCCGTCCGAACCGGTTGCGAAATCCGACAGTTTGTGCCGCACGATGAGCCCCTTTCCACGGCACTACATTAGTATATGGACGGCGGCGGCCATGCCCGCATGCAGGAGCAAGCGTCTCTCTCCCGCTTTCATAAAAATTTTGCCCGTCCGTCCTGTGCTTCCGGCCCTTTTCTTGCATTGACATGGACACGAGGAATGTATATAATTATATATTAAATTTTGTTGAACAATTCCAGCACATTACGAGGCAAATATGTTCACCAATCGCGGCAAGGCCCTGACTTTTGACGATATCTTGCTTGTCCCCAGCTATTCGGAAGTGACTCCCGACGCCGTGGACATCTCCACCTGGCTCACTCCTTCCATCGAATTGCGCATCCCCCTGCTCTCCGCTGCCATGGACACGGTCACCGAATCGGCCATGGCCATCAGCATGGCGCGTATGGGCGGCATCGGCATCATCCATAAGAACATGCCCATCGAACGCCAGCGCCTGGAAGTGGAACGCGTCAAGAAGAGCGAAAGCGGCATGATCCTTGACCCCGTTACCGTTTCCTCCCGCAACTCCGTGCAGGAAGCCCTGGACCTGATGGCGGATTTCCGCGTGTCCGGTCTGCCCGTCGTGGATGACGGCAAGCTGGTGGGCATCCTCACCAACCGTGACGTGCGCTTCATCGAAGACGCCTCCGCCATCCGCGTGGGCGAAGTGATGACCAGCAAGAACCTGGTCACCGTGCCCATGGGCACCTCCCTGGAAGAAGCCAAGCGCCACCTGCACGAACACCGCATCGAAAAGCTCCTCGTGGTGGACGAGAACGAGCGCCTGCGCGGCCTCATCACCATGAAGGACATCGACAAAGTCCAGAAATACCCCAACGCCTGCAAGGACAGCGCCGGCCGTCTGCGCGTGGGTGCCGCCATCGGCATCGGCCGCGACTGCGACGAACGCGCCGAGCAGCTCATCCAGGCCGGTGTGGACGTGCTCGTCCTGGACTCCGCCCACGGTCATTCCATGAACGTGCTCAAGGCCATCCGCAAGGTCAAGACCGCGTACCCCAACTGCCAGCTGGTGGCTGGTAACGTGGCCACCTACGAAGGTGCCCGCGCCGTGCTCGAAGCCGGTGCCGACGCCGTCAAGGTGGGCATTGGTCCCGGCTCCATCTGCACCACCCGCATCGTGGCCGGTGTGGGCGTGCCGCAGGTGACCGCCGTCATGGACGGCAGCCGCGCTGCCCGCGAGATGGACCGCTGCTGCATCGCTGACGGCGGCATCAAGTTCTCCGGTGACATCGTCAAGGCCCTCGTGGTGGGCGCCCACTCCGTGATGATCGGCTCCCTGTTCGCCGGTACCGAAGAAAGCCCGGGCGAAACCATCCTCTACCAGGGCCGTACCTACAAGATCTACCGCGGCATGGGCTCCATCGACGCCATGAAGGACGGCAGCTCCGACCGTTACTTCCAGGAACGCAGCAAGAAGCTGGTCCCCGAAGGCATCGTGGGCCGCGTGCCTTACCGTGGCCATGTGATGGAAGCCATCTACCAGCTCATGGGCGGTCTGCGTTCCGGCATGGGTTATGTGGGTGCCCGCACCCTCAACGACCTGTTCGAGAACACCACCTTCTGTGAGATCTCGGCGGCGGGCCTGCGTGAAAGCCACGTGCACGACGTCATCATCACCAAGGAAGCCCCCAACTATCGCATCGACAACTAGCCTCAGACCTGCGGGCGATCGCTGCAGCGACCGCCCGCATCCGTTTGGTGCTTGCATCCTGTTTTCCGGCAGCCAGGCTGCCCGTTCATGACATTATATAAAGGACGCCGTCCCTCCCGGGCGGCGTCCGCATACATTGCAAGGAACACTCATGGCGCACAGCAAGGTCATTATCATTGACTACGGTTCGCAGGTCACCCAGCTCATCGCACGGCGTGTGCGTGAAGCCGGCGTGTATTCCGAAATCCATGCCTGCAACGTCACCGCCGCCGAAGTGGCCGCTATGGCTCCTTCGGCCATCATCCTTTCCGGCGGTCCTGCCAGCGTGGGCGAAGCCGATGCCCCCACCCTGGACAAGGGCTTCCTGGAACTGGGCGTGCCGGTGCTGGGCATCTGCTACGGCATGCAGCTGCTGGCCCAGAACCTGGGCGGCGAACTGGCCCAGTCCCTGACCCGCGAATACGGCCCGGCCGACCTGACCCTGAAAGCCTCCTGCGCCCTGTGGGACGGCCTGGACAGCTCCAAGGCCAGCCGCGTGTGGATGAGCCACGGCGACAAGGTCAAGACTCCCCCGCCCGGCTTCGTGATCACCGGCAGCACCCCCACCCTCGAAGTGGCTGCCATGGCCGATGAAAGCCGCAAGATCTACGCCGTGCAGTTCCATCCCGAAGTGCACCACAGTGTGGACGGCGACGCCATGCTGCGCAACTTTCTGTTCAAGGTCTGCAACATCGTGCCCGACTGGAGCATGTCCAGCTTCGTGGAACGCGTGGTCAAGGAAATGGCCGAAAAGATCGGTGACAAGCACGTGGTCTGCGCCCTTTCCGGCGGCATCGACTCCACCGTGGTGGCCGTGCTGCTGCACAAGGCCATCGGCCATCGCCTGCACTGCATCTTCGTGGACAACGGTCTGCTGCGCCTCAACGAAGGCGAGGAAGTGGTCAGCTATCTGCGTGAGCACTTTGACCTGAACCTCAACTTCGTCCAGGCCCAGGATCGCTTCCTCGACCTGCTCAAGGGTGTGGAAGATCCCGAGAAGAAGCGCAAGATCATTGGCCACACCTTCATCGACATCTTCGACGAAGAAGCCAAGAAGCTGCCCGAAGTGGAATACCTGGCCCAGGGCACCCTGTACCCCGACGTCATCGAATCCGTGTCCCACAAGGGCCCCAGCGCCGTCATCAAGAGCCACCACAACGTGGGCGGCCTGCCCGAGACCATGAAGCTCAAGCTGGTGGAGCCCCTGCGCGAACTCTTCAAGGACGAAGTGCGCAAGGTGGCCGCCGAGCTGGGCATGCCCGATTCCATCGTCTGGCGTCATCCCTTCCCCGGTCCCGGCCTGGCCATCCGCGTGCTGGGCGAGATCACCGAGGAACGCCTGAACATCCTGCGCCAGGCCGACAAGATCGTGCAGGAAGAACTGCGCGAGTCCGGCTGGTACCGCAAGGTCTGGCAGGGCTTTGCCGTGCTGCTGCCGCTGAAGACCGTGGGCGTCATGGGCGACGGCCGTACCTATGAGCACGTCATCGCCCTGCGCGTGGTGGACAGCGTGGACGCAATGACCGCCGACTGGGCCCGCCTGCCCGCCGACCTCATCGCCCGTATGTCCGGCCGCATCATCAACGAAGTCAAGGGCGTCAACCGCGTGGTCTACGACGTCTCCTCCAAGCCCCCGAGCACCATCGAGTGGGAATAATGCCGAAGCAGCAGGCTCCTTGTCCTGCTCCCGGCCACAGTGCCGGCGCACTGTGAAGACAGCATAAAAAAAGAGCTGACGGCTTGCCTGTCAGCTCTTTTTTTATCATGGCGCTGCAACGCTATGCCAGCTCGTCTTCCTCCACATCACGCAGCGCCTTGTTCCCCGCCGTTTTCCACTCCGTCCGGCCATTGGCGTTCCTGCCCAGGACGACAGCCGCCGCCAGAGAAGGGCTGGTGAAGATATGGTCTTTCACAAAATGGAAGTCCGCATCGACGATCCCTTTTTCGAGCAGACTGTCCCGCAGACGGCGCAAGCTCTCTGCCATGCTGGGGACCACGGGCGAAGCGATGGTCGATCCCTTGAGCACGGCAAAACCATCCGCCACGACAAGCCCTTTGGCGGCGGCCCCCCTGGCAGCATTGATGAAAAAGCAGGTCGGCTCACTCTGTTGCCCCACGCTGCTTTCTTCCAGGGTATCGAAAAGCTTGTAGCCCAGCGTATTGACGAGCAGACGGGCGTTGCTGATGAACTCCTGCAACATGGCCTCGTCATATTCCGAGATCGAGGAGCAGGTGGGGACCGTGCTGTTGATGATGACGGCTCTTCCCGAATCCTGTGCCAGGCAATAGAACCTGTTCTCAAGATATTTCACGTGCGCCTTGTTGAGCAGATCATCCTTGCTGATGACGACGATGGCATCGCTCCAGTAATCCGCATCATGCAGATGCTGCTTCAGGCGTGTGCAGACTTTTTCCGCCTCACCGATGTAGACGGTATCCGTATTGTTCTCATCCTTCCCCAGCAGGAAATAGACGCCGGTGTTCTCGGCATCGGCCCGCTGGGAAAAGACAGAAAGTTCATTGCGCGAGACCTTGTAGATACGGCCGTTCCAGTTGGAGAGCTCGCACATGATGCGACCATTGGGATTACCGTCAAAAATATACATCTGTATCGTTTTGCTGAATGCCACAGATGCTCCCCCTCATGATGGCAGGTGCTTTCAGGATATTTTTTGCCATGACAGTCTATCCTTCCCGGCCGCGGCATTCAACAGCCGCGTCCGTCTTCCCGAAGCAGTCCATCCCCCTATCCGCACCTGACGGCGATATCGAGCTATCATCGTCGCCCGCCGCTGGGCAGAGCCATGGAGCCCCTGTGACGCACAGCCCCGCTGGACTCCGCTTTCCGTTCCGGAACAGTACGCCCCTGTCCGGGGCACATTTTCCTCTTGTCCTTGCCGAAGCCAGTCCCTATCCTCCCGAAAACATATGACGAGGCCAGCCCGTATCTTCGGGTATCTCCATAGAACACCGCATCCCTGTGAGCTTTCCATGTCACGCATCTTCCCTGCCCTTTTGCTTTCCCTGGCACTGCTTTCCCCTGCCATGCCTCTCCAGGCGGCCGAAGGATTGCCCGCTACGCCGCAAGCCGCCGTGGACGCCTTGTCCCTGGAGCGGGACATCCATACACTTATGCGGAACAAAAAGGCCCTGGCCGGTGTGGCCCTGCTCACCGAAGACGGCCTCTGCGCCGGTGTCCACATGGATGCGCCCTTCCCCCTGCTCAGTGTCATCAAGTTTCCCCTGGCTGTGGCTGTGCTGAAAAAGATGCAGCACGAGCAGGCCACACTGACGACCATGATCCCCGTGCGGGCGGAGCAACTCCACACCGGCACCCACAGCCCTTTACGCGACCAGCGTGGCCGCCGCGACATGGAAGTCAGCCTGGAAGACCTGCTGCGGTATACCGTCACTTTCAGCGACAACAACGGTTGCGACATCCTGATGGAATATGTGGGCGGCCCGGCCGTGGTGGAGGCCTGCGCCCGCCGTCTGGGGGCGGACAGCGTCTTCATCGGTCATAATGAAGACTGGATGCACCTGAACATCTACAACCAGTATGCCAACTGGGGCACGCCGCGCAGCATGGCCCGGATGCTGCTGGGATTTTTCAGCTCCCCGGACTTCTCCCAGGAGCACAAGGACTTCCTGACCGGCATCATGGCCGGGACGCCCGCCCTGCCCGGCAAGATCCTTGAGGGCCTGCCGCAGGGACTGACCGCCGGACACAAGACCGGCTCTTCCGACAGGACGCCCCAGGGACTCAAGCTTGCGGACAACGATCTGGCCTTTTTCCGCCTGCCCGATGGGCGCTATGTGGCCCTGGTGGTCTTCCTCTGCAATTCGCTGGAAAGCCCCGAGACGAACCTCTCCCTCATCAAGGACATCACCCGCCTGTCTGTGGACTGGCTGGCACGGCAGCCCATGCTGCTGCAGGGCGGTACCGCGCGGCCCTGACATCCCGCACCGGGACACGAGGCCATCCAGGCAATATCCTGCCTTCATCCACAGGGCGTCCTGCCTGCTGAAGAGTGGAAGCGGCAGGCGGCAGGCGTACTTTACAAGGCCTGCGGGCTCAGGTAATTTTGCGTTTTAGCATTTCCGCGTCCATGACGCTCAGGACTAACAGCAGAGGAAGATATGTTCGGTATCGGCAGTACGGAATTTTTGGTTATCCTTCTTGTGGCCCTTGTGGTGCTGGGGCCCAAGAGTCTGGCAAGTGTTTCCCGCACCCTCGGCAAGGCCATGGGTGAATTCCGCCGCGTCTCCACCGATTTTCAGCGCACGCTGAATGCCGAAGTGGAGCAGGAGGAACATCTCAAGCGCAAGCAGGAAGCTGAAAAGGAATTTTTCAGCCCCGAAGCTCGTGCTGAACACGCGGCCAAAACAGCCGCCCAGACGCAGGCAACGGCCCAGCCCGCAGCCTCCCAGCCCCAGGCGGCACCCGCTGCCGCACCTGCGGCAACGGAGACCGCGGCCCGTCCTGCTGTCCAGCCGGAAGTCGTCCCCCCTGCCGCGCCCGTACCGCCTACGGACAGTCCTCTGGCCCAGGCCCTTGCCAAGGCCCAGGCCGAAGCCGGTAATGCCGCTACGGCGGCCCCGGCTGCCGCCACGCCTGCCAGTGGAGCAAAAGCATGAGCACCATCCAGGACAAACAGGATCTGACCGTCACGGTCACGACTCCCGAACAGGACGCTCCCCTCTCTTCTGCGGCCCCGCAAATGGTCGCAGCAGGCGAAGATCTGCCCGAAGCGGCTGCGGAAAAGGCCGCTCCTGTCGTGGCCTCCGCTACGGAACCGGAACAGACGGGCCCCCTGACCGAACAGGAAGGCACCGTGCCCTCTGCTCAGGACGGGGAAGCCGCCATCCCTGAACCTCCGGCGGACAGCCCTCTGGCCCAGGCACTTGCCAAGGCCCGGGCCGAAGCCGAGGAAGCCCCCGCCCCTGTGGAACAGCCTGCCGCCCCCGCTCCCGAAGCCCAGGCAGACGATGCTGCCCCCGCAGCGGCAGAAGCCCCTGCCGACCCGTTGCCGGATACGGCAGCTCCGGCTCCTGATGCCGTGGCAGCTCCCGCGCCGCAAGGTGGTGATGACGCGGGCCAGCCGCCCGTCCCGCCTGCCACGGCTGCTGCCGGTACCGGCGGGACGCCCGAGCCCGAAGAAAAGACCATGGGCCTCATGGATCATCTCAACGAGCTGCGCTGGCGCCTGGTGCGCTGCTTCATCGCCGCCGGTGTGGGCTTCCTGCTCTGCTGGACGGTGGTCGAGCCCATCTTCAACTTCATCACGGCTCCGCTGCTCAGCGCCTTGCCCGCACACGGCACGGCCATGTACACCACCTTGCCCGAACCCTTCTTCGTGCGCATGTTCGTGGCCTTCGTGACCGGCCTGTTCGTGACCAGCCCGTACATCTTCTATCAGATCTGGGCCTTCATCTCCCCCGGGCTGTACGAGGAAGAGAAAAAGGGCCTGCTGCCCATCGCCCTGCTTTCCGCCATCTTCTTCATTGGTGGCGGCGTGTTCTGTTACTTCATCGTCTTCCCCTACGCGTTCAATTTCTTCCTGGGCTTCTCGTCCGAGCAGATCCAGGCCATGCCGCGCATCACGGACTACCTTGATTTCGTCATCAAGCTGCTCCTGGCGTTCGGCCTCATCTTCGAGATGCCCCTGTTCTCCTTCTTCCTTTCCCGCATGGGGCTCATCACGGCCCAGATGATGCGCAAGGTGCGTCGCTATGCCGTTCTGTGCATCTTTATCGTGGCCGCCATCCTGACGCCGCCGGACGTTGTCTCCCAGCTGCTCATGGCCATGCCCATGCTGCTGCTCTATGAGATCAGCATCCTCGTGGCTGCCGCCTTTGGCCGCAAGAAGAAGGAAAAGAAGGAAGAGGAGGAAGGGACGCCCGGCGATCCCGCTCCGGCCGACCCTGCGCCCGCCTCTCCCGCTCCCGAAGGACCGGACGGCACGACGGTCGCGGCCGCTGCCGCAGCTGCCGCCACGGTGGCTGCCATGAGCGATGACGACGCCCAGCGCATTCCGCCCGAAGAAGAAACGCCCGCCCCCGCCATGGAGACGGCCGAAAGCTCTACGGCCGAAGCAGCTGAAACGGAACGGACGTCCGAGGAACTCCCCGAAGGGGCTGAGGACCATCCTGCGGAGCTGGAAGGCCTCACGCCCGATGCTGCCGATACGGCCACACCTGCGGAACAGCAGGACGATCCCGCTTCCGTGGCGGAAGTCCCTGCCGCTGACGACGATCCCGCAACGCCTGCCAAGGACAAGGAATGATGATGGAAGCGACTCTGCCCCAGCGTTCGGCCCGGCATGCCCGTAAAAGCGCCGAGACCGACATCAGTCTGAGCCTTACCCTGGACGGCTCGGGCAAGACCGATATCCAGACCGGCTTCGGCATGCTGGATCACATGCTGACCCTGACGGCATTCTGGGCCGGAATGGACCTGCACCTGCGCTGTCAGGGCGATCTGCACATCGACGCCCACCACAGCGCCGAGGACATCGGCCTGGTCCTGGGCCAGGCTGTGCTGGAAGCCCTAGGGGACCGTGTGGGCATCACCCGTGTGGGCTACGGCCGCGTCCCCATGGATGAGGCCCTGAGCGATGTCACCATCGACCTTTCCGGCCGCCCCTGGCTGGAATGGCGCGGTGATGAACTCCTGCCCCCGGTCATCGCCGGGGAGGAAAAAGACCTCTGGCGGGAGTTTTACAAGGCCTTTGCCAGCAGCGCCCGCTGCAACCTGCATGTGACCATGCATTATGGCAAAAATGGCCATCACCTTCTGGAATCCGTCGCCAAAAGCCTGGGCCTGGCGCTCGCCCAGGCGGTCCGGCGTAGCGGGAACGTCATCCGCAGCACCAAGGGAGGGCTGGATTGATGAAGAACCGTTTCCTGTGGATATTGTGTGTGCTTCTGTCCCTGCTGGTCCTGACGGGCGGCTGCAACCGCAAACCTGCCAGCACGGCGGACGTGCCGCGCTCGCTGTCCCATCAGTACAAGATCGCGGTGGCGCCCTTCACCCAGCCCCGCGACATCAGCCAGCTCATCATGGGCCAGCTTCCCCAGCCGCAGGCCCTGGCCGCCCGTGACGTGCTGATCGCCCAGGACCGCCAGCTGCGTGATGTTTTGTACACCACGACCAAACGCTCCTATGACTTCCTGCCCCGAACCCGTCCCTTGCCGGACCTGAAGCGTTTCCACACCTCGGAGCGTCCCCAGGCCCTGCCCCTGTGGGTGGAATACGCCCGCAAGACGTCGGCGGACATCCTGTTCATCCCGCAGGTCCTCACCTGGCGGGACCGTCAGGGCTCGGCGGCCGGTGTCACCGAACCCGCCCATGTGCGGCTGGAGTTCTTCCTGCTGAACATCAAGGAAGGCAACATCATCGGCCACTCTGTCTACGAGGTCGAGCAGCAGGGCCTGACGGAAAACCTGCTCAACGTGGGCGACTTCTTCAAACGCCAGGGCAAGTGGGTCACTGCTGAAGAGCTGGCCCGCGAAGCCATGATCAAGGCTGTAAAGGATCTGAACTTATGATTATCTTTCCCGCTGTCGACATCCAGGACGGAAAGGCCGTCCGCCTGAAACAGGGACGTGCCCACGAGAGCACCGTGTTTTCCCCCGATCCTGTGGCCGCTGCCGTGGCCTGGCGGGACAAGGGCGCCCGCTGGCTGCATGTGGTCGATCTGGACGGCGCTTTCGACGGTCTGCCCAAAAGCCGGGACATCGTGCGCAACATCTGCCGGGAGCTGGATATCCCCGTGCAGCTGGGCGGCGGCATCCGTGACGAACAGACGGCCCGTGCCTATCTCGAAGCCGGTGTGCAGCGCCTGATCATCGGTACCATGGCCCTGGAGCAGCCCGAAGCCTTTGCTTCCCTCTGCAAGACCTTTCCCGGGCAGATCGGGGTCTCCCTCGATGCCGAGGGCGGACGCCTCAAGACCAAGGGCTGGGTGGCCGATGCCGGTCTGAGCGTGGACGATGTCCTGCCCCGCCTGCAGGAAGACGGCGCGGCCTTCATCATCTATACGGATATCGAGCGGGACGGCATGCAGTGCGGCGTCAACCTGACGGCCCTGCGCCATCTGGCCGAGACCTCCACCGTGCCGGTCATCGCTGCCGGTGGTGTGGCCACACTGGCTGACGTACAGGCCCTGTACCCGCTCAGCACGCAGGCCAACCTGCAAGGTGCCATCAGCGGCCGGGCCCTGTACGAAGGCACGCTTGACCTTGTGGAAGCCAACGCCTGGATCGCTGCCCAGCAGTAGTTTTCAGGATACCGCAAACAGCAAAGGGAAGGAGATACCATCTCCTTCCCTTTTTTATGTCTTTGCTCACCCGATGCAGATGGGATGCCCGGCTCTGGCAGGATTCCTTTTCTGTCATCCGCGCTCGTGTCCCCTTGCCCGAATCTGCCGTCCTTCAGATTGCCTGCTTTACATGCAGCGCCTATCTATTTTCGCCTATAGCAACCGGCTACGTTTTCGTCCTGCATGGGCTCTCCGGCTTACTTTGCTACGCTCGATAAGTAAGAGACCCGCATCACCTCTTTCCTGCCCCTACATCCTCATCCGAGGCCTTTATCCGGGCCTCCCGCACCAAACTTGCCTCATCTCTACTTCTAGCCTATCATATAAAGATGCAACATCCTCTGCTCATACTCTCCCGGCTTTTCTTCGCCGTCATGGCAGAGCGACACTGGCGCAGCCATCTGTAATCCTGATGCCCTTTCTGCCGGTCCGGAGCGGACCGGCACGTCTGTAGCAGCTCCGCAATGCCGTTGCGGAGCCCTTTGCGTTCGACCGCATATCCTGAAAGGTGCATCATGAATCCCACACGTCCCTATCACTGGCTCTGTTTGCTGGCGGCCATCGTTTTTGAGGTGGCCGGTACCACCGTCATGAAGCTCTCCTTTGGCTGGAGCTTTGCCCACGCTGCCCTTGCTGGCCTTGTCCTCATGTGGATAGCCATCGGGCTTTCTTACTACTCACTCGCCAAAGCCACCACGGGCCTGCCCGTAGGCGTGGCCTTTGCCTTCTGGGAGGCCCTGGGGCTGGCTCTCATCACACTCTCCAGCATCTACATCCTGGACGAGCCCTTTTCCCTGCAGCGCCTGGCCGGCCTGCTCTGCGCCCTGAGCGGCGCCCTGCTGGTCCATCACGGCACCGTCCAGGACAAGGATACGTCCTCCGATACCAGCCGCACCGCCAGCTAGAAGGAGCTGCCCATGAATACGGAAACGCTGCATCTCATCCTTTCCGCTGGCCTGGTGGCCGCAGCCGCGGCTCTGGACGTGGCCGCCAACCTCATGCTGGCCCGTTCTGATGGCTTCAAAAAGCGCTTGATCGGTATTGCCGCTCTGGCCCTGGTCGGTCTGGCCTTTTACTGCCTCTCTCTGGCCGTCCAGTATATGGACCTGGCCGTGGCCTACTCCATGTGGGGCAGCCTCGGTATCCTGGGCACATCGCTGTGCGGCTGGCTCTTCCTGCGCCAGCGCCTCAAGCCCTGCGCCTTTGCCGGTATGGGACTGCTCATCATCGGCATGATCCTGCTGCGCACGAGTTAGCATCACGATGCATAATGAAGGGGGAGGGAACCCCTTTTCCTTGCGGAAAAAAGTTGTTCCCTCCCCCTCGCCCCCTCCTTCCCCCAAAACCGCCCATCAAGACTGCCTGCATTACAGGCAGTCTTTTTTTATGGCTGGCGCAAGTTGAGGGATGTTCCTGTCTGGAAAAAATTCTGCCCCATCAACAGCCGGTAGGAGGAAGGACGCCTTGAAAAGGCTTGATGGCTCCATAAAATACCATCGTGTGCTTTCCGGGCCAGGCCCGGGAATTCGCAAACACTATTCCGCTGGATGTCGATGGCGACACCGCTACCTTACAATATTTTCGATTTGAGCCTCTTCACAGCCAAGGCAACCCCATTCCCATCCATACACAGGTCCGCTGGCAAAACGCAGTCCCAGGAGCAAAAGTTTTTGGAAGCAAGGGGCGCGGGGAGGGAGAACCTTTTTCCAAAAAGGTTTCCCTCCCCGCAAGCTTTTCTTTCTTCAAATCTTCAGGCCCTGCCTGCCGTCCCCAAAACAAAAAAATCCCCGACGGAGCGGGGACAAAAAAAGACCCCCTCGCGCTGTGAGCTGCAAGGGAGTCTCGAACAATCTTTGGCAGCGGCCTACTTTCCCACATGACGTTATGCAGTATCATCGGCGATGGAGAGCTTAACTTCCGAGTTCGGAATGGGGTCGGGTGTACCCTCTCCTCTATGGCTACCAAAGAAATTTGGCAAATTTATTGAAATAGGGTGGAAGGATTTTTCGAGAAACAAGACGCACGGGCTATTAGTACTAGTCAGCTCCACCCCTCACAGGGCTTCCACCTCCAGCCTATCAACGAGGTCGTCTACCTCGGCCCTTCAGGACTTGCGTCAGGGAGAACTTATCTTAAGGCAGGCTTCCCGCTTAGATGCTTTCAGCGGTTATCCCTTCCACACATAGCTACCCTGCTGTGCCGTTGGCACGACAACAGGTCCACCAGTGGTGTGTCCATCCCGGTCCTCTCGTACTAGGGACAGGCCCTTTCAATTCTCCTACGCCCACAGAAGATAGGGACCAAACTGTCTCACGACGTTTTAAACCCAGCTCGCGTACCACTTTAAACGGCGAACAGCCGTACCCTTGGGACCTGCTTCAGCCCCAGGATGTGATGAGCCGACATCGAGGTGCCAAACCGCATCGTCGATGTGAACTCTTGGATGCGATCAGCCTGTTATCCCCGGCGTACCTTTTATCCAATGAGCGATGACCCTTCCATTCGGGATCACCGGATCACTAACACCTACTTTCGTACCTGCTCGAGATGTCTCTCTTGCAGTCAAGCTCCCTTTTGCGTTTGCACTCGACGGCTGGTTTCCAATCAGCCTGAGGGAACCTTTGCATGCCTCCGTTACATTTTGGGAGGCGACCGCCCCAGTCAAACTACCCACCAGACACTGTCCTCCTACCGGATCACGGCAAGGAGTTAGGGACCTGAACAAACAAGGGTGGTATTTCAACGATGGCTCCCTCCATACTGGCGTACAGAGTTCACAGCCTCCCACCTATGCTACACATGCAGGCTCAAATCCCAATGTCAAGCTATAGTAAAGGTGCACAGGGTCTTTCCGTCTTTCTGCGGGTACACGGCATTTTCACCGCGACTTCAATTTCACCGAGTCTCTGGCCGAGACAGTGTGGAGATCGTTACGCCATTCGTGCAGGTCGGAACTTACCCGACAAGGAATTTCGCTACCTTAGGACCGTTATAGTTACGGCCGCCGTTTACTGGGGCTTCAATTCGGAGCTTCGCTTGCGCTGACTCCTCCTTTTAACCTTCCAGCACCGGGCAGGCGTCAGTCCGTATACGTCGTCTATACGACTTGGCACAGACCTATGTTTTTAGTAAACAGTCGCCACCACCATTTCTCTGCGGCTTTTCAGGGCTCGACAGAGTGAATCGCTTCACCCTAAAAAGCACCCCTTCTTCCGAAGGTACGGGGTTATTTTGCCGAGTTCCTTGGCCAGAGTTCTCTCGAGCGCCTTGGATTATTCATCCC
>NZ_OX636706.1:2995000-3081808 GCF_951793255.1 Desulfovibrio piger
GCCCACCAGCACGGCCGAGATGATGGTGCCCTCGCGCAGGCCCACGATGGTATGCAGGACGGCCAGGCTGAGCAGCACCGCGGCCAGCACCATGGAGGAGTCCACCAGGACCTTGATGTTGCCGAAATTCTTGTGCGTGCGGAAGACGATGGCCACGACCATGCCCTCACCGGGCAGCACGGTGGCGTTGCTGATGATCTCCAGGCTCACGCCCAGGCCCAGGACCATGGAGCCCACCAGGCACATGAGCATCTGCTGCCAGTAGACATCAGTCACCAGATAGGAGGTGGCCCACATCCAGCCGTCGATGAACAGGCCGAACAGGAAGACCGCGGGGATCTGCATCAGATGCCCCACCGTAAAGTAACGACCCAGCAGGGCCTTTTGTACCACGAGAAAACAGATATTGGACAGAAAAGTCACGGTCCCCAGACTCAGGGGGAAGATGGCGCTCAGGGCGTACGGCAGGCTGGTGATGGGCGAGGTGCCCAGACAGGCATTGGTCACCAGCGCTACCCCCAGGGCACAGACCAGCAGTGCCACGGTGAAGCCCGCATAACGTTTGCACAACACAGATTTGTCAACAGTCACTTTCATTCTGAAAACTCCGACCACGTCCATACACAACGCGGTACTCCGGCGATGAAACCAAGGGGGGCGCCGTCTCCGCCCCCGTGCCGCTCCTTCCGGCGCCGGTCGGGAAGGCAGGGCAAGGGGACGTTATCGAAACGACGTCCGCCGCGGGCAACGTCCCGCCGCCTTTCAGGAGAGAACAGAAAAGCGACGGCGCCGTTACCGGCGCGGCACAAATTGGAGCCGGGCTCCGGGAAGAACAGAAAAAAACGTTGCTGTCGCAACTATGCAGATGCGACAAAAAGCAGCGCAGCTGTTCTTCGTGCGCCTCTCAGCGCAGTAAAAGGTTGAGGTGGCGGTAGGCTTTGGCGGTCACCATGCGACCACGGGGGGTACGCTTGAGCAGACCGCACTGGATGAGGTAGGGCTCGTAGATCTCTTCGATGGTACGCACTTCTTCGGAGCAGGCCACGGCCAGCGTCTTGAGCCCCACGGGTCCGCCGTCGTAGTGGGTGATCATGACTTCCAGCAGGCGCCTGTCCATGCGGTCCAGACCTATCTCGTCGACGTCCATGCGCCGCAGGGCCTCGGCAGCCTGTTCCGCGGTGATGACGTCGTGGCCGCCCATCATGGCAAAATCCCGCACGCGACGCAAGAGGCGGTTGGCGATGCGCGGTGTGCCGCGGGAGCGGCGGCCTATCTCTTCCGCACCGTCAGGAGTGACGGCGATGCCGAGGATGTGCGCCGTGCGCAGCACCACCCGGGCCAGTTCGGCGGGCGTGTAGAACTCCAGCTGCGAAAGGATGCCGAAGCGCCCGCGCAAGGGCGCGGAAATCAGGCCCATACGCGTGGTGGCCCCTACCAGGGTGAACGGCTCCAGGTCGATCTTGACCGTGCGGGCCGCCGGGCCCTGCCCGATGACCAGATCCAGCTTGAAGTCTTCCATGGCCGGATACAGCACTTCCTCCACAGCGATGGGCATGCGGTGGATCTCGTCCACGAAGAGGATGTCGTTGCGGGACAGGTTGGTCAGGATGGCGGCCAGATCACCGCTGCGCTCCAGCACCGGGCCCGAGGTGCAGACCAGGTTGACGCCCAGCTCGGCAGCCATGATCTGGGCCAGGGTCGTCTTGCCCAGACCGGGGTTGCCGTAAAAGAGCGTATGGTCCAGCGCGCAGCCGCGTTCACGGGCAGCGCCCAGATACACGCGTAGATTGGCACGCAGTTCTTCCTGACCGATGAAATCATCCAGGCTGCGGGGCCGCACGCTCTCTTCCAGCGCGGCGGTGCTCAGACCGGGGTCTTCCGTGCCGGCTGCGGGTGCGGGCGTGTGCTGTTCCGCAGGGGCATCCCAGTCATCATTGCCGAAAAAACGGGCTGCGGGGGAAGGGGAGGATTTCTGTGCCATGATGTCCAGTCGGTCAGGATTTGCCCCCTGCACAGGCCGGGCCTGCACGGGGAACACTCAAGAAAAAGAAAGCGCCGGTCTACAGACGACCGCGCGCCAGTGCCTTGAGCGCCGCCCGCAAAGCGCCGGTGACGTCAAGGTCGGGCTCCTGCAACAGGATGTTTTTGACCACAGGAGCGCATTCGTCTTCAGAATAGCCAAGATTGGACAAACCATCAAGCACGTCCCGGAACACGGAGCCCGGACGGCCGTTGGGCGCCAGCACCGCCGCCTGCGGCACGTCCTCCACCTTGAGCTTGTATTTGAGCTCCAGAAAAACATGCTGGGCCGTCTTCTTGCCGATGCCGCTCACCCGGGTGAGGGCATCCACATCCTCTTCCAGCACGATGCGGCGCAGGTCGTCGGGCCGGTACAGGGAAAGGATGGCCAGCGCCGTGCGCGCGCCCACCTTGGAGATGGTCAGCAGCACCCCGAAGACCTGCCGCTCCTCAAAGGTGGCAAAGCCGAACAGCTGCTGGGCATCCTCGCGCACCACCAGGCTGGTGTACAGGGCCACGCTTTCCCCGCGTCCGGGCAGGGATGCCATGGTGTGGGCGGGCAGATCCAGCTCGTAGCCCACGCCACCGCGCGTGACCACGATGCAGGAGGTGCCCCAGGTCTCGGCCAGCAGGCCTTCAAGATAGGCGATCATGGATGCTCCTTGATGTCATCGAAAAACAGGGATGCGGAGGCAGCGGCCTCACAGCACCAGCAAAAGGGCCCCGGCCGTGATCAGGATGCCCCCGGCCACGGTCTTGGGATCACAGGGCTCGCCCAGGACGAGCACCCCCAGCAGCATGGCCAGAGGTACGCTGAGCTTGTCCAGCGGCGCGACCCTGGAGACGTCCCCCAGCTGCAGGGCCTTGAAGTAGCACAGCCACGACAGGCCCGTGGCCACGGCGGAAAGGAACAGGAAGAGCCAGGTATGCCCGCCGATCTGGCGCACCTCGCGCCAGGTGCCGGCATACAGGCTCATGCCCCAGGTGAGGAGCAGGATGAAGCCCACCCGGATGGCCGTGGCCAGCCCGGAATCCACGTCCCGGACGCCCAGTTTGGAAAAAATGGCTGTCAGGGCCGCGAACACGGCCGCCAGCAAGGCATAGACCTGCCACATGACGCTTTCCACCCCTCTGTTGCCGGTCTCTCCCGCCGGGCCCTGGGGAACAGTCTCTGAGAGCTGTCATACCGTGGAGACGCTGCCCGGGCCCCTGCTCCCCTCGTGGGCAGGATGCCTCTCCCTGGCCGGAGGATGCCGGCGGTATCCGCGAGGCAGCGCTGCTCCGGGCCGGTGCGGCGCCCCATACGGCAACCATGCAGGCAGGGACCGGGCTGCCTTTCCGGGGCATGGGCAACAGACACGGCTACCCCGAACAGGGAGGCAACCGTATCATTTTGTATCAATATATATGGCAAGGCCTGTTGTGCCTGCCACCCCACCCCGCAGGGCACCTTGCCGTGCGGCAGGAGCGCCCTGCCCTAGCCGCCGATGGAGACCATCTTGCTGCTGGCCACAGCGCCCCCCTGCCGGGCCGCCAGCAGATCCGCGCCCACGGGCTTGCTCTTGCAGGCCTGGGCGATGACCCGGGCGATATGCTCATCCGTGACCTTGGGATGACGCAGCAGGGGCCGCAACGGATACTCCCTGTCGGCAAACAGACAGGTGCGCAGATGCCCGTCGCTGGTCATACGCAGGCGGTTGCAGGACAGACAGAAATGGTTGGTCAGCGGCGTGATGAAGCCCATGCGCCCCTTGCCGCCTTCCAGGGCGAACATGCGGGCCGGGCCGCGCTGGCCCTCGTTGGCATCGCCCAGCGGCACCAGGCGGACGTGCTGCTCCACGGCGGCGCGGATGTCGCTGGCGGGCCAGAAATTCTCGGGGCTCCACAGGGTATCGCTGCCCATGGGCATGAATTCGATGAAGCGCACGTCCACGGGCAGGGTCATGGCCGCATGGACGAAGTCGGCCAGCTGGCCGTCATTGATGCCGCGCAGGCCCACGGCATTGATCTTGACCCGGATGCCCGCGGCCAGCATGGCGTCCAGGGCCCGCAGCACTTCGGGCAGCATGTCGCGCCCGGTCACACGGGCAAAGGTCTCGCGGTCGAAGCTGTCCAGCGACAGGTTCACGGCGCTGATGCGGATACGCTGCAGCAGGGGGATGTGCTCCTCCAGCAGCGTGCCGTTGGTGGTGATGCGGATGTCCAGATCGTCGAAGCGCTGCCGCAACCGCAGGAGGAAATCGTCACAGCCCTTGCGCGCAAAGGGTTCCCCGCCGGTCAGACGCACCTTTCCCACGCCCATGCCGCGCACGATCTGCACCAGACGGATCATCTCCTCATAGCGCAGCACCTTTTCGTGCGGGATGCACTGGTGCCGGGCATTGCTGTGACAATACAGACAGCGCAGGTTGCAGCGGTCCGTCAGTGACAGGCGCAGGTAACGTACCGTGCGGCCGTGGTCGTCGTGCAGGGCATGGATGCTCATCGTCCCTCCGGGGCCTCCTGTTGCCAAGAAGCAAAAATGGTTTTACACATGCAGCCATGAAGACACTCTTACGCAATCAGCGTGTCCGGCGTCTGCCGGCCGTCATCGCCCTGTGTGCCTCTCTGGCCCTGCCGCTGCCCGCGCTGGCCTGGGACGGCTTTGATGCGGATTCCGCCGACCTGGTGGAGATCATCCCCGATGCCCTGCCCAACAAGGGCGACACCGTGGACGTGCGCAACTACAGCAATGACGAGACGACCACCTGCCTGGTGGTCTCCGTCACCCGCAACAGCCGCACCGTGGAGATCGTGGTCCGCACGCCCGACGGCGAAGCGCACACCCTCGTGATGGAAGGCCGCTAGCCGTCGCGGACGGACGCGCCGGAACCCTGGGGCCCCGGCGCGACCGGGTCATGCCTATTCGTCGGCGCCCTGCTCGTAGCCGGGCAGCACCACACTGGCAGCCTCGCTTTTGCCCTGTCCCTTGGGGCAGTTGGACTGCAGATGGCAGATCTCGCAGCCGCCCTTGAAGGGATAATGGGTCACCAGAGCA
Source organism: Desulfovibrio piger (assembly GCF_951793255.1). Taxonomy (NCBI): domain Bacteria; kingdom Pseudomonadati; phylum Thermodesulfobacteriota; class Desulfovibrionia; order Desulfovibrionales; family Desulfovibrionaceae; genus Desulfovibrio; species Desulfovibrio piger. The sequence continues at coordinate 3,000,057 of NZ_OX636706.1, forward strand.
AAACGGCGGTTCAGGGTGGGGGCATCTTCACGATATTCCAGGCCCAGGCCGGACAGGGCCTCACGCAGGGCCTCGGTGGGACGCGGTGCGGGCGCACAGCCGGCATCTTCCACCTGGGGCAGCACTTCCTGCACGGCGGCCATGCACATGTACTGGGCCAGGTTGTTGTCCTGCCAGCCGTCCGAAGGGGATTTTTCCCAGGCGGCGTCCACCTGCTGCTCCACGCTCTCGGGCAGCCAGACGGCCAGATAGGAGATCTTGGCTGTCTTGATCTCGCAGACCTTGAGTTGCGGCATCCACTCTTCCCACAACTTGCACAGCCGTTCCAGCGTCGCGCCGCCCAGGCGCGATTCCTGGCTCAGGGTCATGAAGCCTTCCATATCGAAATAGGGACGGATCTCGTGTTCCGTAACGGTAATCTCGCTCACAGTCTCTCCTTGCGGGCATCAGGATGAGCCCTTCTTTACCGTGCTATTGTAACCAAGGACAGGCGACCGTCAAGCCTGCACATCCTTTCACATGCGCCGGGCCCGCCGGGCTTTACTATTGCGGCCGTCTTCTTTACCATCCCCCATATTTTTTCAAGGAGCCTGCATGAGCAACCAACCCGAGCTTCCCAAGAAGATCCGCTACAAGTACGTTATGGACGACAGCGTGCGCATGAGCACCGCCCACGGCGTCTGGGGCGGCATCAATCCCCAGGGAGAGATCGAACTCAATTTCTATGAGGAAAGCGACTCCCTGCCCCAGTGGTCCGAATGCCTGGTGGCCCCGGACGGTTCGCTGGGCCCCGAGATGATGGACGAGGAGAACCTGGAAGTGCGCGAGGTGGTGCGCCGCATCAACACCCGCGTGCTGCTCAACTACAACACGGCCCGCGCCGTGCTGGAATGGCTGGAAGACCGCGTCGCCGCCCTGGAGATGGACGAAAGCGGCATGGCCGTCTACCCCCGCAACATCACCGGCCCCGAACAGTAGAAGACATGATCGACAACAGCTTCCACATCATCACCTTCGGCTGCCAGATGAACGTGCACGACTCGCAGTGGCTGGCCCGCGCCCTCGAAGCGCGCGGCTTTTGCGAGGCGCCCCTGGAAGAGGCCCGCGTGGTGGTGGTCAACACCTGTTCCGTGCGCGAAAAGCCCGAACAGAAAGTCATGAGCACCCTGGGCCGCATCCGCCAGGTCACCGGCAACTCGCCGCGTGTGCTGGTGGCCGTCACCGGCTGCGTGGCCCAGCAGCTGGGCGAAAAACTCTTCAGCCGCCAGGTGCGTCTGGTGGCGGGCAGCGACGGCATCAGCGGCGCGCCCCAGGCCATCGAACGCCTGCTGGACGAGCCCGCCCTGCGTCTTTCCCTGCTGGACTTCACCAGCCATTACGTGGAGCGCGAACCCGGCGCCGATACGCCGTCCGCGCCCGTGGGCTTCGTGAACATCATGCAGGGCTGCGACAATTTCTGCGCCTACTGCATCGTGCCCTATACCCGCGGCCGCCAGAAGTCCCGTCTGACCCCGGCCATCCTCGACGAATGCCGCCACCTGCTGGACCGCGGCGCGCGCGAGATCACCCTGCTGGGGCAGAACGTCAACGCCTTCGGCCGCGATACGCACGGCGACGGCGTCAGCTTTGCCGCCCTGCTGGAAAAAGTGGCCGCCCTGCCCGGCCTGAAGCGCCTGCGCTACGTGACGCCCCATCCCAAGGACATGGGCCCCGAAGACGTGGCGGCCTTCGCGAACATCCCGCAGCTCTGCCCGCGCCTGCACCTGCCCCTCCAGGCCGGTTCCGACGCCGTGCTCAAGCGCATGGGCCGCAAGTACGACAGCGCCCGCTATCTGGAGCTGGTGGCCAGCCTGCGTGACGCCCGCCCGGACATCGCCCTGTCCACGGACCTCATCGTGGGCTTCCCCGGCGAGACCGAGGAAGATTTCGCCGCCACGCTGGAGCTGATGCGCGCCAGTGACTTCATGTCCAGCTTCTCCTTCTGCTATTCGGACCGTCCCGGCACCCGGGCCAGCCGTTTCCTGGACAAGATCGCCCCCGACGTGCAGCAGAATCGTCTGCTGCGCCTGCAGGCCCTGCAGGAGGAGCTTTCCCAGCGCTGGCTCGACGCCCGCGTGGGCCAGGAGTGCGAAGTGCTGCTGGAGAACGCCAGCCGCCGCGAGGCCACCGACGACGACAGCCTGCAAAGCTGGCAGGGCCGCGACATCTACGGCGCCCTGGTGCATGTGCCCCTGCCCGCCGGCGACCATACCGGCCGCCTGGTCAACGCCCGCATCGTGGAAGCCAAGAAGCACAGCCTGGTGGCCGAAGCCACGGGACAGCCATGGTAGAGATGCACATGGAGGGCCTGAGCCTCGACCCGCAGACACGAAAACCCATCGTCATCCTGCGGCAGAACGACGGCAAGGGCCTGCTCCCGCTCTGGATCGGCGCCATGGAGGCCATGACCATCTCGCTGGTGCTCAACGGCGAGGAGCTGCCCCGCCCCCTGGCCCACGACCTGCTGCTCATGGTGGCCAAGGCCCTCAACGGCACGCTCACCGGCGTGGACATCGTGGACTACAGGGACGACATCTACTACGCCGTGCTCCTGCTGCGCGGCCCCTCGGGCCTCATCAGCGTGGACTGCCGCCCCTCGGACGGCATCGCCCTGGCCCTGCGCGCCTCGGTGCCCATCCGCGTCAAGAGCGAAGTCTTTGAAAAGGCCGCCCGCGAACAGGAGCCTGGCAGCATCCATCCCGCCACCCGGCACCAGGCCGGTTCCGATGCCGCCACCGACATGGCCCGCACCGCCGACGCCCGCAAGGAGGCCGACACCCTGGCCGCCCTGCTGGCCAAAGGCGCCGTGCCCGAAGATCTGGGCGAGGCCGCCGGGCCGGAACGGCTGCGCGACCTTTTGCGGGCCCTGGAGCCCGTATCGCGGAACAAGATGTAGAAAGCATCGTTCCGGGAGGTCTCTGTTGCAATACATTCAGGGATCTCAACGAATCAAGATGACAACCGGTCATCATCCACTGGAATGCAAAACAGCCCGAAACCTTCCGGTTTCGGGCTGTTTTCTCAGACAGATCCAGTGATGCCTGTGCTCCCTGTCATCAGGCCTGCTGCAACTTGGCGTGGGCCATGGACATGAAGAGCTTGATGCGGTTGAGCTGGTTGGCCTCGCTGCTGCCTGGGTCATAGTCCACGGCCATGAGGTTGGCCGCAGGACGCAGGCGCTTGAGTTCCTTCATGACGCCCTTGCCGGTGATATGGTTGGGCAGGCAGCCGAAGGGTTGCAGGCAGAGCACGTTGGTGGCGCCGTTGTCGATGAGCTCCAGCATCTCGGCGGTCAGCAGCCAGCCTTCACCGGCCTGGTTGCCGCGCGAGATGATGCCCTTGACGCTGTGCGACAAATGCCGGATGCGGGACACGGGCATGAAGATGCTGCCCTCCAGGGCCTTGCGCATGGAGGCGCGCAGCATCTCCACCCGCATGATGAACAGCCAGCTGCCCAGCGCGGGCAGGATGCGTCCGCCCAGCCGCTTCCAGCGGTACATGGGATCCATGAAGCAGTAGAGGAAGAAGTCCATGATGTCGGTGAGCACGGGCTCGCCGCCTTCGTCCATGATGTGCCGGGCCACATGGTTGTTGGCATCGGGGTGGTACTTGAGCAGGATCTCGCCCACGATGCCCACCTTGGGCCGGACCACGCCGTCACGCGGGATCTTCGTGAAGTCTTCCACGATACGGCGCATGTCCTTGCGGAAGGCACGGGTATCGCCCTTGCCCGCCACTTCGCGGGCGCGCTGCGTCCAGCGTTCCAGCAGGGCGTCGGTATCGCCCTTGTGCAGCTCGTTGGCCCGGCAGGACATGGAGACACGCTGCAGCATGTCGCCGTACAGGCAACTCAGGATCATGCGGTGCAGCATGCTGCCCGACATCTTGAAGCCCGGCTGCTTGTTGAGGGAACCGCTGCTCAGGGTCAGGATGGGCACCTGCGGGAAGCCCGCTTCCTGCAGGGCCTTGCGCAGAAGGGCCGGATAATTGCTGGCGCGGCAGGGGCCGCAGGTCTGGGCCAGCATCAGGGCCGTGCGCTGCGGGTCGCACCGGCCGTTGAACAGGGCGTCCAGCATCTGGCCGATGACCACGATGGCCGGGTAGCAGGCGTCGTTATGGACGTAGTTCAGGCCCAGCTCGATGGCCCGGCGGCTGACCACGGGCAGCACCTGCAAGCGGTAGCCCGCGCTGTTGACCGCCGCCTCCATGATGGAGAAATGCAGCGGCGCCATCTGCGGGGCCACGATGGTGTGGGTCTCGCGCATGTCTTCGGTGAAGTACGGGCTTTCCGGGCGCGGGGACTGCCGGAACTCCGGCGCCCTGCTCTCGCGGCGTTCCCGCACCGCGGCCAGCAGCGAACGGATGCGGATGCGGGCCGCCCCCAGCGACGCGCCTTCGTCGATCTTGATGAGCGTATGCAGGCGACCGTGATGGGTCAGCAGTTCCGCCACCTGGTCGCTGGTCACGGCATCGAGGCCGCAGCCGAAGGACGTGAGCTGCACCAGCTCCAGCAGGGGACGCTCGCAGACCAGGGCCGCGGCCCGGTACAGGCGGGAGTGGTAGCTCCACTGGTCCACCACGCGCAAAGGATCGCGCAGCACGCCCAGATGGGCCACGCTGTCCTCGCTGAGCACGGCCGCGCCCAGCGACGCGATATAGTCCGGCAGGCCGTGATGCACGGCAGGGTCCGCATGGTAGGGACGGCCGCACAGCACGATGCCCAGCCCCCGCTCACGTTCCACCTGGGCCAGGATGCGTTCGCCCTCGGCCCGCAGTTCGGCACGATAGGCCTCCTGCTCGGCACGGGCCGCATGGGCCGCCTCCCACAATTCCAGCTTGGGCAGGCCCAGCACTTCGTGCAGGCGGTCCACCAGGGTGTCCAGATGCTCCAGCGAGACGAAGGGCGTGTACAGATGCGCGCCCAGCTCCCGCACCTCGTCGGTGTTCAGGCGGATGACCTCGGGATAGCCGGAGACCACGGGGCAGTTGTAGCCCCGCACCGAGGTATCCTGCCCTTCACGCGGCAGACAGGGGAAGAAGATCTCCCGCACGCCCTGGCGCAGCAGGGCCGTCACATGGCCGTGGGCCAGCTTGGCGGGATAGCAGACCGTCTGGGACGGCATGGACGAAAGCCCCAGATCGTACAGCTCCTTGCCCGATGCCGGGGAAAGCTCCACCCTGTAGCCCAGGCGGGTGAAAAAGGTGAACCAGAAGGGATAGTGCTCGTAGATGTTGAGCACACGGGGGATGCCCATGCGGCCGCGGGGGGCCCGCTCCGGCTCCAGCGGCTGGTAGCGGAACAGGCGCCGGGCCTTCCAGGCGTAGATGTTGGGCATGACCGGGACATCGTCCTGCGAATGCCCCATGCCGCCGCGCTCGCAGCGGTTGCCGGACACGAAGCGGTGCCCGTTGGAGAAACGATGCACCTTGAGCAGGCAATGGTTGCCGCAGCCACGGCAGCGCACGGACTTGGTCGTGATCTCCAGCGAGCGCAGCCCGGCGGAACTCAGGGGCGTGCGCTCCTCCTGTCCGGCACAGCGGCGCAGGGCCAGCAGGGCCGCGCCGTACGCGCCCATGAGCCCGGCGATGTCGGGACGGCTGACCTCGCGTTGCAGCAGGTTTTCCATGACGCGCAGCAGGGCGTCGTTCATGAAGGAACCGCCCTGCACCAGCACGCGTTCGCCCAGCTCGTCGGGCGTGCGCAGGCGCAGCACCTTGTACAGGGCATTGCGGATGACGGCATAACAGAGCCCGGCCGCGATGTCGCCGATGGAGGCGCCTTCCTTCTGGGCCTGTTTGACCTTGGAGTTCATGAACACCGTGCAGCGCGAGCCCAGATCCACGGGATGGCGGGCAAAGAGCGCGGCCTGCACGAATTCTTCCATGCTCAGGTTCAGGCTTTGGGCAAAGGTCTCCAGAAAGGCCCCGCAACCGGCGGAACAGGCTTCATTGAGGGTCACGCCCGCGATGCAGCCCTGCCGGACCTTGAGGCACTTCATGTCCTGGCCGCCGATGTCGATGACATAGGTGGCGTCCGGCACCAGACGGCAGGCCGCCTTGAGGTGGGCCACGGTCTCCACTTCGGAGATGACGGAGCCCAGGGCAGCCCGGGCGTAGTCGGCGCCGTAGCCCGTGGCCGCACTGGCCTGTATCCAGGCACCGGCAGGCAGACGGTCCACCAGATCGGCCGCATAGGGCAGCAGCCCGGCCAGCGGATCGCCCTGGTTGCGCTGGTACCAGGTGTCCAGCACGGCACCGTTGATGTCCACCAGCACGGCCTTGACCGTGGTGGAGCCCAGGTCAACGCCCAGATAGAGCGGGCCCGAGGCCTCGGCCAGCCGGCCGCGCGGCGCGGCGTCCTGACGGTGACGGTCGAGGAAATCGTGGTATTCGGCTTCGGAATCGAACAGGGGCGGCAGGCTGGCGCTGGTTTCGCCCTCAAACGTACGGGTGCGGGCGCGTTCGGCCAGTTCGGCCACGCTCACGGGCGCGGAAGCCACGGGCCGCCCCATGCCGGGGATGTCCACCAGGCTCAGGGCCGTACCGCGCGCCACCACGTACTGGGCGTCCGGCACATCCACCACGTCTTCGGGAGCCATGTGCAGGGTCTCCACAAAGCGGGCCTTGAGCTGGGGCAGGAAATGCAGGGGCCCGCCCAAAAAGGCGACCTTGCCGCGGATGGGGTGGCCGCAGGCCAGGCCGCCGATGGTCTGTTCCACCACGGCCTGGAAGATGGAGGCCGCCAGATCCTCGCGGGGCGCGCCTTCGTTGAGCAGGGGCACCACGTCGGTCTTGGCGAAGACGCCGCAGCGGGACGCGATGGGATAGATGGTGGTGTGGCGCGCGGCCAGGGCATCGAGACCGGCCGCATCGGTATCCAGCAGGCTGGCCATCTGGTCGATGAAGGCCCCGGTACCGCCGGCACAGGCCTCGTTCATGCGCAGGTTGTCCGAACCGTCGGAAAAATAAAGGATCTTGGCGTCCTCGCCCCCCAGTTCCACAGCCACGTCGGTCTGCGGCGCCAGGACGGCGATGGCCCGCGACGTGGCCAGCACCTCCTGCACGAAGGGCAGCTCCAGGGCCTGCGCCAGCTGCAGGGCCGCGGAACCCGTCATGGCCGGGCGCACCACCAGACCGGGCCGCCGCTCGGCCAGGTCTTCCAGCAACGTGCGCAAGGTCGCGCGCACCGCCGCGCCATGACGTTCATAACGGGCTTCCAGCAGCGTGCCCCGCGCATCCACCAGGGCCAGCTTGACCGTGGTGGAGCCTGCATCGAGCCCGAGATACAAAGCTTCTTCCATTACCTGATTCCCCCGCTTCTGCCGGATAAATCTCGTCTATCGTCTTTCGTCGGATCCGGTCCCGCACCCGGCCCCTGCCGAACGGGCGCGCCACTTGGCCGCGGCATCGTCCAGCCCGGCAAAGATGAAGTCCTTGACCATCTGGTCAAGGGACGCGCTTTTTTCTGCCAGGTTCGGGAACAGACTGTTGGCAAAGGCCGGATCCAGCATGATGAGCATCATGCAGGTCCCCATGGAACTGGCGATGCAGCAGTCCAGCTGGGAGGCCTCCTGCGGGATGCCGGTGATCTCGCTCAGCAGGCCGCGCAACAACCGGGCTTTGGGATGCACCTTTTCCTGCAGGAAAGGATCCACAAAGCCCGCCGGCGAAAAAAACTCCCGTGCCAGCACCCGCACATGCCAGCTGCGCGGCCCGTGCAGATGGGCCAGCAGCTCGTCCAGCGTACGCGACAGCTTTTCGCGCGCCGTGCCCTCCGCCAGGATCTGGCGCAGGCGCTCCAGCGTGAAGAGACGGTCATGGGCCTCGGCCAGCACGGCCGCATACAGCCCTTCGCGGCTGCCGAAATGATAATTGACCGCCGCCATGTTCACATGGGCCCGTTCGCAGACCTGCTTGCTGGTCATGTTGGCATAGCCGCACTCGGCCGCCAGCTGCCCTGCCGATTCCAGGATCCGGGCCCGGGTCAGATCCCCGTCACCGCGCTTGCCGCGCTCGTGCCCCCCGTGGGAAATACTGCCCATTACCGCCTCATAGTGCTAAAGTTCCATTATCCAATCAAGAATATTTCCTGCCATGTTCAAAAAACGTTAACGAATTAAAATTCAAATTTCAATTATTTTTCTTGCCGCCGGGATCAGCATCGCGGCGTGGCAAACGGATAAAAAGAAGGCCCCACGGCATGGTGCCGCAGGGCCTTTCAGAGCGTCAGCGCTGGATGCGCCGCCGTACGGCTTCGGCATCCAGACCGTGCAGATGGTGCACGCGTATCAGGTAACACAGGGCCACGAAGCCCAGGGCCACGATATAGGAGATCCAGAAGCCCGCAGGCCCCATGGCCGGGACGAGCCAGTCCGTACGGGCCAGCGTGAAGCCCAGGGGCAGGCCGATGATCCAGTAGGAGGTGAAGCAGACCAGCGAGATGATGCGGGTATCGTTGTAGGCACGCAGGATGCCGATACTGATGGTCTGCAGGGCGTCCACCAGCTGGTAACAGGAACCGAGCAGCAGCAGGCTCATGGCCAGGGCCGTCACGGCGGGATCGTCGTTATAGATGTGCACGATCTGCTCGCGGAACAGGGCCGTGCAGGCCGCGATGATCAGCGAGGAGACCGCGCCCATGCACAGGGCCGTGCGGGCCGAAAGACGGGCCCGGCCCAGACGCCCGGCCCCCACGCTCTGCCCCACCCGGATGGCCGCCGTGATGTTCAGCGACAGGGGCAGCATGAAGACCATCCCGGCAAAGTTCATGGCGATCTGGTGCCCGGCCACGATGACCTTGCCCAGCGGTGCCAGCAGCAGTGCGGAAAGTGCGAACAGCGAGACCTCGAAGAACACGGCCAGCGCACCGGGCAGGCCGATGCGCAGGATGCGCCAGATCAGGGGAAAGTCGAAACGGCACGGCACCGGCTCGGGCGTATAGGGAGCGGCCAGGGGACTGGCGTCATCACGGGCGCGGGCCTCGCAGCCGCAGGCAGGGGCCGTGCGCGGCAGCAGCAGGGGCAGGAACAGGGGATGCAGATCCCGGTACTGGGCATCCCGGCGCACGTAGTAGATCATGCAGGCGGCCATGAACCAGTAACACAGGGCGGTGGCCACGCCGCAGCCCACGGCCCCCAGCTGGGGCAGGCCCAGCTTGCCGTAGATGAGCACATAGTTGCAGGGCACGTTGAGCGCCAGCCCCAGGATGCCGATGATCATGGCCGGGCGCGTGCGGGCATAGCCTTCCAGAAAGCTGCGCACATTGACGAACAGCATGAAGCCCGGCAGGCCCCAGAGCATGGCGCGCAAGTAGCCGCCGCCCAGGCGGGAAAGCTCCTCATCCAGCCCGAAGGACTGCAAATGCCAGGAGATGACGTAAAAGGCGGTCATCAGGATGGCGCTGATGACCAGCGTGAGCCAGATGCCCTGCCGCAGCAGGTGCGGGGTGCGCGAACGCTGCCCGCCGCCCACCAGATGGGCGCTCATGGCCGGCAGGGAAAGCAGGCAGCCGATGCCCAGCAGGGAAAGAGGGTTCCAGATGGAACCGGCCACCGCCACGGCAGCCATGTCCGCCGTGCTGGCCTGACCGGTCATGGCCGTGTCTACGAAGTTCATGCCCATCTGTGACATCTGGGCCACAAATACAGGGAGGCCCAGAGCAACAAAGCGCCGGGCCTCGGACAACGAAAAGAACTGGTTCTGCATGGTCTCCCATCCGCAGCCGGAAATATCCGGTTACAAGACAAGCCCTTATGCCGGGCCGGAGGCAGGCGGGGCATCCTGCCGGCACAGCCGTGGCAGGGTACGGTCCGCGCCCCTCCTATACCTGCTCCCCCCTTGAATGACAAGCCCGCGCCATACCGGGAAATACCTTCCCGAAAAGCCGACCGCTTTTTCTTTGCCGGCACGGCCCGCAATACTCCTGCCCTGCCGTGGCGGCATATGTTCCGTCATGGCAGACGTCCGTGAAGATGGGCCTTCAGCCACGCAAAAAAGGGGAGGCCTTGCCATGCCTCCCCTTCCCCGCGTGCCTATCCGGCTAAAATCCATCGCTCCCGCTCAGCGGCGGATGCGCTGGAGCACGGCCTCCGCATCCAGCCGGTGCAAGCGGCCCATGCGCAAACGGTACAGGCTGAAGCTCACCCACAGGGCCAGGCCGTAACCTATCCAGAAGCCGGTGGCGCCCATGGCGGGCACCAGCCAGTCCGTCCGGGCCAGGGTCCAGCCCGTGCCCAGCCCCACGATCCAGTAGGAGAACAGGCAGACGCCCAGGATGTAGCGGGTATCGTTGTAGGCGCGCAGCACACCGATACTCACCGTCTGCAACGATTCCGGGATCTGGTTGACGGCGGCGAAGACCAGCAGGCCCACGGCCAGCCCCAGCACGGCGGGGTCCGAGTTGTAGATCTGGGCGATCTGCGGCCGCAGGCACAGGGTGGTCGTCATGGTCAGCAGGGCCAGGCCCAGCCCCAGGCACAGGGCCGTGCGGGCCGAAAGGCGGGCCCGTTCCAGACGCCCGGCCCCCAGGTTCTGCCCCACCCGGATGGCCACGGTGATGTTCAGCGACAGGGGCAGCATGTAGACGATGCTGGAAAAGTTCATGGCGATCTGGTGCCCGGCCACCACCACCTTGCCCAGCGGTGCCAGCAGCAGTGCCGTGACCGCGAAGAGCGAGGCCTCGAAACAGGCGGCCAGCGCACCGGGCAAACCAATGCGGAAGATGCGCCAGACCAGCGGCCAGTCCACCCGCCGGGCCTCGCCGCCCTCCCCTGCCGTACGCGGCAGCAGCAGGGGCAGGAACAGCGGCCCCAGCTTGCGGCAGCGTGCCTCGCGCCGGGCATACAGGGCCAGAGTCAGACCCATGAACCAGTAGCACAGGGCGGTGGCCACACCGCAGCCCACGGCCCCCAGCTGGGGCAGGCCCAGCTTGCCGTAGATGAGCACATAGTTGCAGGGCACGTTGAGCGCCAGCCCCAGCAGGCCCACGAGCATGGCCGGCCTCGTGCGGGCATAGCCTTCCAGAAAGCCGCGCACGTTCACGAACAGCATCATGCCCGGCAGGCCGAAGAGCATGGCCCGCAGATACCCGGCCGCCAGCGGCGCCAGCTCGGCATCCAGACCGAACAGCTCCAGATGGAGGGAAAGGAAGGCGAACACGCCCATCAGCACCAGCGACAGCAGGGTCGAAAGCCAAAGGCCCTGCCGCAGCAGATGCGGGGTGCGCTGCTGCTCGCCGCCGCCCACCAGATGGGCCATCATGGCGGGCAGGGACAAAAGGCAGCCCATGCCCAGCAGGGAAACCGGCACCCAGATGGAGCCCGAGACGGCCACGGCGGCCATGTCCGCCGTACTGGCCTGGCCGGTCATGGCCGTGTCCACGAAATTCATGCCCATCTGGGCGATCTGCGTCACCAGCACGGGCAGGCCCAGCGCCAGGAAGCGGCGGGCCTCATTGAGGGAAAAGAATCTGTTCTTGGTCATCATGTTCTGTGATGGAGGCAAAAACAGGGCCGCTCCCTGCGGAACGGCCCTGAAAAGGCCCCGGCGGCATGACCGCACGAGGCCCCCGGATACGTACGAACAGGCCTGATGCGGCCTGCTTTACAGGAAGAGCCCCGCCCCGGGCAGGCGCAGGCCCTGCATCTTCGCCGCAGTCTCCACCAGACGGGCGATGGCCTGACGGCCCGTCTCGCCCAGGTCACGGCTGTACTCGGTGACGAAGGTCTTGATGTGGGCCGAGGTCACGCTCTCGGCCAGCTCCTGCGCGTGTTCGCGGATGAATTCCGCCGAGGCGCGCGGGTTGGCATTGGCATAGTCCACGCTGGCCGTGATGGCCGCTTCGATGGCGCGGGCCAGCTCCACGGGCACGTCGCGGCGCACGGCGATGGCGCCCAGCGGCAGGGGCGCATGATAGGTGGCTTCCCACCACTGCCCCAGGTCCAGCAGCTTCACCAGGCCGCGGTCGGCATAGGTGAAACGGCCTTCATGGATGATGACGCCCATGTCCGCCTCGCCGGTGAGCACCGCGTCCATGACATCGCTGAAGAGCATCTCTTCGCGCGGGCCCTGGAAGCCGCCGTGCAGGGTCAGCAGCAGGTTGGCCGTGGTCATGAGGCCCGGCACTGCCACGCGGGCCGTTTTCCACTTTTCTTCGGGCAGGTCCTCGCGGGCCACCACCAGCGGGCCGCAGCCCCAGCCCAGGGCGGCGCCCGAGGCCATGATGGCATAATCGTCCATGATGTAGGGCACCACGCCCAGCGAAAGTTTGGTCACCGGCAGCTTCTTCTGCCGGGCAAGGGCATTGAGCTCCTCCACGTCGGCCATGTGCGGCGTGAAGTGCGCCGGGGACGGCACCAGATGGTGCAGCAGGGCATGGAAGATATAGGTATCATTGGGACAGGGCGAAAGGCCCAGCGTCATGTTCTCCGCCACGGGACACCTCTCTTTGTTTGATCCGGCGTAACAGTTTGACAGGCAGCGAGACTGGAACATATACTGCGCTGTTCCGGCCTTCGGCCAATCATCATCTGAGGATAACCATTATGCTGGATGCTTCCTATTACGCAAGCCTCGGGCTTGCCGACGTTCTGGACAAGGTCCTTGCCGGCCAGCGCCTGAGCGCCGAAGACGGCATGGCGCTTTTCGCCTGCCCCGATATCACCGCCGTGGGCGCTCTGGCCCACCACGCGCGTTGCCGCATGCACGGGGACAAGACCTCGTATGTGGTCAACCGCCAAATAAATTATACCAATGTCTGCGTCAACGGCTGCGTGTTCTGCGCGTTCCGCCGCGACCGCGAAGAAGACCAGGGGGCCTTCTGCCTGAGCACCGAGGAAGTGCTGGAGCGTCTGCGCGCCGCTGACGCCACGCCCCTGCATCTGGACGAGCTGCACATCGTGGGCGGCTGCCATCCCACCCGTCCTTTCCAGTGGTTCCTGGACACCCTGCGCGCCGCGCGCGAGCTCAATCCCGACCTGCTCATCAAGGCCTTCACCCCGGTGGAGATCGCCCACTTCGCCAAGATGGAAGGCTGCTCCACCCTCGAAGTGCTGCAGCGCCTCAAGGAAGCCGGCCTGGTCATGATGCCCGGCGGCGGTGCCGAGATCTTCGACGAGGGGCTGCGCGCCCGGATCTGCCCCCACAAGGCCGGTTCCGCCGAGTGGCTGCGCATCTCCGGCGAGGCCCACAGCCTGGGCATCAAGACCAACTGCACCATGCTCTACGGTCATCTGGAGACCTGCGCCATGCGCGTGGACCATCTCTGCCGCCTGCGCGAACAGCAGGACAAGAGCGGCGGTTTCACCTGCTTCATCCCCCTGCCCTTCCTGACCGAAAACAGCAAGCTCAAGCTGCCTGAAGAAAAGCTCGGCCCCGTGCGCGGTCTCGACCAGCTGCGCACCGTGGCCGTCTCGCGCCTGATGCTGGACAACATCCCCCACATCAAGGCCTACTGGATCATGATGGGCACCAAGCTGGCCCAGACGGCCCTCTGGTACGGCGCCGACGACCTGGACGGCACCGTGGTGGAAGAGCATATCGGCCATATGGCCGGTGCCGGTTCCGCCCAGGGCCTGACCCTCAAGGAACTGGAATTCATGATCCGTGAAGCGGGCTTCACGCCCGTGCGGCGCAACGCCATCTTCAATACCGTCCAGACCGAGGAGGCCCGCGCATGAGCGACCAGCAGTTCCGTCCGGCGCACAGCGCCTTTGACGAAAGCCCCGAAGTGAAGGAGGCCGCGGCCCTTTCCCTGGCCGGGAAGCGCCTGGACCGCGCCGCCGCCGAAGCCCTGTATTACGGTGCCTCTCTGCACACGCTGGCCCAGCTGGCCCACGCCATGCGCCTGCGCCTGCATCCCGAGCCCATCGTCACCTATGTGGGCGACCGCAACATCAACTATTCCAACGTCTGCGTCTGCGCCTGCCGCTTCTGCGCCTTCTTCCGCGCGCCCGAATCCGGCGAAGGCTACGTCATCACCCGCGAGGAGATGGCCCGGAAGATCGACGAGACCCTGCGCCTGGGCGGCACCCAGATCCTGCTGCAGGGCGGGCACCATCCCGACCTGCCCCTGGAATGGTACGAAGACCTGCTGCGCTGGATGCGTGCCACCTGGCCCAGCCTGCACATCCATGCCTTCTCCCCGCCGGAGATCTTCTTCTGGTCGCAGAAGTTCGGTCTGAGCGTGGACGAGGTCATCTCCCGCCTCAAGGCCGCCGGTCTGGACTCCATCCCCGGCGGCGGCGCCGAGATCCTCCAGAACGATGTCCGCGCCCAGGTCTCGCCCAACAAGTGCAGCGCCGACCAGTGGCTCTACGTCATGGAACGCGCCCACAACCTGGGCATGCGCACCACCGCCACCATGATGTTCGGCCATGAGGAAGAGCCCCGCCACCGTCTGGACCACCTCTTCGCCGTGCGCGAGGTACAGGACAGGACCCACGGCTTCACCGCCTTCATCCCCTGGACCTTCCAGCCCGCCCATACCCGCATCAACGTGACGGCCCCCCTGCCCGCGCCCGCCTATCTGCGCCTGCTGGCCGTGTCGCGCCTGGTGCTGGACAATATCCCCAACATCCAGTCCTCCTGGGTGACCATGGGGCCCGAAGTGGCCCAGCTGGCCCTCTTCTACGGTGCCAACGACTTCGGCTCGCTCATGATCGAGGAGAACGTGGTGGCCGCCGCCGGCGTGTCCTACCACCTGACCCGTCATGAGATCCACAAGATCATCCGTGCCGCCGGCTTCACCCCCGTGCAGCGCACCATGAACTACACCCCTGTGAATCCGCAGCCCGAAGACTAGCTGACCATAAAAAGATGATGTGAGGGGGAGGCCCCCCTTTTGTGGACAAAAGGTGCGGCCTCCCCCTCACGCTCCCCCTCCACGCCAAAAAACTTTGCCCGGATCTGCCCTTTTCCCGCAGGTTCGGACATCGTGTATCGGTGTGGAAAACGGGAAAAAAGCCCAGCAGGTTCTGCCGGTCCACCAGTGCGGCGGGCGTAGGATATGCCCTCAGGTACCGGGAGATTCCCGCAGACAGGAAGATACGGAAAAGCGGACATGGCCGTGATGGTCATGTCCGCTTTTTTTTTGCCGGCAGCATTCCGTCAGCGGAAGCTCTGCCGCGATACGGCGTGTCTTCCGCGCCTGCAACGACGAAGCGCTGCCGGGGCACTGGGAAGGACTCCTTTTCCGGACCGGCTGAAAGGACATGCTGCCGCTTTCAGCCGGAGCCCAGCCTTGCGTGGGCCTTTTGGGGAAAAGGAGACCAGGGAGAGCCATCGGCCCGCAGGGTGCCACCGGATACCGGCCCTCAGGACGTATGCCGCGACGGGGAGGAGGATCCGTCGCTGCGCAGGAGACTCCGGCACCGGCAGCAGGGACAATGGCCCCCTGTCTCACATTGTTTCTTTAGATCTCGCTTTCCGGGATACCGCAGGCCCGGGCCACGCCCGCACCGTAGGCGGGGTCGGCCTTGGCGCAATGACGGATATGGCGCAGCTTGATCTCGCGGGGCGCGTCGCCCAGGGCGCGGGCCGTATTGCCGAACAGCTCTTCCTGCTGTTCCGGCGTCATCACGCGGAACAGCTTGCCGGGCTGCTCGAAGTAGTCGGCATCATCGCAGGGATAGTCCCAGCGGTCCGCATCGCCGCTGATCTTCAGGGGCGGCTCGCTGAAGTCGGGCTGTTCCTGCCAGGCACCCGTGCTGTTGGGCTCATAGCTGGTATAACTGCCGTAGTTGCCGTCCACCCGCATGGCGCCGTCCCGGTGGAAGCTGTGGTAGAGACAGCGGGGACGGTTCACCGGGATCATGTTGTGGTTGACCCCCAGGCGGTAACGCTGGGCATCTCCATAGGAGAACAGACGGCCCTGCAGCATCTTGTCGGGCGAGACGCCGATGCCGGGCACCAGATTGGCGGGATTGAAAGCCGCCTGCTCCACCTCGGCAAAGTAGTTCTCGGGATTGCGGTTCAGTTCCAGCACGCCCACTTCGATGAGGGGATAATCCTTGTGGTACCAGACCTTGGTCAGGTCAAAGGGATGATAGGGCAGCTTTTCGGCGTCCTCCTCGGGCATGATCTGGAAATACAGGGTCCAGCGGGGGAAGTCGCCCTTTTCGATATGCTCGTACAGATCGCGCTGGTGACTGTCCCGGTCACGGCCGATGAGTTCCTGCGCCTCGGCATCGGTGAGGTTCTTGATGCCCTGCTGGGTCTTGAAATGGAACTTGACCCAGAAACGCTTGTTCTCCGCATTGATGAGGCTGTAGGTGTGGCTGCCGAAACCGTGCATGTGACGGTACGACGCCGGGATGCCGCGATCGCTCATGACCACGGTGATCTGGTGCAGGGCTTCGGGCAGCAGGGTCCAGAAGTCCCAGTGGTCCGTGGCGCTGTGCATGTTGGTGCGCGGGTTGCGCTTGACCACATGGTTCAGGTCGGGGAACTTGAGCGGGGCACGCAGGAAAAAGACCGGCGTGTTGTTGCCCACCATGTCCCAGTTGCCCTGGTCCGTGTAGAATTTGACGGCAAAGCCGCGGATGTCGCGTTCCGCGTCCGCTGCGCCGCGCTCGCCGGCCACAGTGGAAAAACGGACGAAGACTTCGGTCTGCTTGCCGACCTCGGCAAAGAGCGAGGCCTTGGTATACCGGGTGACGTCATGCGTCACCGTGAACGTCCCGTAAGCACCGGAGCCCTTGGCGTGCATGCGCCGCTCCGGGATGACCTCACGGTCGAAATGGGCCAGTTTTTCCTGGAACCAGACATCCTGCATCAGCATGGGGCCGCGCGGACCGGCAGTCAGGGCATGATTGTTATTGGCTACCGGCGCACCGGCACTGGTGGTCAGGCGGTCATTTTTATCAGTCATGTGCTTTCTCCCTGGTTTGCGCACCTGGTTGGTGCAGTGACAGCCTCCCCCCAGGAGGTATCGCAAGGAAAGAAATGCCATGACCGGCAACTTTTATAAATAGGAATTATTACTATTTAGTTATTTTCTCACTTTTCCCGCCGGATCTCCCTCGGGCAGCGGCCAGCCGCCCGCATGTCACGCCGTACGCCACGCGGGCAGTGCCCCGCGCGCAGGATTAATGCTGCAACACCAGCAGGCCGATGCGGGCCAGACGTCCGTCTTCACTGCCGTGGGCACCGCCGACCCCGATACCGCCCATCACCACATTTTCCAGGATGACGGGGATACCGCCTTCCATAAGGGAGAAATTGGGGTCGAGATAACGGATGTCCGAGGGGATGGAGCCGTCCCGTATGCCACGGGCTATGGCGACCGTCTCGCGCTTCTGGGAGGCCGCCGTGTAGGCTTTTTTGTAACTGGCGTTGAGCGTATGCACACCGGCGTGATGGTCGCGCAGCACCGCCAGTATCTGGCCGGAGCGGTCCACCACGGTCACGGTGACGGCATGCCCGCTCTCGCGGGCCTCATGCATGACCACCTCGACCATGGCCTGGGCCTGTTCACCCGTCAGGACAGGCTCACGCACGATGGCGCCCGCGGTCTCGTTTTCCAGTGCTGCAGCCATGACCGGAATCCCCCCAAGCAGCGTACCTGCCAGCAATACTCTCAAAAACGTTTGAACATGACTCACCTGCTTTTTTCCATCATATACAGGAAGGCCGAGGGACGTCAAAACGCCTGCTCCCGCCCTTTCCTTTTTGGCGGCGGCCTGTTATGCAGCATTCCGGGATGCGTCCGCACGGGTGCCTCCCTTCCCGCTGCCCCCGGACAGCCCACCAAGAAACGGCCGCTCTGCGGCCAGGAGGAATGCCATGTCCAGTGAACCCGGTCTGCCCGCTGATGCCCTGCGCATGGGCCGTATCGGCTACCTCAACGTCCTGCCCATCTATCATCCCCTGGAAGCGGGCATCATCCCCCACGATTTCGAGATCATCTCCGGGCCGCCCGCCGTCCTCAACAACATGATGGCCCGGGGCGAGCTGCACATCTCCTCCAATTCCTGTTTCGAATACGCCATGCGCCCCGAGCGCTACCATCTGGTGGAGGATCTTTCCATCGGTTCCCACGGCAATGTCATGAGCGTGCTGCTCATGTCCCGCCGCCCCGTGGAACAGCTGGGCGGCCAGACCATCCTCATCAGCGGCGAGACCCACACCTCCGTGGCCCTGCTGCGCCTGCTCATGAAGGACCACTACCACTGCGACGTGAACTACGTCACCGGCGCCGTCACGCCCACCCTGGGCACGGACAGGGCCCCCGAAGCCTTCCTGGCCATCGGGGACGAAGCCCTGCGCCTGCGCAACCATCCTGACTATCCCTACCGTCTCGACCTGGCCGATGCCTGGGTGGAATGGACCGGCCTGCCCTTCATCTTCGGTGTCTGGGTGGTCAGCCACGACGCCGTGCAGAAAAAACTTTTCCACAGCGACCCCGGCGCGCTCATGCGTCAGGGCCGTGACTGGGGCCTCTCCCATATGGATGTCATCCTCGACCTCACCGGGCACGGCTGCCCCCTGTCCCGCGAGGAACTGACCGTCTATTACAACGAAGGCCTGACCTTCAGCCTGGGCGAACGCGAACTGCAGGGCCTCAGCCTCTTCTACCGCAAGCTGGCCGACGCCCGCATGATCCCCGGCGTGCCTCCCCTGCGCTTCTTCCACATGTAAGCAAGTTTTTTGGGGGAAGGAGGGACCTTGCCCTGCTGTCGATGCCCGTAGCGCCCTTCGTCGCAACGGGCACGACCTGCGGCCGCCTTCGGTCGCCGGCTTGTGCGCAAAGGTCCCTCCTTCCCCCAAGCCCCCATCCTCCTCCCAACGCGCTTTGTGCAGGAGGATGGATTCCCCGGTACGACGCCGGACAGCCCCCATTGCCGGTCCCCCGGCAAAAATGGCCAAGACAAGCACGGCTCTCTGACAAAGAGGCCTGCGCCCAAAACAAAAACGCGGAAGGCACTCTGCCCTCCGCGTTTTTGTTTTATACCGGACATCCGTTCAAAGGTACGCTGCGCACGCAAGGCACGCCATACGTACCAAAAACAGGAAGAGGAAGGCACAATACCTTCCTCTTCCTGTTTTCCCGGTCCACGGGCCGTTGTCCGCTCCCCACCGTTCAGCGGCGGGGACCGGCGGCCCCACCTGAAAAAAGTTTTTTGGAAGGGGGTGCGGGGGAGAACCTTTTGTCCACAAAAGGTTTCCCCCGCATCTCTCCCCTCCTCACATATTATTGCGGCGCAGCGGCGCTGCTGTCCTTGTCGTTCTTGCCGGCGCGCAGGCTGAGATACAGCGGCCGGGCCGTGGCGCGACCGGAAAAGATCTCTTCCACGGAAGCGGCCAGGGCATGGGGCAGGACTTCGTCCACATGGTCCACGAAGACGATCTCCAGATCTTCCAGCACCTCGGCGGGCACTTCCTTGAGATCCTTTTCGTTGTCATGCGGCATGAGGACCTTCTTGATGCCGCTGCGGCGGGCAGCCAGCAGCTTTTCCCGCAGGCCGCCGATGGGCAGCACGCGGCCGCGCAGGGAGATCTCGCCGGTCATGGCCACATCGTTGCGCACCGGGATGCCCAGCAGGGCCGAGGTGATGGACGTGGCCAGGGTGATGCCGGCCGAGGGGCCGTCCTTGGGCGTGGCGCCGTCGGGCACATGCACATGGATGTCCACCTTGCGGTGGAAACGCGGGTCAAGGCCCAGGATCTCGGCGCGGGAACGCACATAGGTCAGGGCCGCACGGGCGGACTCGGTCATCACGTCGCCCAGCTGGCCGGTGATGACCACCTGCCCGGAACCGGACATGAGGCTGGTCTCCACCATCAGGATCTCGCCGCCGCGCTGGTTGTAGGCCAGACCGGCGCAGACGCCCACCTGGGACTCGCTCTCGCGCTCCTCGTGGCGATACTTCTTGACGCCGAGGAAGGAAGCCAGGTTCTGGCGGGAGATGCTCACGCACTTGTCCAGATCGTTGTCCTCCACCAGACGGATGGCGGTCTTGCGGCACAGGGCGGCAATCTCGCGCTCCAGATTGCGCACGCCCGCTTCACGGGTGTAGGAACGGATGATCTCCAGGATGGCGCCGTCGGACAGCGCGATGTTCTCCGGCTTCAGGCCGTGTTCCTTCACCTGGCGCGGCAGCAGGAAGTTGCGGGCGATCTGGCGCTTTTCCGTCTCCAGATAGCTGTTGAGCTCGATGATCTCCATGCGGTCCAGCAGCGGTGCCGGGATGGTATCCAGCGAGTTGGCCGTGGTGATGAAGAACACCTTGGAGAGGTCGTATTCCAGATCCAGATAGTGGTCCATGAAGGTGTTGTTCTGTTCCGGGTCCAGCACTTCCAGCAGGGCCGAGGCCGGGTCGCCCCGGAAGTCCGAGGTCATCTTGTCGATCTCGTCCAGGCAGAACAGGGGGTTGCTGCTCTTTACCCGTTTCAGGGACTGGATGATCTTGCCGGGCAGGGCGCCCACATAGGTACGGCGGTGACCGCGGATCTCGGCCTCGTCACGCACGCCGCCCAGGGAAAGGCGCACGTATTCGCGTCCCGTGGCCCGGGCCACGCTCTTGGCCAGCGAGGTCTTGCCCACGCCTGGCGGGCCCACGAAGCAGAGGATGGGACCGCGCAGGCCGTTGGAGAGCTTCTGCACGGCCAGATATTCCAGGATGCGGTCCTTGGGCTTTTCCAGACCGAAGTGGTCGCCTTCAAGGATGGCACGGGCCTTTTCGATGTCGATATCGATCTCTTTGAGGTCGTTCCAGGGCAGATCCAGCAGCCAGTCCACATAATTGCGCACCACGGTGTATTCCGCGGCCGAGGGCGGCATGCTGCGCAGCTTGCGCAGTTCGGACTGGCAGCGCTCGCGGGCTTCCTGCGGCATGTTGCGGCCTTCGAGCTTCTTTTCCAGCTCGTCCACTTCCGCCTGGGGATCGTCCTCGCGGCCCATCTCCTTGTTGATGGCCTTGAGCTGCTCGCTAAGGTAGTACTCGCGCTGGTTGCGCTCCATCTGCACCTTGACGCGGTTCTTGATGCGCTTTTCCACCGAGGCCAGGGCCACTTCGCCCTGCAAAAGCTCGTACACGCGCTCCAGGCGCTCGGTGACGTCGGCGATCTCCAGCACTTCCTGCTTCTTGCGGTAATCCACCTTGAGGTGGGGCACCACGGCGTCGGCCAGCGGCCCGGCATCGCGCAGGGCCATGATGGACATGAGCGCTTCCTGGGTCAGCTTCTTGTTGTTCTTGGCGTACTCTTCCAGCGCTTCCTGCACGGTACGCACCAGGGCCTCGCGCTCTTCGGGGCGGCTCTCGCTTTCCGGCACGGTGCAGAGCATGGCCATCAGGCAGTTGTCCTCTTCGCGCAGCTCCGTCCAGCGGGCACGGTGCAGGCCTTCGAACAGCACCTTGATGGTGCCGTCGGGCAGGCGCAGCATCTGCAGGACCTTGCAGACGACCCCCACGGGGCTCAGATCATCGGCGCCGGGCTTCTCCACATCGGGCTCGCGCTGGGCCACCAGGAACATCTGCTTGTTGTAGCCGGACTGGGCCAGTTCGATGGCCTTGATGGAGGCTTCGCGCCCCACGAAAAGCGGCATGATGGTACGCGGCAGCATGACCACTTCGCGCAGGGGCATGACCGGCAGCTCGGCAAAAAAGCGCGCTTCGCGCTGGAATTCGGACATAGTGTACCTCGTAAAAGGGCCGCGCGGGCGGCCCGCTCAGCCGTCGGGACGGCCGGGCCGGATGGCCCCGTATATCGTTGAAAGGGGAAGGATCCCTTCTGCCTGCGGCAAAAGCGGATGCTTCCCCCCCTTTCAGATCTTGTGACAGCCTGCCCGGGGGCAGGCCCCGGCAAGGTGCGACCGGCAGCAGCAGGGGGGAGCGTCTCCACGCCGTGCGACCATGCCGGAAGCCGGGCTAGTTCAGGCTGGTATCGGCAGCAGCGCCTTCGGCGCTTTCGCCATACAGCAGCACCGGCTCCTTGCCCTTTTCGATGACGGCCCGGTTGATGAGGCATTCCTTGACACCGGGCATGGAGGGCAGGCGGAACATGATGTCCAGCATGGTGCGCTCCATGACGTTGCGCAGTCCGCGCGCGCCGGTCTTGCGCTCGATGGCCCGGGCCGCGATGGCCTTGAGGGCATTGGGCGTGAAGCGCAGCTGCACGTGGTCCAGTTCGAACAGCTTCTGGTACTGGCGCACCAGGGCGTTCTTGGGCTCGGTCAGGATACGCACCAGATCGGCCTCGTCCAGATCGTCCACATGGGTGATGATCGGGATACGGCCCACGAATTCGGGGATCAGACCGAACTTGACCAGGTCCTGGGGCTGGATCTTTTCCAGCAGCTCGCCCAGGGGCATCTCCTTCTTGGAGCAGACCTGGGCGCCGAAGCCCATGGAGCTGCCGCTCATGCGGGAGCCCACGATCTTGTCCAGGCCCACGAAGGCACCGCCCACGATGAACAGGATATTGCTGGTATCCATGCGGATGAATTCCTGCTGGGGATGCTTGCGGCCGCCCTTGGGCGGGATGTTGGCCTCGGTACCTTCGATGATCTTGAGCAGGGCCTGCTGCACGCCTTCACCGGACACGTCACGGGTGATGGAGGGGCCGTCGCTCTTGCGGGAGATCTTGTCGATCTCGTCGATGTAGATGATGCCCTTGCTGGCGGCTTCGATGTCGTAGTCGGCATTCTGCAGCAGCTGCACCAGGATGTTCTCCACATCCTCGCCCACGTAACCGGCTTCGGTCAGGGTCGTGGCGTCGGCGATGGCAAAGGGCACGCGCAGCACCTTGGCCAGGGTCTTGGCCAGCAGGGTCTTGCCGCTGCCGGAGGGCCCCACCAGCAGGATGTTGCTCTTTTCCAGTTCCACGTCATCGCCCAGGGCATCGGCGAAGAAGACGCGCTTGTAGTGGTTGTGCACGGCCACGGAGAGGATCTTCTTGGCCTCGGTCTGGCCGATGACGTATTCATCCAGGCGGGCCTTGATCTCCTGCGGCGAGAGCAGGCGCTCGTCGGCCTCCTCCACCTGCTGCTGGACCTTGTCGCGGGCGATGATATCGCCGCAGGCGCGCACGCAGTTGTCGCAGATGCAGGCGTTGTCCTGCACGATAAGGTTGTTCACCTCCAGCTCGCTGCGTCCGCAGAAGGAGCAGCGCAGCGGTTCCTGTCCGGAATTCTTGCTGTTGGACATAGACTAGTTTTTCTCCGTCATATCGCTGCGCGATACCAGTACCCGGTCGATGATGCCGAATTCGAGGGCCTGTTCGGGGGTGAGGAAATTGTCGCGTTCCGTGGCCCGGACCACCTCGTCATAGCTCTTGCCGGTGTTCTCGGCCAGCATGGTGTTCAGGCGTTCCTTGATGCGCAGCATCTCGCGGGCGTGGATGTCCACATCCGTGGCCTGGCCCTGGAAGCCGCCCAGCGGCTGGTGGATCATGATCTGGCTGTTGGGCAGCGCGTAGCGCATGCCCTTCTGCCCGGCAGCCAGCAAAAATGCCCCCATGCTGGCGGCCCGGCCCATGCACACCGTGCTGACGGGCGCGGTGATGTAACGCATGGTGTCGTAGATGGCCAGACCGGCGGTCACGGAGCCGCCGGGAGAATTGATGTACAGGTTGATCTCCTTCTCCGGATCCTGGGATTCCAGGAACAGGAGCTGGGCGCAGACAAGGGAGGCCACAGTGTCGTTCACTTCGCTGCTCAGCAGGATGATGCGATCCTTGAGCAGGCGGGAATAAATATCGTAGGCACGTTCGGAACGGCCCGTGGTTTCGATGACCATGGGGACGAGGGACATGAAAACCTCTCTGTGAGTTAAACCGTATAAATTCGACGCCGCCGCGACGGGAGAACCGCCGCGGCGTACGTCAAAAGCGGACGACGAAGCGTCGCCGGAAAGGTGCGGGAAACATCTGCACCATGGTGCAGACATCGCTCGCTTTAGTTGTTTTCTTCAGTCTTTTCAGCAGCCTTGGGCTCCACTTCCTTCACCTGGGCCTTGGCGTAGATGGCGTCCATGGCCTTGTCGGCCAGGATGCGGTCACGCAGGGTGAAGATCATGCCGCTCTTTTCATAGGCTTCGCGAACCTGCTTGAAGTCTTCGCCGCTGCGCATGCACAGCTGGTAGAGCTGGGCATTGACTTCCTGCTCGTTCACATCCAAGCCTTCCTTCTTGGCGATGGCCAGCAGCAGCACCTGCATGCGGGTGATCTCTTCGGCCTGGGGCTGGACTTCCTTCAGCAGTTCTTCTTCGGTCTTGCCCAGGGAATCCAGGCTCTTGCCCTGGCGTTCCATGCGGGCGCGCATGTCGGCCAGCAGGGTGCGGGCCTGCACGTCCACCATGCTGGGCGGCAGTTCGAATTCCACCATCTTCACCAGCTTGTCCAGCATGGACTTCTGGGCGGAACCCTTGTTCAGGTTGTAGCGGCTGGAGCGGTAGCTTTCGCGGATGCCGGCCTTGAGCTTTTCCACGTTTTCCACGCCCACGGCCTTGGCCAGTTCGTCATCCACGGCGGGCAGCTGACGTTCCTTGATGGCATGCACCTTGACCTTCATGGTCACGGTCTTGCCGGCCAGGTCCTTGGCCAGGAAATCTTCGGGGAAGGTGATGTCGCCTTCGGCTTCGCAACCCAGCTTGATGGTCTTGACCAGGTTTTCGAAATCTTCCAGGGCCTGCTTTTCGCCCAGGGCCAGATCGAAGCCGTCAGCCTTGATGCCTTCCAGGGGCTGACCGTTTTCGTAGGCGCAGAAGTCGATGTTGGCCACCTGGCCGTCCACGGCCGGGCCGTCGCCGTCCACGGGCACCAGCTTGGCGCGGTCGCGGCGGATGCGTTCCACCACTTCTTCCACTTCAGCGTCGTCCACGATGGTCTTTTCCTGCTCCACTTCCATGCCTTCGTAGGGGGGCAGATCGAAGGTGGGCAGCACTTCGAACTCGATGCTGTAGTTCATGCCCTTGCCGCGTTCCATGACAGGCTCGCCGTCCACCATGTTGATACCGGAGACGGGGGTCACGTCCAGCTTGGACATCACTTCATTGATGTGCACGTTGACGAGGTCCTGACGGGCCTCTTCATAGATGCGGTCGCGGAAACGCTGTTCGATGACGGAAGCGGGCACCTTGCCCTTGCGGAAACCGTCAATCTGCACAGACGTCTTGTACAGGGCGACAGCGCCCATGATGGCGGCTTCCACTTCCTTGGGATCAGTGGTGATGGCAACCTTTTTCTTGACCGGGGACAAATCTTCAACAGTATATTCCACGAGGCGCTCCTTTAACGAAAAGTCTCTTTTTTCCGCCGCGCCCCGGGGATGCCCCGAAGACGACCGCGACCTGGGCCGCACGGCAGTTCTCTGAATGATGATGCGGTGCAGAACACGCATCATCCGGCATGGCGAGCGACTCGCCAGCCACGACAATCGCTTCTCATAGCCCAAAGAAGGGCGGATTTCAAGCGGCTGGGCGCCGGTCTCCCGGCAGCTCTCTGCCGTCAAAGATAAGCACGGAAGCGTGCCGGTCAAGATGAAAAGCCGTCCTTTGGCGAAACGGTGAAGAAGGCAGCAGGAGGCGCTCAGGTACAGGCAGAAAGAGGTGAAGGAACAGGGCCGCGGTCTGATGCGGTATGGCCCGTGATGCCACGGCAAGAAGGGATGGACGGAGGATACCCCTTGGCCGGCTCGCCGCAGGCCGGACGGGGAAGGAACATGCAGCAGCATGGCCAGGGAGGACTGCTGCCTGCGCGCTGCCGTGGAGGAATGGAGCTGCTCTGGCTTCCTCTCTGCGCCGGACAAGGAAGGCTTCCTGCACAACAGCCCTCAAAACAAAGACGTCCCACAGCCATGCCGGGGACGTCCTTGCAAATTCTGGTGCGAGAGACGGGACTTGAACCCGTATGGATAAACCGCTGGATTCTAAGTCCACGGTGTACTCATAACATATAGAGATACTTGATTCCTTTTTCATGGTTGCCGCAACCTGGGCACGTCCCGCAACCATGCCGCAACCACAAAGTAACCGCACATAACATACTAAAATATCACACGATATAAGACTGGAGCCCTAAGTGAATGAAGGGTTTCAGTCTTATTTTTCGGCTTCGTTCTGAAAGCCTTCTCCGTAGTCCCCGAACCCCGACCTACGGAGAAAGCCCATGGCCTACACCAAGGAAGCCATCGAACGTGAGCTGGCCCTCGAAGAAGAGATGTTCAACCGTGGCAAGGACCGCTTCTTTGCCAACATCGCCCGCCTCAAGGAGCAACGCAACGAAGGCGGCACCACCTACGGCAAGATGCTGCTCAAGCGTGGCATCGCTCCCCTCGCCGCCGCCATCACCGCCTTCATGGAGAAGGCCAACAGCGGCACTGCCGGGCGCAGACACATGGCCGTGGCCCTGCTCAAGGACATAGCCCCCGACGTGGCCGCCTTCATCACCCTGCGTACCGCCATCGACACACTCACCTCCGAGCCCATGCTCCAGAACGTGGCCGTGCGTGTGGGCCGCGAGATAGAGGCCGAGCTGCGCCTGACCAACCTCAAGCAGAACGACGCCGACCGCTACGCCATGACCCAGCGGTACATCCAAGGCCACAAGTCCCGCAAGTATCGCAGCACGGTGCTGCGGTATGCCTACGGCAAATCCACCACGGTGGACTTCGAGCCATGGCCCCTGGCCCAGTGCCTCCATCTTGGGCAGAAGCTCATCGAGCTGGCCATCGACAGCACCGGTATCTTCGCCATCGAGCTGACCTCCAACAAGGTCCGCAAGGGCAACAAGGACATGGCCGCCTACAGTCTGGTCATGACCCCGGCCCTCAAGGAATGGATGGACGACCACCTCGAATCCCGTTCCATCATGGCCCCCGCCTACATGCCGACCCTCATCCCGCCCAAGCCGTGGGAGGGTGCCTGCGGTGGCGGCTACTACTTCCAGGCCATGCGCCCGCTGTCTCTGGTGAAGACCGGGAACCGGGACTACCTGCTCACGCTGGACAAGAAGATAGCCAACAACGAGATGCCCTCCGTCCTGCGGGCCATCAATGCCCTGCAAGACACGCCGTGGCGCGTGAACAGGCAGGTCTATGAAGTGGCCGACCACTTCTGGAACGACACCAACGGCGACGTGGCCGACCTGCCCCCGCGTGATGGCTACCGCCTGCCTCCCTGCCCTGTCTGCGGGGCCGACATCACGGACCCCGCCTCGGCCCGCATCCCCCATGCCTGCCTCGACAGCCTCTCCGAAGAGGAGCTGCGGCGCTGGCGTCGGGCCGCCGCCATCGTGCGGGAGAAGAACATCTCCTGCATGTCCCGCAGGCTGGGCATCGCCAAGACCCTGCATCTGGCCGCCCGCTACAAGGACGAGCCGGCCTTCTACTATCCCTACCAGCTCGACTTCCGGGGCCGCATCTATGCCGTGCCCGCCTACCTCAACCCGCAGGGCACGGGTCTGGCCAAGGCCCTGCTCCAGTTCGCCCAGGGCAAGGCGCTGGGCAGCATGGCCGCCGTCAAGTGGCTGGCCATCCACGGCTCCAACTGCTTCGGCAACGACAAGGTGAGCCTCGACGCCCGCTACTCGTGGGTCATCCAGCATCAGGAGGACATCCGCCTGTGCGCTGAAGACCCCTACGGCAACCGCTGGTGGACGGAAGCCGATGACCCGTGGGGCTTCCTTGCCTTCTGCTTCGAGTGGCAGGGGTATCTCGACGGGGGTTTGACCTTCGTCTCCCACCTGCCCATCGCAATGGACGGCACCTGCAACGGCCTGCAAATCTTCTCGCTCATCCTGCGCGACGAAGTGGGCGGTCATGCGGTCAACCTCACCCCCACGGACACGCCGCAGGACATATACGGCATCGTCGCCGACAAGGTTCGGCTGCTGCTGGAAGAACAGGCGGTCAATCCTGTCGAGGGCGCGGAGGTCTACCCCAAGGGAAAAACGGAGGAAGAAGGACGGCCACTGTACAATGCGACCATCTGCGCCCGCTGGCTGCTTGGCCTCAACATCAACCGCAAGATGACCAAACGGCAGGTCATGGTGCTACCCTATGGGGGCACCTTCGACAGTTGCCGGGAATACACGGAAGCGTGGCTGAAGGAACAGGTCTATGCCGATGCAGCCAAGCCGCTGGACATGCCCAACGGACACACGGCCCGCGCCATCTCCCGCTATCTGGCGGAACTCATCTGGGAGGCCATCGGGGCCACGGTCATCAAGGCCCGCGAGGCCATGACCTTCCTGCAAAACACCGCCGCCGTCCTCAACAAGGCCGACCTGCCCATCCGCTGGACCACGCCCGTGGGCTTCCCCGTCCAGCAGTGCTACCGCGAACAGAAAGGCAAGCGCGTCAAGACCAGGATAGGGGATTCCCTCATCTACCTCACCCTCAACGAGGAGCAGCCCGACAAGCTGGCCAAGGCCAAGCAGAAGTCGGCCATCTCCCCCAACTATGTCCACTCGCTGGACGCCGCCGCCCTCATGCGGACCGTGTGCTGCTGTGCTGATGAAGACATCCTGTCCTTCGCCATGATTCACGACAGCTACGGCACCCATGCCGCCGACAGCGAACGTCTCGCCGCCATCCTGCGGACCACGTTCGTGGGCATGTTCGGTGGCGACGCCAACATGCTGGAGCTGTGGAGCCGCGAGGTCATGGCCCCGGTGCCTGCCGCTGTCCTGCAAAAAATGGACGGCCTCCCGGCCATCCCTGCCTTCGGGGAACTGGACGTGGAAGCGGTCAAGCGTTCCCTGTTCTTCTTCGCGTAACATTATATAATAGAGCTGACCCCGTGCTTCACCTTGTCGTGAGGCGCGGGGTCTTGGCGTTTCAAAGCTGGTGGGACGAAAGTGCCCATTACCAGAGAACACACACCAATGTGCTGATTACCAGAATAAAACAACCGACCGATTAGGTTGCACTAAGCGGAAGATGGCACCCCACTTGGACCGATCAGGTTGCACTAAGCGGGAGAGTACCCCCCGGCTTGGGGCAATTAGGTTGCACTAAGTGGAAGAAGAGCATCGCTCTTGTCCTCACATCACAACAAAGGAGACCCAGCACAGGAATGTTCACCACCATCGCCACCCCTGAGAACGTCACCCAGCAACTCCGCGACCTCACCGCCAACTGTACCACCCGCGATGCCGCCCAGTGCTGCATGGCCGTGGCCTCCGCCATCCAGACCCATCCCGACCGGGGCGCACGCCTCATGGGCCTGGCCGCCGCTTTCCTCCTGGCCGCCGAAGCCTCCGGGCTGCCGGTTCCCGACCTCATGGGCTATGCCCGCAACTGCATGAACACCGCCGAAGGCAAGCGCCCTGAGTTCGCTGCCGTCAGCACCTACATCGAGAAGGAGATTCTCCATGGCTAACACCGAGAACGACAAGAACAAGAAACCCAAGCAGCACACCACCCCCAAGGCCGAGGCCTTGTTCGTCCACATCGTGGAGCCGGACCACGGCACCAAGGAGTTCCCCGACGAAGAGGGCTCCTTCACCGTCACCCTGCGGATGCCGGAAGAGCAGGCCCAGCGGTTCCTCGATTCCCTCAACGAGGAACTGGAAGAAGCCCAGGCCCAGATGGACAAGGAGTTCGCCTCCCTGTCTGTGGCCACCCGCAAGAGCCTGAAGCACCCCACCTTCGTGATGCCCGGCACCGAAGAATACGACCGCGAGACCGAAGAGCCCACCGGCTACATCCTGTTCCGCTTCAAGACCAAGGCCAAGTACACCAACAAGCAGGGCAAGGTCATGGACCGCAAGGTGGCGGTCTTCGATTCCATGCTGTCCCCCGTGAGCCTGAGCGCCGAGCCCGGCTGGGGCTCCATCATGCGCGTCTCGTTCACGGCCCGGCCCTACTTCGTCAACGGCACCGGCAAGGCCGGCCTGACGTTCTACCTGAACGCCGTCCAGATTCTCAAGCTGAACGCCTCCGGCGAACGCTCCGGCACCGACTACGGCTTCGCCTCCGAGGACGACGGCTTCACCGCCGACGACATGCCCGCCGACCAGCCCGTCGCCCCGGTGACCGGCGGCAGCGAGGACGCCCAGCCCGATGAAGTCCCGTTCTAGCAGCGCCCTGAGCGCGAAGGTCAAACGCTACAAAGCGTGGGCCGCCGTGCGGAACGACACCGGTTTCCGCAGCCAGTTCGAGGCCGATGTGTCCCGGTCCCTGCCCGATGATGCCGCCCGGTACGAAGCCGGGCGCATCCCGTACACGGTCACGACCACATGGCACTACACCCCGGACTGGCTGCTGCCCAGGCAGGCCATCGTCCTCGAAGCCAAAGGCCGCTTCACGCTGGAGGACAGGAACAAGATGCTCATGGTGAAGGCCCAGTACCCCAGGCTGGACATCCGCCTCATCTTCCAGCGCCTCAGCCAGAAAGTCACCAAGACCATGACCGTGCAGGACTGGTGCGACAAGCACGGCTTCCCCTGCTGCAAGGGGCCTGCCGTCCCTGACGCATGGCTCAAGCACAAACCCACCGCCGCCGGGAAGAAGGCCTTCGCCGCCCTCTTCCCGCAGGTGGCCTGATTGGAGGAGACCCGTCATGTACAGGCATGAACAGGCAGAACAGTCATCCTTCATGCAGCATGAACCCTGTCCCGCCTGTCGCTCCCGTGGCGAAGACGCCAAGGGGAACAACCTTGCCCGCTACTCCGACGGGCACGGGTACTGTCATGCCTGCGGATACTACGAATCAGCCGAAGGCGAGGGCAAGACCGGCAAGCCCGGTGCCACCAAGGCCCGCCCCACGTTCGAGGCGCTCCCCTGCGACATCCTCCCGCTCAAGCAGCGCGGCATCGACGCCGCCACCTGCGAGAAGTTCGGCTACGGCATCGGCCGCTGGGGCAAGGAGAAAGCCTGGTGCCATGTGGCTCCCTACCGGGATGCCGAGGGCCGGGTGGTGGCCCAGCACATCCGGCTGGAAGGCAAGGACTTCAAGTGGCTGGGCGACAGCAAGGACGCCTTGCTCTTCGGACGCCACCTCTGGCGCTCCGGCGGCAGGCGGGTCATCGTCACGGAAGGCGAGATAGACTGCCTGACCATCTCCATGTTGCAGGACAACAAGTGGCCCGTGGTCTCCCTGCCCAACGGGGCCAGCGCCGGGGCCAAGGCCATCCGGCAGAACCTCGAATGGCTGGAGACCTTCGAGGAGGTCATCCTCTGCTTCGACATGGACGAGCCGGGACGCAAGGCGGCGCAGGAATGCGCCATGCTCCTGACCCCAGGCAAGGCCAAGATTCCCTATCTGCCCTGCAAGGACGCCAACGAATGCCTGGCCAAAGGCAAGACCAAGGAACTCATCAGCGCCCTGTGGGACGCCCAGCCCTACCGGCCCGACGGCATCGTCGCCGGTCAGGACCTCTGGGACAAGGTGCGCCAGAGCCCGCCCAAGGGCTACGGCATCCCCTATCCCCAGCTCAACGACAAGCTCCACGGCCTTCGCCTTGGCGAGCTGTACCTGTTCACCGCAGGCTCCGGCATCGGCAAGTCCACCATCGTCAACGAGATAGCCTACCATCTCAAGATGGTGCATGGCCTGCCCCTTGGCGTCATCGCCCTGGAGGAATCCGTCTCCCGCAACCTCCGCCGCTACCTCGGCATCCATCTCAACAAGCCCCTCCATCTCCCCGAAGTCCACGAGAGCATCCCCGAAACCGACCTCAAGGCCGCCTTCGATGCCGTGACCGGGGACAACAAGTGGTTCGCCTATGACCACTTCGGTTCCTCCGACATCGACAACCTGCTGTCCAAGCTCCGCTACATGGTGGTGGGCCTGGGCTGCAAGGTCATCGTGCTGGACCACATCTCCATCGTGGTCTCGGCGCTGGACGAGGCCGGAGGGGAATCCGAGCGCAAGGTCATCGACAAACTGATGACCAAGCTCCGTTCCCTCATCGAGGAGACCGGGGCCATGGTGCTGGCCGTGGTCCACCTCAAGCGGCCCGACAAGGGCAAGAGCTTCAACGAGGGCCGGCAGGTGAGCCTCACCGACCTGCGCGGCTCCGGCTCCCTGGAGCAGGTGAGCGATGTGGTCATCGCCCTGGAGCGCGACCAGCAAGGAGACGAACCCAACCTTGCCAGCATCCGTGTCCTCAAGAACCGCCCCATCGGGGAGACAGGCCCGGCAGGTGCCGTGACCTACGACCCGGAGACGGGCCGCCTCACCCCGGCGGACGGGGAGAGCTTCGGCTTCAGCCAGTACAACGACAACCAGGAACAACAGGAGTTCTGAGCATGACGAACACCGAGAACACCCCCCCTTCCTTCCAGGCCCCCCAGACCTTCACCACCCCCACCCTGCCCGGCGTCAGCCTCCGCGTCCTGCTGGATGCCGAGGGCCAGCCGTGGTTCGTGGCGCGGGACATGGCGCTGGCTCTGGGATATGCCCTTCCGTCCAAAGCTGTCCTTGACCATTGCAAATATGCGAAAATATTGAAAGGTTCCGAATCGGAACTTTTGACTTCCAGCCCCCGTGGCCTCTCCATCATCCCCGAAGCCGACGTGTACCGCCTCATCATGCGGTCCAACCTGCCGGATGCCGTGCGCTTCCAGGACTGGGTGGTCGAGGAGGTCCTGCCTTCCCTGCGCAAGACGGGCCGCTACAGCCTCATCCCCGACGACCCCACGTCCCTGGGCCTACCCGACTTCCGCAATCCCGTGGAAGCGGCCAAGGCATGGGCGCTGGCCATCGAGGAGAAGCAGGAGGTGGAGGGCAGGCTGGCCATCGCCGAGCCCAAGGCCGCCGTCTACGACGAGGTGGTGGCCCCCAATGTCCTCACCCTGACCGACTTCCGCCGCCGCCTCGAAGGCGTCAACCTCATGGCGGTCAAGCGTTCCCTGTGTACGGCCAATGTACTCTACTACGTCCCCGGCGTCGGATACCGTGTCTATGCCCGCTACCGTGACACCCACTTCACGGAAAAGTTCAACAAGGATTATGGCACCACGACCATACACGTCCTGCCCGAAGGCCAGAAGCTCCTGACGCGCCTGTACCACGAGGGCAAGCTCATCATGAAGAAGGGCTTCACCGCCCCTTCCAGGGACAAGGGCGTCTCCCATGCAGCGTGAGCTGTATGATGGTCTCGATACCGGCTGGATACCCACGCCCGATACGCCTGCCCTGCTCTTCGACATAGAGACGGACGGCCTGCTGGATTCATGCAGCAAGGTCCACTGCATCTGTGCCAAGGAGTATCCCGGCGGCAGGACCTATTCCTTCGGACCGGGCCACATCGAGGAGGGGCTGGAGCTGCTGGCTTCGGCCCCTCTCCTCGTTGCCCACAACGGCCTGTGCTTCGACAGCCCGGCGCTGGCCAAGCTCTATCCTGATGTCCGCCTCCCCGAACAGCTCTTCGATACCCTCACGGCAAGCCGCCTCATCTGGACCAACCTCAAGGACCTGGACTTCGAGCGCCTCCGCAAACAAGCCAGGCGCAAAGGCGGCGTCCCGTTCCCGGCCAAGCTCTGCGGCAAGCACAGTCTTGAGGCGTGGGGCTACCGCCTCGGCGAGTACAAAGGGGAGTACGGGAAGAAGGAGGACGCATGGGCGGCGTGGTCCCAGGAGATGCAGGACTACTGTATGCAGGACGTGGAGGTGCTGGACAAACTCTACCGCCTCATCCTGGAGCAGAACTACAGCCCCGAAGCCCTGGCCATCGAGCATGAGTTCCAGAAGATTATCTTTCGGCAAGAGCAGGATGGCGTCCCCTTCGACGAACAAGGGGCCGCCGCCCTCTATGCCGACCTCTGCGCCAAGCGGGACGACATCAAGCGCACGCTGTGCAAGATGTTCCCGCCCAAGCGGATGGAGGAGGTCTTCATCCCCAAGGCGAACAACAAGACCCGTGGTTATGTGAAGGGGCAGCCCTTCATCAAGGTCCGGTATGTGGAGTTCAACCCCGGCAGCACCCAGATGATTGCCGAGCGCCTCGCCGAAGAGTACGGCTGGCAGCCCTCCGAGTTCACCCCCACCGGCCTGCCCAAGGTCGATGGCGACACCCTGGGCTCCCTCGACTACCCGCCCTGCCCCCTGCTCTGTGAGTACCTCGAACTCACCAAGATAATGGGGATGCTGGCCGACGGGAACAACGGCTGGCTCAAGCTGGTGCGCGACGGCAAACTCCACGGTCGCGTCATCACCTGCGGGGCCGTCACCGGAAGATGCACACACAACAGCCCCAACCTGGCCCAGATTCCGGCGCACGGCACCTACGGCCATGCCTGCCGCTCCCTGTTCCGCGTGGACCCTGCCCGGCCCGGATGGGTGCAGGTGGGGGCCGACGCCAGCGGTCTTGAGCTGCGGATGCTCGGCCACTACATGGCCCGCTATGACGGCGGGGCCTATGTGCGGGAACTGCTGGACGGCGACATCCACACCGCCAACCAGAAGGCGGCAGGACTTGCAACAAGAGACAGTGCAAAGACATTTATATACGCCTTCTTATATGGAGCGGGCGACACGAAGCTCGGCTCCATCGTGGAACCCTACGCCTCCCCGGCACGACAGGCCCAGATAGGCAAGCGCCTCAAGGCCAAGTTCTTCAAGGCCATCCCGGCCATCAAGTGTCTCATCGACGATGTGCAGGCCGCCGTCTCGGCCCGCCCCTGGCTCTATGGCATCGACAAACGACGCCTGCACGTCCGCTCCAAACACGCGGCCCTGAATACCCTGCTCCAGTCCGCCGGTGCCGTGCTGGTCAAACTGGCCACGGTCATCTGCAACAAGGAAGCCAAGGCCCGCTTCGGCTGGGTCCAGGGCAGGGATTATACCCAGGTATTGCACGTCCATGAACTCTTCATTGTGGACGTTAAACCTTGTGAACTCAGGGAAACCCCACAGGGGCAATCCTGAACCAAGCCCGGAGCAATATATGGCACGAAAACCCCTCGTTTTGAAACAGGACGAGAAAACAGGATGTATTGTTCCCGTCTCACACAAACTCAACTCTGATGGTTATTTCAGGAAACGTATAGAAGGCAAGCTCCGTATGTACCACATTTATGTTTGGGAAAAACATAACGGGCCTGTACCTTCTGACTTTGAAGTACATCACGTCTGCGGCAACAGGGCGTGCTGTAACCCTGACCATCTTGAGGTTCTCCCGTCTCAGGAACATACAACTCACGGGAACAGGCAGCGGTATATCAGTCGGTATTTTGAGGCGTCTCTTTATTGGGAAGAGCATCGCTGCACTGGTACTGCGCTTGGGGAAAAGTTTGGTGTGACGTTTTCAACGGCGTGCGAATGGGTACGCAACTGGAAAGGGAAGGTGCAGAGACTATCCAGTAATGGAGTAGAGCCGCGTGAAGTTGCCGTCATGCTCGCTCGAAGCGCAAGGCAGAAGATGTGCCATTTTCTGATGATATAGTCCGACACTCCCAGTAATGGGAGAATACAGCAAGGATGAAGCCCAGTTCCAGTGCCCGGCGGAACATGCCGAGGCCCTGGGCAAGCTCTTCGTGGAATCCATCGAGATGGCCGGACGGCACTTCGCCATGCGCTGTCCGACCACAGGCAAATACAAGATAGGCAACAACTGGGCAGAGACCCATTAAACCAAAGGATACCCCATGTTCGAACAGTTCTCCCTCATCCCCGTCACCCGTACCGTCGTCACCCGTCGCGAACATCCCGATGTCTCCCTGTTCTTCACCAAGAAGGGCGACCTCGTGTTCCTCTTCTCCCCTGAGTTCCTGGCTTCCGACGACCACATGCTGGCCCTGGGCTCCAAGGTCCTGTGCGGCTACGCCACCGGCTCCGGCGAGTTCCTCATCACCCCCGCCGAAGAAGGCCAGAGCAACGCCCGCACCATCGGCAAACGCCCCGGCTTCAAGGGCGCGGGCCAGCTCGTCATCCCCTGCCGCAACCTGCCCGAAGGCATCACGTCGTGGGAAGGCCGCATCACCGCCGCCACCACCTGCCATGAAGGCAGCGTCGTGGTCGATGCCGCGATTCAGCCCCTCCAGTAGGGCTTTCCTCTCTCCCCTCCCGTGCCCCGCCGCCCGGCCTCATAGGGCGGCACTACTTTTTTCAAAGGAGCAAACATGAGCCTCTTCATCAACACCGGCAACAAGGCCCCCATGTCCATCGACCTCATCGAACTGAGCCTCAAGACCACCTGGGCCGCGTTCACGGACGCCGTGGCCAAGGCCGAAGATGCCGGCGTCAGCGTTACCCTGTTCAAGAAGGACGAACTGGACAGCCTCAAGGACATGGAGCTGTCCAACATCCGTGGCCTGAAGCTCGGTGCCCACATGGACCTGAACGTCATGTAGGGGGCGGGGATGAACGTCCTGATTTTCCATGAGAGCGGAGAACAAGCCGCCCTGTATGGCCTCGGCCTTTCCTTCGGTGTCACGTCCAACATCGACCCTGTAGATTTCATGTACACGACCCTCCATGAGGGGGTCGCCAACCGCCTCCTCATGCGGGCTCGCAGGCTGTCCGGCCTTGGCAACGGCCATGACAAATTCCTCCGCATGTTGCGGGCGGACCTGCTCATCACGGCTCCCCTGTACTGGTGGAAGCAGTTCGACACCTACAAGGTGGGAACTGTCACCCAGTCTGAATCCACCATGCACACCCTCATGAAGTCCCCCATCACACAGAACATGTTCGAGAGCGGGTTGCATCCCGACATCCTGAATATCCTTGAGAACATGCGTCTGGCCGGGAACTTCGACGGGCTCAACAACCTCCTGCCCCATTCCTTCCTCCAGACCCGCATGGTCTCCACCAACTACGCTGTCCTGCAAAACATCATCCGCCAACGGCGTGGGCACAAGCTGCGGGAGTGGCGCGAGTTCATCTCCACCATCCTCGGCCAGTGCAATCACCCGGACCTTCTCTGGCCCGACCGTCTGGCTGATGCGGAAGACCCGGACGGGACGGAAGATGAAGGCAAAGGCGACACCATGCCCGACCATCTCCATAAATCCTAGCAAAAAGGTTTGGTTGCACTAAGTGGAAAAGAAGAAAAAACGTGTCCTGCTCATCGACGCAGATGTCCTTGCCTATCAGGCATGTGCAGGAACAGAGAAAGTCATCTGCTTCGACGGGGACAATTGCTTCCCCATCGGCAGCCTTACCGAGGCCATGTGGTCCTTTTCCTACCGTATGGAGTTCATCAAGGACACCCTGGGTACGAAGGATGCCATCCTCTGCTTCTCCGGGGATACCGGGGAGAACTTCCGCAGGGGGCTCTATCCTCCCTACAAGACCAACCGTGTGGGCAAGCCCAAGCCTGTGGCCCTCTCCGCCCTGCGCGACAGCATCATCAACGGCAGTGGCGAGACGGTCATGCGCGAGCCGACGCTGGAAGCGGACGACCTCCTGGGCATCCTCTCCTCCCGTCTGCGTACCGACGAAACGGAGACCGTGGTGGTCTCCATCGACAAGGACCTCCGCTCCATCCCCGGCCTGTTCTTCAACATCGGCAGGCCGGACGACGGCATCCAGGAAATCACGCAGGAAGAGGCCGACCGCTGGTTCATGATGCAGGCCCTCATGGGCGACATGACCGACAATTATCCCGGCTGTCCCAAGTTCGGCCCGGCCACCGCCGCCAAGGCCTTGGATGCTGTGGAGCCCACCCCCGGAGCCATGTGGTCCGTGGTGGCGGCCGCCTATGCCAAGGCCGGGTTCGGTGAAGATTACGCCCTGACCATGGCCCGCCTGGCCCGCATCCTGCGGGACGGGGAATACGACTTCAACACGAAAAAGGTGAACCTATGGGAACCTCCTGCAATGCGCTGATTTGCTGTGAACACTGCGCCTATGCCGGACGCCGGGGTAACGAAGAGCCCTGCAAACAATGCAGTGGACATTCCGCTTTCGTCCTCGACATCTCGGTCCTCAACGCCGCTCTGGCGGAAACCAAGGCCACGCCTGCCTCCGCTCCGGTGGCCAAGCCCGCCCACTACAGTGGCATGGCCGTGGATGTCATCGACTTCTGCCTGCGCAACGGCATCCCCTATCCCGAAGGCAACATCATCAAGTATGTTTGCCGCTGGCGCAAGAAGGGCGGCATCGCCGACCTTGAGAAGGCCCGCGACTACCTCGACCGCCTCATCGCTCACGAGAAAAGCGAAGGAGCCATCCATGCCTAAGCACAACGACGGCCTCGCCATGCTGGCCCAATTCATGACGGCTATGGGCCAGCCCGTCTCCCAGGGCTGGGATGACAGGAGCGGTGCGGAACTGGGCATGAAGCTCATCGCCGAGGAAGCCTGCGAACTGGAACAGGCCTTCCGGGGGCTTTGGGGGGTCGCTCCCCTGCCCGCCGCCGAAGGCCGGGCCAACTTCGTGAAGGAGCTGGCCGACCTCATCTACGTTTGCTACTGGCTGGCCGCCCGCCTGGGCATCGACATCAACGAGGCCCTGCGCCTCGTGCATGAATCCAACATGTCCAAGCTGGACCCGGAAACGGGCAAGGCCCTCAAGCGGGCCGACGGCAAGGTCCTGAAAGGCCCGGCCTACCATGCCCCGGACCTCGGCCATGTGGTCAGGTCCGTCCCCGTTACCCTCAACTAGAAACAGGAAAGTGACATGGAATCTCTGAATGTGAAACAGCCCACCCTCTACATCATGCTGGGCCTGCCTGGCGCGGGCAAAAGCACCTATGTGAACACCAAGCTGGTGCCTGAGGGCGTCCAGGTCATCTGTGCCGACGACCTCCGTGCCGCCCACGGCCACCGCTACTACGGCCCCCTGGAGCAGCAGATTCACGGTATGGCCTACACCTTCGCCCGTGCCCATATGCTGCGCGGTCTGGACGTGGTGGTGGATGAATGCACCGTCCGCGCTTCCTATGTGAAACGCTGGAAGCAGCTCGCCGAGGACATGCGCTATCAGGTGAAGGTCATCCACCTGACCACTCCCAAGGATGTCTGCGTGGAACGGCGTCGCACCAACACCCCCGACTTTCCTCTGGAGGTCATCGGCATGAAAAAGAGCAACCTCGACTTCCAGCTCCCGCTCATCAAGGAAGCTCTGAAACCTTATGAATACATGGAAGTAAGCGAGTGATGGAACTTCACCAGTCTTTCGACCCGGCTTTCACGGCCCTGATTGAAAAGCTCCGCAAACAATCCCCTGCGGAGCTTTTTGCTTTGTCGGGCATCTCCCCTGAGCAGCTCGACATCAATCACATGGCGCGGGATTTCTTCCGCTCTTCCAACCGCAAGGGCGCGGCCACGGCTGACCACAGCATCGACCCCAACGCCAACGTCAGCGGCAGGGATGTCATCACCTTCAATTATGAAGTGCCCAAGGCGTACATGAAGCTGAACTCCCTGTACAACCTGTGGCTCTCCCTGCGTGATGGGTTCGACGAGGAGACCGCCGACCTCGCCATCAAGAGTGAGGTGGACGGCCTGCTCTACATCAATGACAGTTGGGACATCGGGCGTCCCTACTGCTTCAATTACTCCATGTACGACATCGCCCTGGAGGGCCTGAAGATGGGGGGGCGTCTCAACATCGTCCCGGCCAAGAGCCTTGCCACCTTCTTGCGGCAGGTGGAGCAATTCACGGTCTACGCCGCCAACAGCACCCTGGGGGCCACCGGCCTTGCCGACCTGCTCATCGTTGCGTCCCGGTACATCGACGACATCCTGACCACCGGCTACGACAATCACGTCAAAATCGGCAAGGAAGAGCGCGTCTGGACCTATGTGGCCGAACAGCTCACCTCGCTCATCTACACGCTCAACTGGGAGTTCCGGGGCAACCAGAGCCCGTTCACCAACGTGAGCGTCTATGACGACAACTTCCTTGCCCAGCTCGCGCCCGCCTACGTCATCAACGACAAGGCCCCCCGTATCGAGACCGTGAAGAAGGTGCAGGACGTTTTCCTCTCCTGCTTCAATCAGGTTCTCGAACGGGACCCCGCCACCTTCCCTGTGGTGACGGCCTGCTTCTCCCTGGCTGAAGACGGCAAGGAACTGGCCGACCCGGCCTTCGTCAAACACATCGCCAACCACAACCTGAAATTCGGTTTCATCAACATCTACGTTGGCGAGACCAGCACCCTTTCGTCTTGCTGCCGTCTGCGGTCGAACATCAACGACCTCGGCTATGCCAATTCGTTTGGGGCTGGCAGCACCAAGATTGGCAGTCTCGGTGTGGCCACGCTCAACCTGCCCACCCTTGCGCGGGCGGCTTCCGCAGAGACCGCCGGCAAAGACAATGAGTCCGCTGTCACGGAGATGCTGGATGCTGTTGAGGCGGTGGCCATGATGGCGGCCTTCATCAACCACGCCAAACGCCGCTTCATCGCCGACCGTATCGAACGCGGCAGCCTGCCGCTGTACAAGCTCGGCTACATGGACCTGAAGCGCCAGTTCTCCACCTGCGGCTTCACCGGTCTGTACGAGGCCCTCCACATCTTAGGCTATGACCTGCGCGAGCCGGAAGGCCTGAAGGTCGCCAAGCGCATCCTTGAAACCATCAATGCGACCAATGAGTGCATGACGGAACAGCTTGGCACCCCCCACAACATGGAGCAGGTCCCCGGCGAATCCAGCGCCGTCAAGCTGGCCCGCAAAGACACCATCCTGGGCAAGAATCCCGAAGGCTGGGCGCTGTACTCCAACCAGTTCATCCCCCTCTGGGAAGAGGGCGTCGATATGCTGGACCGCATCCGCATCCAGGGTGAACTGGACGGCTACTGCACCGGCGGCGCCATCTGCCACCTCAACGTGGCCGACCGCATCGAGAAGCCGGAAGTCATGGAAGCCCTTATCCATCATGCAGCCGCCTCCGGCGTGGTGTACTTCGCCATCAACTACGCCATCAACCGCTGCGAGGCGGGCCACATGACCGTGGGCCACGGCGATGACACCTGCCCCGTCTGCGGCAAACCCATCGCCGACACCTTCACCCGTGTCGTGGGATTCCTCACCAACACCAAACATTGGAACGTCACTCGCCGCGAACATGATTGGCCGCACAGGGCGTTCCTCAAAGCAAAGGGGTAGACAACATGCTCACATTCCTCATTACCTTTGTCGGTGCCTTTGGCGGCTTCTGTGCCGCCGAGTTCTTCCTTCGCTGGTGGGACAGCCGCCCCCGCAAAATGAAGTAGCGTGCCCGGCCATGTTTCGCATCATCGGCTCCGAGATAAACCTGCGCCACAGTGCGCTGGAAGTATACGTCTCCGGCTGCACCCGTGATTGTCCCGGTTGCCACAACCCGGAGGCCCAGGCCTTCGGCCACGGGGCGCGCTGGGACAAATGGCTTGCGGCCCACCGCTACAAGCTGGGCACGGGCACCTTCCGCAACGTCTGGATTCTTGGGGGCGACCTCCTGTGCCAGACGGAGCCTGCGGAAGTCGAAGAGTTCCTGCGCTCCCTGCGCCGCCTCATGCCCGAAAGCATGGACCTGTGGCTGTGGACTGGCGCGGACAGGAAAGATGTACCGGGCTATGTGCTGCGGCAT
Source organism: Desulfovibrio piger (assembly GCF_951793255.1). NCBI lineage: Bacteria > Pseudomonadati > Thermodesulfobacteriota > Desulfovibrionia > Desulfovibrionales > Desulfovibrionaceae > Desulfovibrio > Desulfovibrio piger. The sequence continues at coordinate 3,041,495 of NZ_OX636706.1, forward strand.
ATCGACTGGCTCAAAACCGGTCCCTACATGCGTGAGCTGCCGGAAAAGACCGTGGCGTTACCTGACGGCTCCGCCCTTCTCCTTGCCTCTGAAAACCAGGAGTTGTCCCGTGTATCCTCCCCTCGTTCCCTCTGACAAACCTCTCATACGCTCCCTTGATGACCTGCCCCTGACGCCTGACCTCGTGGAGGGTCTCGACAAGCTGGTCCCCCATCGCTGTCCCCTGCCCGACCAGAGCGAGAGGGAAATCTGGATGTATGCCGGGAAGCGGCAACTGGTGGATGCCCTCAAGACGGCTATGGTCCGCCGCATCCGGGAAGGCCGCGTCGTGTAGTCTTTCAACCCTCAACCCCATAAGGAAAAGCTTTATGTGCAGTGGCAGCATTTTCGGTGGTGCCCCCAGCAAGCCCAAGGTGGTGGAGGCCCCGCAGCCCCAGGTGGCCGCCACCCCGCCCCCGGCGGAAGAAGTGGCAGAGGCCCCCATCATCAACGAAGGCGCTAAACGCCAGAACGCCAACGAGGCCAAACGCAAGGGCACCGCCGCCCTGCGCATCAACCTCAACATGGGCGGCGTCGGCGGCGCGGGAGGCGGCACCAGTGGCCTCTCCATCCCCCGCTAACGATACCGGCGGCCAGACCTCCAGCTCCCGCTACGAGGCCCTGGCCGTTGACCGCCAGCCCTACCTTGACCGGGCTCGCGACTGTTCCGCCCTCACCCTTCCCTACCTCATCCCCCGCGACGACGACCCCAACGGCAAAAAGCTCCCCTCGCTCTACCAGAGCGTGGGGGCCAACGGGGTGACGAACCTCGCTTCCAAGCTCCTGATGACCATGCTCCCGCCCAACGAGCCCTGCTTCCGGCTGCGGGTCAACAACATGGTCATGGAGCAGGAGGTGGAGGATGAAGGGGACAGGGAGTTCCAGACCAAAATCAACAAGGCCCTGTCCCGTGTGGAGCAGGCCGTCCTCGCGGACATTGAATCCACGGCGGACCGCCCCGTGGTCCATGAGGCCAACATGCACCTCATCGTCGGGGGCAATGTCCTGTTCCACAACGACGGCAAAAGTGGCCTGCGCATGTTCCCCCTGTCCCGCTATGTGGTGGACAGGGACAGCGCCGGGACGCCCGTCGAAATCATCGTCAGGGAGACCGTCAGCATCCACGCCCTGCCGGAAGACTTCCTGGCCTCCCTCAAGGAACTGGAAGGCGATACCGGGGCGCAGGTGTCCAAACTGCTGGAAGCACGCCCCGGTGACGGCAAGGACGAAGTGGACATCTACACCCACCTCCGCCGTGAGGCCGGTCTGTGGAAAGTCAGGCAGGAGGTCTTTGGCCACGAGGTTCCCGGTTCCACCGGCAGCTACAAGCCGGAGGTGTGCCCTTGGTTCCCCGTCCGCATGTACAGCATCGCGGGTGAGAACTACGGGCGGGGCTTCGTGGAACAGCAGCTCGGCGACCTGACCAGCCTCGAATCTCTGAACCAGGCGATGGTCGAAGGTGCCATCGTCTCTTCCAAGATGCTCTTCTTCGTGGAACCCAACTCCGTCACCAGCGCCCGTGCCGTGGCCGAAGCGTCCAACGGCGACGTGCTGGAAGGACGGGGCGATGACGTGTCCTGTCTCCAGGTCCAGAAAGGGGCCGACTTCCAGGTGGTGGCCGCCAAGATTCAGGCCATCGAGCAGTCCCTCAAGACCGCCTTCCTCATGGTGGACGGTATGCGCCGGGACAAGGAGCGCGTCACGGCGGAAGAGATTCGCATGATTGCCCAGGAGCTGGAAGCGGGGCTTGGGGGTGTCTACACCACCGTGGCCCAGGAGTTCCAGCTCCCCTACATCCGCAGCCGCATGGCCGCCATGACCAAACAGAAACGGCTCCCCAAACTCCCCAAGGAGCTTGTCACCCCCGCCATCGTCACCGGCTTCGAGGCCATCGGGCGCGGCACGGACAAGAACAAGCTCATGGAGTTCCTGCAAGCCGGAGCGACGACTTTCGGGGATTCCTTCCTCGGACTGCTCAATCCCCACAACGCCGTCGAACGGCTGGCCTCGGCTATGGGCATCACCACCGAGGGCCTGGTCAAGACCCCTGAGGAACTTCAGGCGGAACAGGAGCAGGCGCAGCAGATGGCCCAGCAGCAGTCCATGCTGGAGAACCTGGGACCGGAAGCCGTCAGACAGGGCGGCGGGATGCTGAACCAGGCATTCGCCGCCAGCCAGCAAAACAGCAACGGAGGAAACAATGGCTAATACCCCGGCCACCGAAACCAAGGCCCCGGCTTCTCCCGGCGGTCTGACCCTGAGCAATCCCGGCACCAAACAGGGTGCCAAAGCCGAGACCCGGAAACCTTCGACCGCCCTGCCCATCGGCACGTCCGGCAAGCTCCGCGTCATCCACAACTAGCCCACCCATACCATCCGCGAGGGAAACATGAGTGAAAACAACGTGTCCAGCATCGATGCCCCCTATGAAGTCGCCGGTCCTGAAGACCCCAAAGCCGGTGAGGGAGGCGGCAAGGAACATGCTGATGCTTCTGTGGCTGCTGACGCTCCCGCTGAGGGAGGCGTGGAGGCACAGGAAAACGACGGGAAGGAAGGGGAAGAGCAGCAGGTAAAGGAGGGGGACAACGAATCCCCCGAAGTCCTGGAGCGCATTTCCAAGGCGACCAAAGAAGAAGCCGCCGAGGCCCTGAAAGAGAACGGCCTCGACTTCACCAAGTTCGAGCGGGAATACATGGCTTCCGGTGACTTGAGCGAGGAATCCTACAAGGAGCTGGAAAAGGCGGGCATCACCAAGAAGCACGTCGAGGCCTACCTGCGCGGCAATGAAGCCCTGATGAACCAGACCGTTACGGACATCACCAGCATGGCCGGGGGCATGGAGAGCTATCAGGCCATGACCGCGTGGGCGGCCAGGAACATGCCGAAGGAAGATGTCGATGCCTATAACGAGGCCATGAACTCCGGCAACATCCCGCTCATCAAGATGGCCGTGTCCGGCCTCGTGGCCCGCTACCAGGCCTCGGAAGGCGCGGAACCCGTCCTGCTGGGCGGTCGTGCCCCGGCGGCCCGCTCCGGCGGTGTGGCCGGGTATGCCTCCAAGGAAGAGATGGTGGCCGCCATGCGGGACCCCCGCTACGGCAAGGACAGCGCCTACACCCGCGAGGTGGAACGCAAGACCGGCGCTTCCACCTTCTTCGGTTACTAGGAGGTGTTCCTCATAAGTATCCTCATTTCCACCGCGCTGGCCTTCCAGAACCCCGACATCCTGACCATCACCAAACACTACGAGGGCTTCCGCTCCAAACCCTACCTCTGCCCTGCCGGGGTCACCACCATCGGCTACGGGCATACCGGGGGCGACGTGACCCTCTCCACCCCTCCCGTCAATGAAGCCGAGGCCGAGGCCCTGCTCATCGTGGACCTGACCACCGCCGCCCTGGCCGTCATCCGGCACGCGGGCGGGTACCTCTCCCAAAGCGACACCCCGGAGGAAGCGGCCCGCCGTCTGGTGGCCCTCACCTCCTGGACCTTCAATCTTGGCGAAGGCAACCTGCTGTCCTCCACCATGCTCAAGCGCATCAAGGCGCTGGACTGGGAAGGGGCGGCCCGCGAGATGCTGCGTTGGGACAAGGCCACCGTCAACGGCAAAAAGGTTTCTCTGGCCGGTCTCACCAAACGCCGCAAGACCGAATCCCACTACTTCAAAACAGGCGAACTCCGCTTCGATTTCTGAGGTGCCTATGTGGACATCCCTTGCCCGTATCGGCGCTTCCCTGCTGAACAAGATTCTGCCCGACAGGTCCGGCATCAACGCGGCCCAGGCCCGCATCAACGAGGCTGAGGTGGCCGGGGCACCCGCATCCATCCTCCGGCTCTGGCGCGGTTTCCTGGGCTGGGTCTGCGCCATCCTGTTCGCCTGGGAAGTCGCCGGGCGTCTCATCATCATCCCCATCCTCTTCCCGGAATGGGGTAAGACCCTGCCCCCCTCCTGCATCGACCATGTGACCACCCTGCTGGCCGCCATGCTCGGTGTGGGTTTCTGACCCCGCAACCTCAACTCCAAAGGAGCCAACCAGTTTATGGCTGAAAACCTGACCCTTTCCCTCCCCGGTCAAAAGAACCTTGCCGGTGAAAGCGATGCCCTCTTCATGAAGACCTTCACCGGCGAAGTGATGACCGCCTTTGAAGAGCGCAACGTCATGAAGGACCTGCATCGCGTCCGCACCATCGACCACGGCAAGTCCGCCAGCTTCGCCCTGCTGGGCAAGGCGGCTGCCCGCTACCACACCCCCGGCACCGCCATCCTCGGCAGCAACAAGATTGCCACCGAAGAGCGTGTCATCAACATCGACGACCTGCTCATCGCCGACGTGGCCATCTACGACCTGGATGACGCCAAGAACCACTACGACGTGCGTCAGGAATACTCCAAGCAGCTCGGCTGGGCTCTGGCCCGCGAGTTCGACAAGAAGACCATGCGTGTGGGCGTCCTGGCCGCCCGTGCCAAGGGCCTCATCGACGGCGAACCCGGTGGCTCCGTCATCAAGGGCGGCCCCACCGTGGAGACCAACGGCGAGGTGCTGGCCGAGGCCATGTTCTCCTGCGCCCAGATTTTCGATGAAAAGGACATCACCGAATGGGAACGTACTCTTATCGTTAAACCTGCGCAGTACTACCTGCTGGCCCAGACCACCAAGGTGCTGAATCGCGACTGGGGCGGTGCCGGTGTTTACGCCGATGGTTCCGTCCTCAAGGTGGCCGGTATCCAGATTATCAAGTCCAACAACCTGCCCAACACCAACGTCACGAAGGTCACCGGCGAAAAGAACGACTACAGCGGCGACTTCACCAACACCGTGGCCCTCTGTCTCCAGAAGGAAGCCATCGGCACCGTGAAGCTGAAGGACCTGACCGTGGAGAAGTCCGGTTCCGACTTCCATATCATGTACCAGTCCACCATGATGGTGGGCAAATACGCCATGGGGCACGGCATCCTGCGCCCCGGCTGCGCCATCGAAATCTCCAAGGAAGCCGCCTAGTCCCTGACCAAGAACCATCCATCCCCCCGCAGGCCGTCCATCACGGACCCTGCGGGGTTTTTACGGCCAAGGAGGGCCACAGGATGCCTACCAACACCACTACGGCCATCTTCACCACGCCCACATCCGAACTGTCCGCCGTCAACATCATCCTTTCCGGTATCGGGGAAGCGCCTGTGAACTCCCTGTCCGATACCACTTCGGACGTGGCCGTCGCCCTCAACATCCTTGCCGAGGTCTCCAAGGAAGTGCAGACCGAAGGCTGGCAATGGAACACCGAGGACGACTACCCCCTCACCCCCGGCGATGACGGGCGCATCAAGCTCCACCCCAGTATCGTCCGGGTCCACTTCCGGGACCCCGATGACAGGGAACTGGTCATCCGTGGCCAGTACGTCTACGACCGCATCCGTCATACCTACATCTTCCCCAGGGAAACGGCCATCAAGGTGACGGTGACGCTGCTCCTCGGCTTCGAGCAGCTCCCCGAAGCCTGCCGCCGCTACATCACCCTCAAGTCCCTGCGTGTCTTCCAGGAACGTGTGGTGGGCTCCAACACCCTCTCCGCCTTCCACCAGCAGGACGAGGCCCGCGCCCGCGCCCAGATGCAGGCCGAGGAACGCAAGGCCGACAGGCCCAACATCATCAAGGGCACCCTGCCCCCCACCGGGACATGGCGGCCTGTGACAGCCCTGTACAACAGGGGCATAGGGAGGCTGCGGTAAGCATGGGCCAGCTCGTTTCCTCTTCCATCCCCAACCTCATCTCCGGCGTCAGCCAGCAGCCCCAGAACGTCCGCCTGCCCACCCAGGGCGAAGAACAGGTCAACTGCTTCTCCTCGGTGACGGACTTCCTCAAACGCCGCCCGGCCATGAACAGCGTGGCCCGGCTCATGGACGCCGCAACGGCCAGGGGCCTGGGGTCGTCCGTGTTCATGCATCCCATCAACCGGGACGAGCGGGAAAAATACCTCGTCCTCATCTACAAGGACGGCATCAAGGTCTTCGACCTCGACGGCACCGAAAAGACCGTGACGGTCGATGAATCGGCCAAAGCCTATCTGGCCCAGGCCCAGGACCCCATGGCCGACTTCCGCGCCCAGACCATCAATGACTACACCTTCATCGTCAACCGCCGTGTGACGGTCAAGGCAGATGCGGAGAGCCTGACGCCCAAACGTCCCCCGGAGGCCCTGGTCTTCATCAAGCAGGCCAGCTACAACACCACCTACACCGTGACCCTGGGCGAAGGCGAAGGGGCCGTCTCCGCTTCCTTCACCACGCTGGACGGCGTGGCCCCCGCCGACGAGCCTGCCGACAGCCTCAGCTCCAAGGAGATAGCCGACAAGCTCACGGAAGCCATCAACAAGAACGGCGCGTATACCGCCCAGGCCGTGAACTCCACCATCTGGATTCGGACCAAGGACGGCAGCGATTTCAAGATAGCCGTTGCCGACACCCGCTCCAACACCCACACGTCCCTGTGCAAGGGCACCACCCAGCGGTTCAGCGACCTGCTCACCGCCGCCCCCCGCGACTTCGTGACCGAGGTCATCGGGGACGCCAGCTCCAGCTTCGACAACTACTATGTCCGCTTCGAGCTCATGGACGGGAACTCGGACTTCGGCACCGGCCTCTGGAAAGAGACGGTCAAGCCTGGCATCCCCAGCAAGCTGGACGCCGGCACCATGCCCCACGGCCTCATCCGCCAGGCCGACGGCACCTTCACCTTCGGCAAGCTGGACTGGGCCGAACGGGCCTGCGGTGACGAGGATTCCGCCCCCCTGCCCTCCTTCGTGGACAGGACCATCAACGGCCTGTTCTTCTATCGCAACCGGCTGGCCTTCCTCTCCGAGGACAACGTGGTCATGTCCGAGACGGGCGAGTTCTTCAACTTCTTCGTCACCACCGTGACCACCATGGTGGATTCCGATGTCATCGACGTGGCCGCGTCCAACGTCAAATCCTCGCTGCTCCAGCACGCCGCCGTCTTCTCCGGGGGCATCATCCTGTTCAGCGACCAGACCCAGTTCACCATGGAGCATGATACGGTCCTCGCCAACGCCACCGTCAGCATCAAGCCGGTGACGGAGTTCGAGGCCGACATGTCCGCCGCTCCGGTCTCCGCCGGGAAGACGGTCTTCTTCGCCACCCGCCGTGGCGAGTGGGGCGGCGTGCGCGAGTACCTCACCCTGCCCGACAACAGCGACCAGAACGATGCCGCCGACGTGACGGCCCATGTTCCCCGCTACATCACAGGGGGCATCTTCAAGCTCATCTGCTCCACCAACGAGGACCTCCTGCTGGTCCTGTCGCGGAACAAGCGGGATTCCATCTGGCTCTACAAATACTACTGGAACGGCTCCGAAAAGATTCAGTCCGCCTGGAGCCGCTGGGACATGGCGGGCACGGTGCTTTCCGGGGCCATGTTCACCAGCAAGTTCTACTGCGTCATGGAATATGACGACGGCGTATGGCTGGAAGTCTGCGACTTCGCCCCGGCCTTCAAGGACCCCGGCGAGCCCATCGAATACTGCCTGGACCGCAAGGTCACGGAAGAGCGGTGCATCGTCGGCCCGTATGACCAGGCCACCAAGACCACGACCATCACCCTGCCCTGGCCGGTCAGGGAAGGTCTCTCCCCCCTGCTCGTGACCAGGACGGCCCAGGGCCAGAAGGCCGGTGTCCTGCTGGACATCGTGAGCCATGGCGGGGACACGGTGACGGTCAGGGGAGATGCGTCCGGCAAAAAGTTCTTCGCCGGCATCCCCTACCGCAGCACCTACACCTTCTCGCAACAGGCCATCAGGGAAGAGAGCAAGGGCAATGCCATCACCACGGGCCGCCTCCAGCTCCGCAGCATGACCCTCAACTGCGACGACACCGGCTACCTTGAGATGGAAGTCACCCCCTCGTTCCGCCAGACCAGCCGCTACATCTTCACAGGGCGCGAGCTGGGCCACGGCGCCAACGTCATCGGGGACATCCCCCTCTATACCGGCAAGATAAAGGTCCCTGTGCTGTCCCTGAACACACAGGTCTCCATCGCCGCCACCTCGGCTTCCTTCCTGCCCTTCGCCCTCGTCAATGCGAGCTGGGAGGGCTTCTACAACACCAGGCACAGGCAGGTATAGATGCTCCCCACCATCCCTCTACAGATGCGGCACTTCGCCAGGGTCTCCTGCCCCTACGACATCCACCTGCTCAAGGACACCCTGCGGGAGGAAGACCTGCGGGACCTTGAGCATATATCCGGCCATACGCCGGAAGAGGCCCTGCGCTTCGGCTTCGAGCATTCCCTGCTCTGCGTGACCTTCTTCCGCCCCGGAGACCCGCTGGATGTCATCGGCATGGGCGGGCTCGTCCCGCCTGCCGTGGTCTGGCTGCTCTTCAACAAGGACTTCTTCGCCCGTCAGAGCGACAGGGCCTTGTTCCTTGAGATGTGTCCCCTGGTCCGGGACTGGCTCCTCGACCAGTCTTCCGGGGGCTTCATGCACAACATGACCCTCAAGCGCAACCGCAGGCTGCGACACTGGCTCCGCTGGCTCGGAGCCGAGGAACTCCCTTCCGCAGAAGGGAGCGACATCATCAACTTCTACTTCCAAAGGAGGTAATCGCCATGTGCGATGGAGGCGCGTTTTCCATCCCCATTGCCTCCCTGCTCATCGGCACAGCCTCCGCCGTGGCCAACGGACAGGCACAAGCCCAGCAGGCACAGGCACAGGCCGCCTATCAGGAGGCCCAGGCAGCGGAATACGCCCGCACGGCGGAGCTGAACAATCAGGCCGCCATCCGGGAATACACCGAACAATCCGCCGCCGAACGCATCAGCCAGATGCAGGAACAGGCAGCGGCCGGCCAGCAGGCCCAGGATGTCCAAAAGGAGATGCTGCAAAAGAAAGGCACCATGCTGGCTTCCACCAACGCCGCAGGCATGGCCCTGGACTACCTCATGGCCGACTATGAACGCGAGCAGGCCAACAGGAAGGACAGCATCCGCCACCAGTACGAGATGAACTCCGTGGGGCATGAGCTGAACCTGTCCTCCTTCAAGGACAAGGCCCAGAACCGCATCAACTCCCAGCAGAACTACATCACCCAGGGAACGTCCTTCAACAGCGGCATGAACACCCTGGGCACCATCCTCGGCATCGGTGGCGCTGCCGTCGGGGCCTATGACAAGTATGACAAATACAACAGGCATACCGACATCACCTCTACCGCCAGCAAGAAGAGAGGATAAGCCATGGCACAGCAAAGCAGGTCCTCTCAGCCCACCATCCGGCAGGACCTCCAAAGGTCCCCGGCCCTCAATCCCGGCATCAGGGCCTCCGGCCTCTACAGTTATACCGAGGCCCGCCCTTCCTACATCGACCGGGACAGGACCGTGGGGGCCGGTATGGAGATTCTGGCCCGCTCCCTGTCCCGCCTGGACAGCTCCCTGGTCCCGGCGCTGGAACGCATCAATGACCGCAACATCGAACGTGCCGTCACGCAGGGCGCGGAGCTGTATGCCCAGAACACCGACCTCGACAAGAACAGGAAGAACTGGAAGGACTTCGTGGAGGAGAACCCCCAGGACAGCCCCTACAACCCCTACCTGCAAATCGGCTACGAACAGGCCCGCCTGAAGGCGCTGGCCGTGGACCAGGCCAAGGCCATGGAAGACGCCTTCATTCAAAGCGGCATGGTCAACGAGACCGACCAGAAGAAGGTCAAGGCATGGATGGACGACTTCACCATCCAGTTCCGCAAGGACAACCACCTCGACACCTACGAGGACAAGCTGACCCTGGCCGAGAACTTCAGCGCCAACGAGTTCAAGACCAAGGCCGGTATGATGGCCAAACACAGTCAGTATGTGGCCCGGCAGAACGAGAGCCGCACCATGCAGCAGTTCTCCGAGCTGACCGCCGAACAGATAGAGGCGATGTTCGACCCCAGTCTTGGCGGGAGCGTGTTCGGCGCCGGGGAGGCAGATGCCCAGCGCATCGCCGACATCATCATGGCCAATGGCCAGACGGCCCTTGCCAACGGTGTCCTCGATGCCAATGCCGCCGAGATGTACACCAAGATGGTCTTCGATGCTTACGAGCGTCTGGACAAGAACCCCGTGGCCCTCAAGGCCCTGGACCTGGTGAAGACGCCCGGCGGCGTGGCCCTCTCCTCCCTGCCCGGCGTGGCCGAGAAGGTGAACGCCCTCCAGCGCCAGCGCATCGAGCAGGCCCGCGCCGACCAGCGCCACTACTGGGCCATGGAAGAACGGCAGAAGAAGCTGACCACGGAACAGTGGATGGGACAGGGGGTCATGGTCTGGGGCGACAAGCCCCCCACCAAGGACAACATGGATGCCGCCGGTGTCCCTGTCTGGCTCCAGCCCGCCTTTGCCCAGTCCGTCAACAGCTTCAACAAAGCCATGCAGGAAGGCCAGCGTCTCGCTCCCGCGAGCCAGGCCGGGCTCACCGCCGTGCATATCCTCTCCAGCACTGGCCAGCTCACCCAGGATGAAGTCCTCGCCCTGAGTACCATCTACGGCGCTGACAAGACCAAAGAGTGGTACGACACCAACAAGGCGGCGCAGGACGAGACCAACAAGGACTACACCGGCTTCCTCAAGGAACTCAGCTCCGCCTCCTTCAGCATGTTCTCCAGAACGAAGGACGACGGGCTGGGCTTCAAGGGCGTCTCGTTCGGCTATGACCCCGAACTGACCGAGGAACAGAAGATAGGTCTCCAGGCCACAGAGCTGGCCATCGCCATCGCGGCCCAGAAGGTCGAGGAATACAAGGCCGCCCACAAAGGGGCCATGCCTGACAAAACATGGTACACGACGCAGCGCCCCAAGATTCTCTCCGAAGTCAGCGATGCCGTGGCCAAGGAACAGAGCAACAAACAGGCCGGTATCACCGTGCCCGGCGCTGACAAGAAGGCCGGCTCCCCCGCCCCCACGGCCCCCCAGCCCAACACCGCAGCGCCCAAGCCTACGAAAGCCTACACCATGCTGCGCCAGTTCGCTTCCAACAACGGCATCAACACCGCTACCCTGCCGCCGCCCACCTCTTCCCCTGCGGAAGTGGCCGGGTGGATGCAGAAGAACCACCCTGAGCAGGTACAGGCCTACAACGCCTTCTGCACATCCAACCGCTAACAGGAGGCACCCATGCCTGAAATCCCTGTCATGAACGAGGGGGTCGAAGGGGTCGAAGGCACCCCGCAGTCCCCTGCCCCCGCGCCGCTGCCGGAAGAGCCTGCCGACCAGATGCAGGCCCCCGCGGCTGAAAGCCCCGTGCCCGGAGCCGGGGCCTCGCCCGAAACGCTCTCCGAACTGGATGGGGAGCCCCAGTCCCCCGCCGAGCCCCCTGTCGTCTCCCCGGAGGCCATCGCGGCCATGTCCGAAGAGGCCCCTGCCACGGTCTCCCCCGAAGCCATCGCTGCCATGACCGAGGACTCCCCCACCGCCACGGTCTCTCCCGAAGCCCTCGCGGCTATGGAAGAGCCTGACGATGCCGGGGCCATCACCGCCGATGTGACCGTCGAGGACGAAGGGGACGGCAAGCCCGTCTTCGACCTTGGCGATGCGGTCATGTCCGCAGGTCAGGGTCCGTATGATGCGGTGAACAGTGTCCTGGACCTGTCCTACAGTACCGGCAGGTTCGTCTCCGAGGTACTCACCGAAGGCTGGGACAAGGCCAAATTCGTCCAGCACAAGGCCCCGCTGCGCTTCGGGGAATATGATTCCCAGACCCTCGTGGGCGAGGTCAGCAAGGGCCTCACCCAGTGGGCCACCGGCTTCGCTCTGACCGGCCTTGCCGGAAAGGCTCTCTCCACAGGGGCCTCCGTCGCCTCCGGCGCACGGACGGCGTTCGCCAGCCTCGGCAAAGGGGCCGTGGTGGATTCCGTCTTCTTCGACCGCCAGGAGGAACGGCTCTCCAACTTCGTGGAGCAGTTCCCTGAGCTGCAAGGCCCCATCACCGACTTCCTGCAAGCCAGGCCGGACGACACCGTGCCGGAGGCCATGCTCAAGATGGCCGTCGAAGGTGCCGGTCTCGGCATCGCGACGGATACCTTCATCGCCGGGCTGCGCTGCCTCCGCAGCGGACGCAAGGCCCTCTCCAGCGGAGAGAGCAAGGCGGCCATGCGGCAGTATCAGCAGGACGTGGAGCATCTGGACAGCGTGATGCAGGAACGCCAGGCGGCTGACGGCGCACCGGCCCAGCCGGCAGAAGGAGCCCCCACCGGGGCAGCGCCTAGCCAGACCGGCGAAGCGGCGGTCCCGGCCCAGTCTCCCGATGCTCCTGCCGACAAGATGCCCGTGGTCATCCTCAAGCCCGGCCAGCGTCCTCCCGCCGCCCATAGGGACGGGGACAAGCTCCTCTCCTCGCAGCAGGCCCTCAACACGGCCAAGCAGGCCATGGAAGCGGACTGGCGAGCCCTCTGGCCCATCACGGACAACATCAATCTCCAGACGGAGATTTTCCAGCAGCCCTCCGGCTCCGATTTGCTCCTGAAGCTCAGTGACGCCCAGGTGGACCATCAGCTCAAGGCCGCCGGCCCGCAGGCCCACAAGGAACTCATCGCCAGCGCGAGGGAGGATGTGGAGAAGATGGGCTTCTCCTGCGAGATGTTCTTCCAGCAGGGCAAGCAGGCCGTCAAAGACATCCAGAGAGCGGAGCGCGTGGTGCTGAAAGTCCGCGCCCTCATGCACAACATGACCGATGCGGCCATCCCTCTGGCCCGTCGCATCATCAACGGCACGGCCTCGGAGCGTGACAAGGCCAGCTTCGACATGCTGGCCCGCAACCTCCAGGAGTTCATCGTCGTCAACGGCGACCTCCGCACCGTGTCCGGTCGCCTGCTCAACAGCCGGAACATCCTCATGACCGAGGAGAAATCCGCCAACATCCTCGGCAAAGGCCCCACGGACGAAGCCTTCCTCGACAAGATGGCCTCGCCCAACACCAGGACGAACAAGCCCTCCGCCATCGTCGGCACGGTCGCCGCAAAGCCCGGTGCGCCTGCCCCCGACGGGGACGGGCTCATCATCAAGGACTGGAAGGCCGTGGACAAGATGACGGAAGACGATGCCTCCCGCTATCTGCTGGAATCCGGCATCGAGCCCCAGCAGCTCATGCAGGCCGCCCGCGACCTCCTGGCCAGCGATACCGTGGCCGCCCGCTCCCGTATGCTGCAACAGCTCCGCCCCGGCGTGAACCTCTTCGATGCCGTGAACGAGATTCGCATCAACGGTATGCTCTCCGGCCCCATGACCCATCTGGTGAACATGGTGGGCACCGGCATCAACACGACGGTGATGAAGCCGGTCGAGCGCATCGTCGGTGGTGCCCTGAGCGGCGACATGGCCCAGGTACGTTCCGGCATCAACCTTGCCAAGGGCATGTGGGGCAGCAGCATGTATGCCTTCAAGATGGCCGCCAAAGCCTGGCGGCTTGGGGACAATATCCTCGACAGCTCCAGGTCGCGGCTGGATGCCCCCACCCATCAACTGACCTATGAGCGTATCAAAAACTCCCTGCTCAAGGACAGGCCCGAAGGCGAGCTGACGCCCCGCCAGGAACAGATGGCCCGCGCCATCGGCTGGATAGGCACGGCCACCCGCATCCCCACCCGGCTCCTGCTGGCGGAAGACGAGTTCTTCAAGCAGGCGGCCTTCCGTGGCCAGCTCACTGCCGACCTTGCCGAGGAAGCCCTCACCAAAGGCCTCAAGGGCAAACAGGTGGACGAATACATCGCCGCCCGCATGGACGATGCCTTCACGGTGCGCGGCACTCCCGCCGACAACACCCTGGCCAGACGCGCCCTGGACTTCTCCCGCGACAGCACCTGGACCAGCGAGCTGGAAAAAGGCAGCTTCGGGAAGGACATCCAGTCCTTCGCCTCGCGCCATCCTTCCGTCCGCCTCATCGTCCCCTTCATCAGGACCCCCATGAACCTCTTCCATGATGCCATCCGGCATACGCCCGCCTCCCTGCTCACGCGGCGCTTCCATGCCGCCATACGCGCCGGCGGGGAAGCCCGTGCCGAAGCCCTCGGCAGGCTGGCCGTGGGGAGCATGATGATGGGCTGGGCCGCTTCGGCTGCCCTCGAAGGGACCATCACGGGCAGACCGCCTGAGAACCCCAGGCTGAAGGAATGGTGGAAGCAGAACAACATCAAGCCCTACTCCATCAAAATCGGGGACAAGTGGTACGAATACCGCCGCTTCGACCCCTTCGGCCTCCTCGTGGGCATGGGGGCCGACCTGGCCGTCTATGGCAAGGAAATCATCAAGGAAGGTAGTTCCACCCCCCAGAGCGACCCGGTATGGATGCGGCTGGCCATGACCAGCCTCATGACCGTCACCGAGCATCTGAAGGACAAGTCCTACTTCCAGGGCATCGCCGATGCCGTGACCGCCATCAACGAACCCGAACGCGGCCTCGATGACTACCTCGGCAGGACCACCGCCTCGTTCGTGCCCTACTCCGGCTCCCTGCGCTTCATGAAAGACTATCACACGGATACCTTCCAGCGTGAGGCCGACGGCTTCACGGCCCAAGTCCTGAACGCCACGCCCTTCACCTCTGACAAGGTCCCGCTGCGTTACAACTGGCTGACAGGGGAACCTGTGAGCTACGCCAAGCCCTTCAACAGCAAGGTGGGCGGCGATGCCGTCACTGAAGAACTGCTGCGCCTTGGTGAAGCCGTCTTCGGAAAGCCCGAAAAAGCCATTCATGGCGTCGCGCTGACACCGGAGCAATACTCCCGCTTCTGCCGGCTCCACGGCACCATCAAAATCTCCGGCAAGACCCTCCATGACGCGCTTGCCGAGACCATCGCCCATCCCCGTTATGACCAGGCCCGCCGCGTACAGGGGGATGCCCCGCTGGGGGAAGAATCGCCCCGCAGCGTCCTGCTCAACCGCATCATCGACAGATACCGGGAAGTGGCCAAGCGGACGATGCTGGCCGAAGACCCCGGCCTGCTGGAGCAGGTCAGGCGGAAACAGGCAACGGAAAAGCTCTCCCGACGGGGGGCCATGACGAAGGACAACCAGCAGGGCCTCCTGCAACAACTCATCCAGTGACCGACAGGCGGGGGAACGATCTTCCTCCGCCTTCTCTTTTACCCAAAGGACGACATATGGCCTACTCGTATGTGACCTACACGGGGGACGGTTCCACCCAAATCTACACCGTCCCCTTCCCCTTCATCAAACAGGAAGACATCCACGTCTTCCTCGATGCCGAAGAGGTCCCCGCAGAGCGTATCGAATGGCTCTCCGAATCCAGCATCAAGTTCGATATGCCTCCCGAACAGGGGGCCATCATCCGCATCCGCAGAGATACGGACAAAGAAGAAGCCGTGGTGGATTTCCATGACGGCTCTGTCCTCTCCGAGGAGGACCTCGACCAGAACACCCGGCAACTCCTGTTCATCGCCCAGGAAGCCTATGATGCCCTGGAAGGCTCCCCCACCATCGACAACGACAACAAATGGGACATGCGCGGCCTTCCCATCAAGAACGTCGGACCTGCCGAAGACCCTGACGATGCCGTCAACTACCGGCAGTATTCCACGGACATGCTGCCCACCCTCCGGGACCTCCAGCAGAAAACGGCCCAAAGCGAGGCCAATGCCAAAGCCAGCGAAGTGGCCGCCGCCCAAAGCCGGGACGCCGCAGCGGCCAGCCAGGCCGCCGCGAAGGGAAGCGAGGCGGATGCCAAAGCCAGCGAAGTGGCCGCCGCAGAAAGCGCCCGGCAGGCGGAAGACTGGACGGAGCGGGCCAAGGCATGGGCAGAATCCCCTACCCCGCCCGACCCTGACGACCCCGAAAGCAAGAGCGCCAAAGAGTGGGCCAAGGCCGCCTCGGATACTGTCCCCATCGCCACCCCTTCCATCGCAGGCAAGGTCATGCCCCAGACCGGCGACGAGGACGGGCTGGAGCTGGGAGAGGATGGCAGCCTGCGTGTCCGCAAGGCGACCACCACGCAGCGTGGCGGTGTGCTGGCCAGCACCACGGCGGCGGCCAACACCGTGCCCCAGGCCGGGGAAGACGGCACGCTGGACGCAAGCTGGGTGCCCAGACCTGACTGTTGGGACATGTTCCCGCCCTTCGTGCCCGTCCCCATCTGGGGCGCGACGCCGGGCGGCAGTGACGGACGCCGGGCCGTCATGCCCGGAGAAGAGCAGGCACGCGAAGAATGGATCCTCTGCGACGGCGGCAGCGACGGCAAGGACGGCACCGTGCCTGACCTGCGGGGCCGCTATGTCCGCGGTGCCAGCGAAGCCGAGCCCGAAGGCACGGAAGGCGGCAGCGAAGATGTCGCTGTGGAACTTTCCGGCAGTACCGGGGCCACGACGCTGAGTACAACGCAGATGCCCAGCCACACGCACCCGTTCTCTGCCGTCATATCGACTAAAGGACGGTATATGGAGAGCGGGAACCTATACGACAGCGGCAGTTCCAGAACTTCCGCAACGGGCGGCAACGGCTCCCACACGCATCCTCTGTCCGGGTCGATATCCGGCACGCACACCGACCCTCATCTCGCCATGAACTTCTTCATCAAGGTGGTCTAGCATGAAAACACACGTCACCGTCATCCCGTCCGACGGCATCATCTCTGTGGACGGGGAAGTGCTGTTCCTGGACGGCATCAAATCCGAGACCTTCCATGCCCTCCAGTGGCACGATGGCGCGGGCCATGTGGAGCCCGGCAACGGCCTGCCCAACGAGGAGCTTTCCACCGATGATTACGCCGGGCGCGTGGCCCCCTTCGTGGCCCTGTGGGAAACGGAGAAAGAACGGCTGACCGCCGAAGCAGCAGCCGCCGAGGAAGCCTACAACTCCCTGGAGAACGTGAAGGCCCGAAAGCTGGCCGTCATCGACGCCGAGACCTCGGCAGCCATCCTGGCGGGTTTCGAGTGCGAGGCCACGCCGCCGGATACTGGCGTGCCGGAGCTGCTGCACTTCTCCTACGACAGTTTTGACCAGCAGAACTTCGCCGACGCGGCTGTGTCCATGCAGCTCGCGACGGCCAGCGATGGCGGTATCCCCACAACCACGCCCTGGAATGCCTACCGTAACCACACGGCGGACAGCAAAGGCGACCTGGTTATCTTGCAGTTGACCGCCGAGACCTTCCTGCCCATCTATGCGGCCGCGCTGAACCACAAGGCAACGAAAATGGCCGAAGGTGGACAGCGCAAAGCTGCCGTGGCCGCCGCGCAGACCGTAGAAGACGTGGAGGCCATCTGATGCCCGCCTATCTGCACGGCCTGCTGGTGGCCTGCGACCAGCTCCTCAATGCCCTGCTGGACGGCTGGCCCGACGAGACGCTGAGTTCCCGCTGCTGGCGCTGGCACAAAGATGACGTGCGCTCCTGGCCCTGCCGCTGGCTGGATACCCTCGCGGCCCTGTTCGGGGACGAGGACCACTGCCGTTCCGCCTATGACAGCGAACGCCGCAGACGCCAGCTCCCGCCCGAACTGCGCTGTGTCTGCGATGTCAGGGAAGGAGGGGACTGATGCCCAGGCCTGAATATCCGGCCCCCATGGTCCCGCCCCACCCCTGCCAGCATGAAGGGGACATCTCGGTCCTCAACGCCGCTCTGGCGGAAATCAAGGACACCCTGCGCGACCTCAAGGACCTGCTGGCCTCCAATGCGGCCCTGGAGGAGCAGGCCATCATCACCCGCAACTCCCTGAAGGAAATCAACGAGCGCCTCCGCAGCGTGGAGCTGGAGCAGGCCAGGAGCAAGGGAAACAGCAAGTGGACGGACAGGATAATCTGGGCCATCACCTCTGCGGCCCTTGGCGGGGCCGTGGCGCTGGCCTTGAAAGTGTAGATATTGCCATACGGTAATTTATAGGGTATTGCTACTGACAGACACACAAAAGGCGGAGAGTGCTGCTAACACCCTCCGCCCCGGCAGAGATTGTGGGTATGTGTTCTCCCACTACGGGAGCCGTCCCTTGCCGGTTACGGTTATTGAGGACAGCCCCTGATAGCGTTGGCCCGCCGTCAGGGGCCTTTCCATATCCATCGTGTGACGGCTAGAACTCATTCATGAGCAGCCGTTTCAGGACTTCAGCGAACAGGTTTGCAAGGACCTGGACGCAAAAATCCATGAACGCCTGGTTCATGGGCATCCCTCCTTGTTGGTGTCTCTCTGCCTTTGGACACACAGCAAGGGAACGACATACCGCCGACGATTTTACAGCAAGGCCCCGCCTCTTTCAAGCAAACGAAGGAGACGGGGCTTTTTTCGTCCCCTCCTCCGCCGGACCACACGACAAACACGCGACACCAAGGAACGACCACCATGTCCGAACGCAACCAACGCGGCACCGAAGCCGAGCTGGCGGGCCTCCACGGCCTGCTCTCCCAATACTTCAGTGCCCGCCTCAACTCCGGGGAAGCCCTCACCTCCAGCGAGCTGAACGTCATCAGGCAATTCCTGAAGGACAACGGCATCGACTGCGTGGGCAGCGAGAACCCCGTCATCAACGACATCACCAAGAACCTGCCCTCGTTCGATGACGACATGGACGGGCAGGACAGCACCGGTCTGCTCAACTAGCGACCATCCCCCAGAACCTTCGACCATCCCCGTGGGTGTCCTTGCGGCACCTGCGGGGATTTTTTTTTGAGGTCACGAACCATGGCAAACAGCACTCCCCTATCCCCCAAGTTCACTCCCCTGCCGGACAAACTCCGGGACTTCCGCACCTTCCTCGTCCTGGTCTGGCGTCACCTCGGCCTGCCCGACCCCACCCCGGTCCAGCTCGACATCGCCCGCTGGCTCCAGTACGGCCCGCGCCGCAGCGTGACCGAAGCCTTCCGTGGTGTAGGCAAGAGCTGGATTACGGCGGCCTTCGTGGTCTGGAGCCTGCGTATGGACCCCCAGCTCAAGTTCATGGTGCTGTCGGCATCCAAGGACAGGGCCGACAACTTCACCTCGTTCTGCCTGCGGCTCATCAACGACATCCCCGCCCTGCAATGCCTCATCCCCAGGACGGAACAGCGATGCTCCAAGCTCTCCTTCGACGTGGCCCCGGCCAAGCCCGACCAGGCCCCCAGCGTCACCAGCAAGGGGATCTTCAGCCAGATAACCGGGGGCCGCGCCGACATCATCATCGCCGACGACATCGAGGTGCCCAACAACTCCTACACCCAGATGATGCGGGACAAGCTCTCCGAGGCCGTCAAGGAGTTCGACGCCATCCTCAAGCCCGGCGGGCGCATCATCTATCTGGGCACCCCCCAGACCGAGCAGAGCCTCTACAACTCCCTGCCCGACCGTGGCTACAGCGTCCGCGTCTGGCCCGCCAGGTTCCCTTCTGAGGACCAGTTGGTGAATTATGGGGAAACACTCGCGCCTTTCATTTTGAAGGCTCTGGAGGCCGGTTCCGGGCTGTCTGGGGCCACTACGGACCCGCGCCGCTTCTCGGACGACGACCTCCTGGAGCGCGAGCTGTCCTATGGCCGTGCCGGCTTCCAGCTCCAGTTCATGCTGGATACCCGGCTCTCGGATGCCGAGCGGTATCCCCTGAAACTTGCCGACCTCATCATCATGGGCTGCGGGGCCTCAGATGTCCCGGAAAAGCCCATCTGGGCGTCGGGAGTGGGCAACGTCATCAACGACCTGCCCTGCGTCGGTCTGAACGGCGACAGGTATCATTCCGCCGCATTCCTGGCCGGCTCGTGGGTCCCGTACACCGGGGCCGTCATGGCCATCGACCCTTCCGGCAGGGGCAGCGACGAGACCGCCGTGGTGGTGCTGAAGATGCTCAACGGCTTCCTCTACCTGACGGCCATCCGGGCCTACACGGACGGCTACTCCGAGGAGACCCTCAAGGCCATCGTCAAGCTGGCCAGGGAACAGCAGGTGAACAGCGTGGTCATCGAGGCCAACTTCGGTGACGGCATGTTCACCCGGCTCATCGGCCCCTACTTCACCCGCGACTACCCCTGCCATATCGAGGAGGTGAAGCACAACAAACAGAAGGAGGCCCGCATCATCGACACCCTGGAGCCCGTCATGCGCCAGCACAAGCTGGTGGTGGACAGGAACGTGGTCGTCTGGGACTACGACAGCACCAAGGGGATGCCGGTGGAAAAGGCCCTGAAGTATCAGCTCTTCTACCAGATGTCCCGCATCACCCGCGACCGGGGCTCCCTCTCCCATGACGACCGCCTCGACTGCCTCGCCATGGCGGTGAACTACTGGGTCGAGATGATGGGGCAGGACGCGGACAAAAAGATGGTCCAGCGCAACGAGAAGCTCCTGCTGGAAGAACTGAAGGCGTGGGACGATGCCGGCAGCCTGAGCCTGAGCAGGAACAAGGTCACGGTCTCCGGCGGGCCTGATGCCCTGACGGCGGCCATCCAGCCCGTGGACATGCTGTTCAGCTTCAGCTCGTTCACCGTGGGTGACAGCAGGTCGTCCAGCTCCGGGGCCGGGAGGATTGGAGGACGAGGCGGCATCCCTTCCCAGACACGCTCCCGCTTCGGAGGCGGGGCAAGGCGGTGGGCCAGATAGGCCAAGACCTCTCCTACTTTGGGGTGGAAAGGCTGGTCTGATGGGCCAAGACCTCCCCTACTTCGGGGTGGGCGGAGCAGACAGGTAAAGACCTCCCTGCTTTGAGGCAGGGGGTCGATTCGCCTAGGCAGAATATCTGCCCGGACAAGAAGGAAGAGGAGGAGAAGGAGGGGCCATGCAGCATCAGGAGGTCGATTCCCCAGGTGCATGGTTCCTCCCTGCTCCATCCTTGATTCATCATAATAAGAAGAAAATCATGGTCTTAGAATTAGGTTGCACTTCTTGGAGGAAGGGAAAAGGGACCCCCTAAAGAATCCCCTATCCTTTCCCTAAACATTCCCTTAGCTCTTCTTGATTAAAGGTTCTGATAAGATTTTCTTTTATGATTGTGATAGAGCATCTTCAAATAAGAATAACTCTAGTAAACTGTAGCAACATCCCTATCCCATTGACATTCTATAGTTATCCAAGATAAAATATTCCCCTGCTCTCACAGACAGAGAGACGGAAGCAGTGTGGAAAGTCAGGCTGAAGGCAGCGAAAGAGGGACGGAAGGAGAACTGAAGTGTCTCTGAAGTACCTCGGAAGTGTCTCTGGAGCTGGCTGGCTCATGGGAGCGAGAGGTTCCCAGGGGGACACTGTGGGAATCCTGGGTGGCACCGGGGGAATCCTAGGGGGCCTGAACGGAATCCAGGGTGGCACCGGGGTGTTTTTGGCAGAAAAATTTGAAAGCCCTACACGATGTGTAGAGAGCCTGTCTCCCCCATCGGCCCAAGGTCATTTGAGCCTGTTCAAAGCTTATTAGAAAGGACGGCCTGCCCTGCCAAAACCTCTATATATGCAACCAAGGCCGCAACCAAAGCCGGCAAACCGTTGCTATTCCTTGCTTTGCGATGGATTGTAAATCCCTTTCACGGCTTGGGCTTGGTATTCCGGCCCTGTCGTGGCCTTGACTTGGCCTTGTCTTTGCCTTGTTATTCTGCCTTGCCTGAAAGCATGATGTCAGGATTCTTTACACTTTGTGAAAATCGTTTTCAATTTTAGAAACATCTATTCGGGACACTATGGAAAGCCTGATAAAAAACATTGAATCTATAGTCGGGATGTTCTTAATCTCTTGCCTTGCCGCTCTTCCTGTTTGGGGAGTCGTCTATCAAGAAGCTAGGAAGAGAGGGCTAGAATCAAAATGGATAATATGTAAAATTGCTTTAGTCCTTCTCTTTTTATATCTATGTGTTTATAATTTTGAAATTTATGACCTTAAAGAGCAGATAAAAGAGCTCGAAAAGCTATTGAAAATCAACGGTATAGAATACTAAAACAGCCCCACCATAAAAATACATCATCCATATCCCAGCCTCTTTGAGGACTACGCAATGCCTATAGAATTACACGGAACATACTACACGGCTACCGAAGCCGCCGAAGAGCTAGGCTACAGGGATGGCTCTTACGTTTCCCGGCTATGCTCACAAGGGACAATCCCTGCCTCTCGTGTAGGCACAGTGTGGCTCATTCCTGCCACTTGGGTACTTGAGCAAAAGAAAATTTCACCAAAAGGTCAAGGAAGCCGCGGAGTTAGCAGGAAATAAAAAATATTATCCAAACATCTTGACTTTTATCCAGACATTCGGATAAAAAAGACTTGCGAGGGCGAGAGAAGCCCAGGGACGCAAGTCCTTTTTCTTTTCGCCTTATTATCCAGATAACTGGATAAAGTTCTTTCACAATCCGCCGGTACGCCGGGCCGCCCACACGGACAAGCAATCTGGAGCCTCTGCCGTGTGGCCATAGGGAACACATAAGGAAACCAAGAGAAAAACAGACATCATGTTTTCAACCCATTTGACGCAGGGCAAGCGCACACTTGCCGCCTTAATCAACTGCCTGTTGCATAGGAAGACAGAGCATTTCAAAGAAAGCTCAACCTTACGTCGTCCATAGCTTCGCACAGCATCCGGCGCTTGTCCTGCCTACTGATGGATTGAATGTCAGCCACCATGATTGACACAAAACAAAAATTGTCGGATTGTGAAACAGGAGAAAAATGACATGCAGGAGAAGAACAGAAAGCCTTTTGAAAAACTGGCTGATTACATGGCCGGTTTTTTTTCAAATCTAGCCGTTGTCGGTGTTGGCTTGGCTGTTTTCAAGGAAGAGGATGCCACCTATTCAATCATCGTTGCTTTTTGCGCTTTATTCCTTGGGGCGCTTATAACCTATTTTGCCAAGAGGTGAGGAAATGAGTTCCACCATGATATGGGTCTTCGTTCTTATTGGCGTAGCTGGGGCTGTTGGTTTGATTGCCGCTTTCCTCTCCTCTCGCTAGTCATCCCACACCTCACCAAACACAAAGCCCGCTTAGGTCTCATCCTAGGCGGGCTTTTCTATTGCAAAAAATCAAACCATACACACCAAGACAAACGGGAGCATATAACATGCCTACCAATACAAATAGTTCCGACACCTTCCGCATCTATGTGGCCTCCCTGTCCGACTACAATGCGGGCATCCTGCATGGCACCTGGATTGACTTTGCCCAGCTCATCGACCTTGACGACCTCCGCGCCGCCATTGCCGCCATGCTGGCCACCTCTCCGACCGCCAAGGCCGAACCCGGCCAGCCCGCCGAAGAGTGGGCCATCCATGACTATGAAGGCTGGTGCGGATTCTCTCTGCCCGAATATTGCGGGCTTGCAAACCTCTGGCAGGCATATGAGGTCCTGTCGGCGTTGTGCGACGACTTCGACGGGGACACGGCGGCCATAGAAGCCTATGCGGGATACATGGGAGTTACGGACATCCATGATGTTGATGATGCCTTTCAGGCAGGATTTGAAGATGCGTATGTGGGCCGCTTTGCAAGTGAACGGGAGTTCGCGGAAGAATTGGTCGAAGATACCGGGATGCTCGCGGATGCTCCTGACTTCCTGCTCAACTATTTTGACTATGAGGCCTTCGCCAGAGACCTTTTCATGACCGACTATCACATGTCTGATAGCGGTCATGTCTTCCGCACCTGCTAGGCTGCTACAGCCTATCACACGCGACCACGTCACAGCATGGCCGCCTGTCCGATGCACCGGATGGGCGGCCTCCCTTTTTTACAGCAGAAGACACAACTACGGAGCGACATCATGGAAACCTATACCGATACCTATGGAAATCACTGGTCCACTGATTCCTGCCTCACTTTCGGCCCTTATGGCGGGGGCGGCTCCGTCGCCTGTGCCAATCTCCGTTGGATTGAAAGACAGCGCAACATCTCCGTCATGCCCTCACAGCGTGTCCGCTTATGTGGAAAGCATATCTCCTTTGGCCACTATGATGATGACTTTTCTGACTATGATGTCGTCATGGTGCCGGGCGCTTTCGGAGGCAGGACCGCCTTTATCAATATGGCCGGAGACCTTCGGGAAAACATGGATGCCCTGTCCGATTACCCTGTCTTCAATGAAGGACTGGTCTCCCAGGTGGAACTGGAATGGGAAGAACAGGCATGGCCTGATACCCTGCGCCTCCTGATGGATGCCGCTCCTACAGATGCTCTGCACAACTACTTTTCCCGCCGCACGGACCAGTTTGGGGACATGCTGTTCCAAGCCTACAGGGATGCGATGGATGAAACGAACACGTACCCCGTGCCGGAATACGATTACGTCTATATCGATACAGCCAAGATAGCGGGCGCTTTTTGGAAAAACCTCCTGTCCGCCTTCAAGCGATTCCACAAGGAACGCTGGGCAAACAAGCCGTATCGCAAGATGATGCTGTACTTGCCCGGCTTCGAGAAGAAGCAAAGCTAGGAAGCGACCGGAGGGGAGACACACCATGCGTATCTTTGAACTCAAGATGACGGCAGGGGAAGGCTTCAGCAATCCTTACTATTTCGTCAACGGCAAGCGCGTCCCTGAATGGGTCTATCGCTCTACGTCCCGCCGCTGCGTCCGTTTCGACTGTTTCCATACGGAACAGCTCAAGAACGGCCGGTACAGACACACCTCCTTCGGCTATCAGGAATAGTCATGCCAATACCCATCTTTGTCCCATCATCGGCCCGGCAATGTTTACCCATTGTCGGGCTTTTTGATTGGTCAAAGTCATAACCAAACAAGCAAACAACATGGAACACAAGGGGAATGATGACGATGAACGGGAAGCGGCTTCTTTATATCGACCAGTACGGGGACACGTTCTTTGCCTCTACCGTCAAGGAATTGCGCGAGAAGGTGGGCGGGGGCCGCATCGCCAAGATGTACCAGGATACCGCCAGCGGAGAGGTCCTGCATGTGGGCTACGTCATCGGCCAGCACTGGCTGTCCATGTATGCTCCCTACACAAAGCCCGCCACTTTTTAGGAGGCCCATCATGCCGCCCACCATCGCCGAAGTCCTGATGACGCTGTGCAACATCACCTTGCTGGCTGCCGTGATGTTCCTTGGCCTGTTCGGTGCGCTGCTTTTTTCGTAGGTCAATATAACTAAAAAATTAGTTAAGTTGCACTTATTGGAAGAAAAGCGACCACTTTTTTTGGCCCACCATCTTCCTTCCACATCCCATCAACCACAGCAGAGGACCATCATGGAAACCGGAACGAACATGGCCGCCATCATCACCACCACAACTCCCATCAGCAACGCCACCAGTAATGCCCCGACCGTCCCCACCTCATCCGCCCACAATGACCAGCCGCACGAGTTCAGGGAACCGGTCTCCGGGGCCATCCTGCGCGGCCTGATGCGGGATGGGGAACCGTGGTTCGTGGCGCGGGACGTGGCGCAGATATTGGAGCTTGGCAATCCGCGTACAAGCCTGGCTCTTTTGGATGAAGATGAAAAGGGTGTCCACAGTATGGACACCCTTGGCGGAAAACAAGAAATGTCAATCATTTCCGAGGCGGGCCTGTATTCCCTCGTCCTGCGCTCGCGCAAACCCGAAGCCAAAGCCTTCAAGCGGTGGATCACGCATGAAGTCCTGCCCACCATCCGCAAGCACGGGGGCTACCTCACCCCGGCCAAGCTGGAAGAGGCCCTCTCCGACCCCGACACCCTCATCATGCTGGCCACGAACCTGAAAGCCGAGCGGGAAAAGCGCCGGATGGCGGAGGCGGCCCGTGCCAAGGCGGAACACGAGCTGGAGGTCGCCACGCCCAAGGCCCGCACCTATGATGCCGTCATGGCCCCGCGCAAGCTGGAGCTGCTGACGTTCTGCCGCCGCTTCCGGGACGTGAACCTGAACCTTGTCCGGCCCAGCCTTGAAAAGGCCGGGGTCATCTACAGGAAGGGCAACGGCTACAAAGTCTATGCCGCCTATCGTGATTCCCATTTCTCCGAGCGCACCGACTACCTCACCGGACGCCTCATCATCACCGTGGAACCCAAGGGCCAGCAGCTCTTGGCCCGCTTCTGGGAAGACGGGACGCTGGCCCGGAAGAAGACCCGGACCGCCCTCTAACCCTCTCAGCCTCTCCGGCCCTACACCACCCCACACCTTGGCCGCCTGTCCCTCACCGGATGGGCGGCCTTCTCTTTTCCAAGGGAGACCAGTGACCATGCGCCTTTTCATGGGGGCCTGTCTCCTCTACGGCGGGCAGGTCCTCCTCGTCTGGGTCCTCATCCACATGTAGCCAACGATATAAGGAAGAACAGATATGCACCCCACCTACAAGAGCATCATCATGCAGACCACAGCGGACATCATCAATGACTGGGAAGCCTTCTACGGTATGGACGGGCTGGAGCTGACGGGCCTCCTGTCCGGCAATGGGCAGGACCCCTTCGGGGATGACAGCACGGAGGGGATGTAGTATGGCGACCACGACGAAGAAGGAGAGGAAGAAGGCGAACGACAACGCCATCACCCTGCCCAGGGGCATCCGTCCTCACCGCTCCGGCTACATCGTGGACGTGACCGTGGGCGGCAAGCGCCGGACCAAGACCGCCGCCACGCTGGAGGCTGCCCTCCTTGCCCGCGAGGCGCTCCGCAATGCGGCCTCTGCCCCGTCGAACAGCGCCGGGGCTGGCGATGATACCAGCCGGGATGATTGGACGCTGGAGCAGGCCACAGAGCGCACCATGCAGGTGGTCTGGGCCGGCAAGCCCGCATACAAGACCATGCTCATCAACAGCAAGGCAGTGCTGGGTTTCTTCGGGGCAGACACGCCGGTGCAGGACATCACGCTGGATGACATCGACCGCTTCGTGGCCCATCTGCTCAACGAGCGGGGCAACAGCGGCGGCACGGTGAACCGCAAGCTGTCCTGTTTGTCCCGCATCCTGCGGACGGCCTTCGAGCGGGGCAAGCTGGAGAAGATGCCCAAGATGCCCAAGCGCCGGGAGGCAGAGCATCGCATCCGCTTCCTCTCCCCAGAGGAAGAGGCCCGGATGCTCACCATCCTCGAAGCCACGGCCACGCAGGACGTGCGGGATGCCATCCTTTGCCTGCTCTATACGGGCTTCCGTTGCGGGGAACTGTGGCGTCTCGAATGCCGGGACATCGACCTCGAACGGGGCACCCTGACGGCATGGAAGACCAAGAACCACCATCCCCGCACGGTCCCCATCGTGGGCCGGATACGTCCCATCATCGAGCGCAGGATGCAGGCCTGTGGCGGGACGGGGAGGCTGTTCCCCATGGGCAGCAACGACTGGTTGCGTCGCCCGTGGGACATCCTCCGCTACCATATGGGGATGGATGATGACCCACAGTTCGTTCCCCATATGCTCCGCCACACATGCGCCACCCGCTTGTCGCAGGCGGGGGTGTCCATGCCTATCATCAAAGAGTGGATGGGGCACACGAGCATAACGACCACAGCTCGTTACGCACACTTCTCTCCCTCTGACCTACGCCATGCAGCCACCCTTCTTGGGGATTAGGTTGCACTAAGTGGAAGAATAGCATTGGAGAAGACTGTCAGACGAAGCCTGTGGTATGAGGTGGTGTTCACACCTTGTATAACAAGAGGCCCATTGGTTGCAGATGGTTGCTTAACCTGCGTGGTATAACAACCATGCTCCAATGGGCCTTGGTCTTGTATAAGGTGTTGATATAACTGTGATGGTGCGAGAGACGGGACTTGAACCCGTATGGATAAACCGCTGGATTCTAAGTCCAGTGCGTCTACCAATTCCGCCACTCTCGCAAAGATAACTTTTATACCACAGACACCACTTTCCCGCAAGCCTCGGCCAGCCCTCCCCTCAGTACCGGACAGCAGGAAAAACGGGAAACGGCAACAGTCCCGGAGGGGCCCGATCTTGCCGCCTGGCGAACTGCCGGGAGGCCTCTCTTCCGGGATGCTTCCCTCCCACTGCAATACATGCGGAGAGGATGGGAGGCGTGGAGGAAAGAGAGAGCTTGGGAAATGAGAAAGGGAGAGTCTTCTCCCCGGATCTCCCCTCCCCCGCTAGCGTAGCAGCAGCCGCTTGCCGTCGGGACGCGCCTCCAGCACTTCACCGATCTCCACGGCCATCTCGCCCCTGGCCTCCAGCCAGTCACGCACCGTGGCCAGCTCTTCACCCGGCACGGCCAGCACGATACCGCCCGAGGTCTGGGCATCGAATACGATGCTCTCCACCGCCTCATCCACCGAAGGAGCCACGTCCACGGCAGGAGCGCAGTGGGTGCGGTTGAGATGGCTGCCCGCCGGGATGAGGCCCATGCGGGCATACTCCAGAGCGTGGGGCAGCAGCGGCAGGGCTTCCGTCTGCAATGATACGCAGACGCCCGAGGCCTGCGCCATCTCCAGCAGATGCCCGCCCAGGCCAAAACCGGTGATGTCCGTGGCGGCCGGGATGCGGAAGTGGGCGATGGCCTCCCCGGGGATACGGTTGAGACGTCCGCACCAGCGCTGCAGCAGCGCTTCGCTTTCCTCATGATCGTCCCAGCGTGCCTTGACGCCTGTAGCCAGGATGCCCGTGCCCAGCGGCTTGGTCAGCAGCAGACGCAGGCCCGGCCGCAGCTTGTCATTGGCGGCCACATGATCGGGATCGATGATGCCGGTCACGGCCATGCCGTACTTGAGTTCGTCATCCTGCACCGTATGCCCGCCGGCCAGCACGGCCCCGGCTTCTTCCAGGGCATCCATGCCGCCGCGCAGGATATTGGCCAGGATGTTCTCCGGGTCGTTCTCGGTCAGGCAGGTGGGGAAAAACGCCACGTTCATGGCACACCAGGGCTGCCCGCCCAGTGCGTAGACATCCGACAGGGCATTGCAGGCCGCGATGCGGCCGAACCAGAAGGCATCGTTGACGATGGGCGCCAGGATGTCCACGGTCTGCACGATGGCCTTGCCCGCCGGCATGCGCACGACCACGGCATCCTCGTTGCGGGCACGCCCGGCGATGACGCGCTGCTCCAGATCCGACGATCCACGGGGCGCGAGGCCCCGCAAAAGCTGCTCCAGGGCCCCTGGAGCCATTTTTGCCGCTCAGCCGGCGGCCCGGGCCTTTTCCAGCAACTTCATGATGAACCTCGCTTTGTTGAAAAATGAAAGGATGCCGCACAGGCACAGGCCGTCCATGCCATGAAAGCCCCCCTGCTGGCAAGTCATGACAGAGAGGGGACGACAAAGGTCAGTGGATGGCTGCTTGATAGTATTGAGGGGGCGAGGGGAACTTTTCCTTGCGCCAAAAAGCTTCCCCTCGCCCCCTCAAACTCCCCCACTCCCCTCAAAACGCGCTCATAAAGAACCCAGAAAGACGTGAGGGAGAGAGATATTCCACCAGACTGCCCTGCTCTATGGATCTGCCGGCTGCCTCCGGCGTGAGAACCAAGAAGGACAAGGGAACGGGAACCCTGCAGCGTATGTAAAAAGGGATAGGGGCTGTCGGTCAGTACAGGCATGTGGGTGCACAGGCTGTGTTGTCGTGGAGCGCCAAACTTTCCGGACAGCGCGTAGGAGATGCAGGCTCCGGGCTGATGCACGGCCGTACGGAGGCGCCGAAAGGGATGGGGATCCCCTCGTCTTGCCGCATATATCGGCCGGGCTACCGGCATGCATACGGAACGGAGGACCCCCGAAGGGCAGCAAGCCCCCTGCAGGAGGACGTCCTCCTCCCCTGCCAGGCTACTCCCCAAAACACAAAAAGGCCCCCTTGCGGGGGCCCTTGTATCCTTTTCCCTCGTCCGGCCGGAGCCGGACACGGTCATCGGAACTACTCGGCGCTTTCAGCCTTGGCGGGAGCTTCCGTCTTGGCTTCAGGCAGGCGGGTCAGTTCGATGATGGCCATGGGAGCGTTATCGCCCTTGCGGGGCATGGCCAGCTTCATCACGCGGGTGTAACCACCAGGCACACCGGCGAACTGGGGACCAATTTCGTCAAACAGGCGCTTAACCAGAGCGTAGTCGCACAGCACGCGGTAAGCCAGACGGCGGGCGTGCAGGTCGTTGCGCTTGGCCAGGGAGATCAGCGGCTCGACAACGCCGCGGAGTTCCTTGGCTTTCACTTCGGTGGTGCGGATGCGGCCGTGGATAAGCAGCGCCTTGGCGAGATTGTGCAACAGGGCCTTACGGTGCGCAGGCGTCCGCGAAAGTTTTTTGCCGGAATTGCTATGCCTCATTTTGCTGCTTCCTTTTCCAGTCCTGATATTTCTTTTCGAAACCGTCAACCTTCATGCCGAAATCAAGGCCCATGTCGTGCAGGACTTCCTTGATCTCGTCCAGAGATTTACGGCCGAAGTTCTTGGTTTTGAGCATTTCAGCCTCGGAACGCTGCACCAGTTCGCCCACCAGCGCGATGTTGGCACTGCGCAGGCAGTTGGTGGCGCGCACCGAAAGCTCGAGATCGTCGATGCTCTTGAAGAGATGCTCGTTGGTCTCGCCGCTGTCGCTGCTGCCGTGACGCATGTCACCGGACACACGTTCATCGAAGTTGATGAACACCGAGATCTGATCCTTGATGATCTTGGCGCTGTACGCGATGGCATCTTCAGGGGTCAGCGAGCCGTCGGTCCACACTTCGAGGATCAGGCGGTCGTAGTTGGTCATCTGACCCACACGAGCCTGCTCCACAGCGTAGGCGACCTTGCGAACCGGCGAGAAGGAGGAGTCCAGCTTAATCAAACCGATTTCATCGGCCAGACCTTCGTGCATGTCGGCAGGCACATAGCCCTTGCCCATGCGCACTTCAAATTCCATCTCCAGCACCACGTCCTCGGTGAGGGTGGCGATGTGCTGTTCAGGATTGAGCACGGTCACATGCTGATTGGCCTGAATCTGGGCGGCCGTAACAGGCCCTTTGCTGTCAACGCGAAGCGTCAGGCGCTGCGGTTCGTCCGTGTCCATGCGCAGACGCACCTGCTTGATGTTCAGCACCACGTCGGTCACGTCTTCGAGGACGCCGTGGATGGTGGTGAACTCATGCTGCACGCCGGTAATCTTCACAGACACAAAGGCAGCACCCTGCAGGGAGGCAAGCAGCACACGACGCATGGCATTGCCGATGGTGGTGCCGTAACCTCTCTCCAGCGGTTCGCAAACAAACTTGCCGTGCGTGCTGCTGGCCGTGTCTTCGTCGCGCAGGATCTGGTCGGGCTTGACGAGCTCGTTCCAGTTGCGCGCATTGATAAGGCGTTCGCCCTGTTTGATAAGCATGAAGCCCCCGCTTATTTCGAGTAAAGTTCAACGATCAGCTGTTCATTGACCGGGAACTGGATGTCGTCACGCTGCGGCAGAGCCTTCACGGTGCCCTTGAAAGCGGCGCCGTCGGCTTCCAGCCAGGCGGGGCAACCGCGGCGGGCGATGACTTCCTGGGCTTCGGCCAGAACGGGGATCTTGCGGTTCTTTTCGGGCACTTCGATGGTATCGCCCACGCGCACCTGCAGCGAGGGGATGGTCACCTTGTGGCCATTGAGGGTGAAGATGCCGTGACGCACCAGCTGACGGGCCTGGTTACGGGAGTTGGCGAAACCGAGACGGTACACCACGTTGTCCAGGCGGCGTTCCAGGATCACCAGCAGGTTGGTACCGGTGACGCCCTTCTGCATTTCAGCCTTTTCGAAGTATCCGCGGAACTGCTTTTCCAGGATACCGTAGCTGCGGCGGGTCTTCTGCTTCTCGCGCAGCTGGACAGCGTATTCGCTGACTTTCTTACGCGCACGGCCGTGCTGGCCAGGAGCGTAGGGACGGCGATCATAAGCGCACTTGTCGGTAAAGCAGCGGTCGCCCTTCAGGAAGAGCTTGCAGCCCTCGCGACGGCAAATGCGGCATTTGGCTTCAGTATATTTGGCCATTTGAAGAATCCTCTTGCGTTGATTACCACTGCCTCTCGGGCAGCCAACTACACGCGACGGCGCTTAGGCGGCCGGCAACCATTGTGGGGGATGGGCGTAACGTCGCGGATGAAAGCAACCCGGAAGCCAACAGCGGCAATGGCGCGCATGGCGGCTTCACGACCGGAGCCGGGGCCCTTCACATACACACCCACGGTGCGCATGCCGTTGTCCTGAGCCTTGCGGGCGGCAGTTTCGGCAGCAACCTGGGCAGCGAAGGGGGTGGACTTGCGGGAACCCTTGAAACCGCTCTGGCCGGAAGAGGCCCAGCTGATGGCGTTGCCGCGAGTGTCCGTAAAGGTGATGATGGTATTGTTGAACGAAGCCTGGATGTGGGCAATGCCCACGGGCACGTTCTTCTTTTCTCTTTTCTTGACCACTTTCTTGGGTCTGGCCATGATATTACCTCAATCTGGCTAAATTCGCGTGAAAAGGAATGCGCCCTACTTCTTCTTGCCCACCACACCGCGACGGGGACCCTTGCGGGTACGCGCATTGGTGTGGGTGCGCTGACCGTGCACGGGCAGGCCGCGACGGTGACGCAGGCCACGGAAGCAGCCGATGTCCATGAGGCGCTTGATATTGGTAGAGATCTCGCGACGGAGGTCGCCTTCCACCTTGTAGTTCTGCTCGAGTTCCTTACGGATCTCGTTCACTTCGTCGGCGGAAAGATCATCAATGTTGCGCTCCCAGTTCACACCGGTGGTGCTCAGGATCTGCAGGGCCGTAGCACGGCCGATGCCATAGATATAGGTGAGCGCAATGTCCACACGTTTGCCACGAGGCAAATCAACACCTGCAATTCTCGCCACAGTACGTCTCCTGCCCTAGCCCTGGCGCTGCTTGTGCCGGGGGTTTTCGCAGATAACTCGAAGAACACCCTTGCGCCGGATCACCTTGCACTTGGGGCATATTTTTTTGACGGAAGGTCTGACTTTCATGATTCGTCTCCAATGAGTGGCAAAGCCATCCGGCTTTGCGTGACCAAGGTTTGCCGCTGCCGGAAGCACAACACAAACCCGGTCAATACGGCTGCTCACCGCTCATTAGCAGCGGGAACAGAAACCTTTATCCATCTTTACCTGCTCTGTCAACAACCAATTGTCGTCCGGTTCAGGCCGCGGTCCGAAATGCTCAGGATCCGGGGCCCGTCCGGCGTAATGGCTACACTGTGTTCAAAATGCGCAGCCAGGCGGCGGTCGCGTGTCACAGCAGTCCATTTGTCTTCCAGAACGTCCACCTCGTAGCTGCCGGCGGTGACCATGGGCTCAATGGCGATGACCATGCCGTTACGCAGGGTCAGCCCGCGGCCACCGGGGTGATAGTTGGGGACTTCCGGCTTTTCGTGCATCTTGGCGCCAACTCCGTGGCCCACATACTGACGCACGACATTGAAACCGGCGGCTTCCACATAGTTCTGCACGGCCATACCGATGGCATAGACATCGTTACCGGCACGCGCCTGCTCGATGCCGACATAGAGGCTCTCCTCCGTGACGCGCATGAGCTTGCAGGCTTCCTCGCTCACCTTGCCCACAGGGAAGGTACGCGCAGCGTCGCCCACAAAACCTTCAAAGACCACGCCCATGTCGACGCTGACGATGTCCCCTTCCTCAAGCAGCCGCGGGGAGGGGAAGCCGTGGACCACCTGCTCGTTGACCGAGCAGCATGTGGCGTAGGGGTAGCCGTAATAGCCCAAAAAGGCCGGTTTCACTTTATAATCGGCGCACATGTCGCGCGCCAGTTCTTCAAAGCGCATGGTCGTTTCGCCCGGCTTCACGATGTCGCCGATGGCATCCAGGATGTTGGCCACCATACGGTTGGCCTCGCGCAGGCAGACGATCTCCCGCTCATTTTTGATGAATGCGCCTTGATACTTCTTCATGACTTTCCAGCTCTCTTTGCCAGAATTACATGCGGCCGCCCTTGCGGGCCGCCTTGTTCATCAACCCCTGGTACTGGGTTGAGATCATGTGGGACTCGACCTGATTCATGAAGTCCATGGCCACGCCGACAAGGATCAGCAGGCTGGTACCACCGAAGTAGAACGGCACGTTGAACTTGGCGATCATGAGCATGGGCAGCAGGGAAATGGCCGAGATGTACACCGCGCCGCTCAGGGTCAGACGCGAGAGTACGGTGTCGATGTATTCCTGGGTGCGTTCGCCGGGACGGATGCCGGGGACGAAGCCGCCGTTCTTCTTCAGGTTCTCGGCCATATCCTTCGGGTCGATGATGATGGCCGTGTAGAAGTAGCAGAAGAAGAAGATCAGGACAACATAGAGCACATTGTACAGGACGCCGTGCGGAGCAAAGAAGTCCGTGACCATCCTGACGTATTCATTGGTGGAGAACTGGCCCACCGTGGCCGGGAACAGCAGCAGCGACGAGGCGAAAATGGGCGGGATGACGCCCGCCGTATTGACGCGCAGGGGCAGGTGCGTGTTCTGGCCGCCAAACATCTTGCGTCCGATCTGGCGCTTGGCGTAGCTGATGGGGATACGGCGCTGGGCACGCTCCACGAACACGATGGCCGTCAGCACGGCGGCCATGAGCAGCACGATGATGACCGCGAGGAAGATGCTCATGCTGCCGGACTTGATGAGGTCCATGGACTGCATGATGCCGCGCGGGATGCCCACCACGATACCGCAGAAGATGATCAGGGAGATGCCGTTGCCGATACCGCGTTCAGTGATCTGCTCACCCAGCCACATGACGAGCATGGAACCGGCCGTGAAGGTGGCCATGGTCACCATGCGGAAATGCCAGCCCGCATTGAGCACGATGGGCGTGCCGTCGGGGCTGGTCATGGATTCGAGCCCGATGGAGATGAACAGGCCCTGCACCAGGGTGATCAGCACGGTCAGGTAACGGGTGTACTGGGTTATCTTGCGGCGTCCGGCCTGGCCTTCTTCCTTGGCCATGCGCTTGATGTCGGGGCTCACCACCTGCAAAAGCTGCATGATGATGGACGCCGAGATGTAGGGCATGACACCCAGAGCGAAGACGGACACGTTGGACAGGCCGCCACCGGAGAACATGTCGAACATGTCGAACAACGTTCCCGACAGGCTTTTGAAGTACGCGGCCAGGGCCGCGGCATCCACACCGGGGATGGGCACATGCACACCGATTCTGTAGCAGCACAGAAGGAGGAAGGTCCAGCCCAGGCGCTTGGCCAGAGAAGATTGTCCGAGGGGATTAACCGATGCTGATGCCATGAATCACTCGTTACCTTTTACGCTGTAAGGGACGCATATGCGCGGGAGCGTCTTTACCCCGCGCCCATTCCGGCGCGGGGTCAAAGACATCCGCCTGCCGTTACCGGCATGGCGCATAATTACTCAGCCGCTTGCGCAGCTTCAAGTTCGGTGGCTTCGCCGCCGGCGTTGCGGATCTTTTCCGCAGCGGCCTGGCTGAACTTGTGAGCTTCCACCTTGATGGCCGACTTCACTTCGCCGCGGGAAAGCACTTTCACGGGCGCGCCCAGACGGGCCAGGCCGCGGGCGTAGATGTCGTCCAGGGTGATCTCGCTCTTGCCTTCAAAGGCTTCCTGCAGACGGTCCAGATTGATCACGTCGTAGGTCACCTTGAAGGGGAAGTTCTTGAAGCCGTGCTTGGGAAGACGACGCTGCAGGGGCATCTGGCCGCCTTCGAAACCGGGACGCACACCGCCGCCGGCACGGGCGTTCTGACCCTTGTTACCCTTGCCAGCGGTGCAGCCCAGGCCGGAACCGGAACCACGGCCCACACGACGGCGGGTTTTGCGCTCTTCCGGGAAGGGAAAGAGATTGTGCAGTTGCATGATATATACTCCTCCTGCGGCCGTGGACTAGTCCACCAGGGCCACAAGGTGCGAAACTTTGGCGATGATGCCCCGGATGGCCGGGGTGTCCTTGAACGACTTGACCTGTTCGCGACGCTTGAGGCCAAGGGAGTCCAGCAGCTTGCGCTGGGCCGGCGTGGTGCCGATGCGAGAACGCACGAGTTTGACCGTAATTTCAGCCATGACTTACTTCCTCGGGGCTTCGAGCTTCTTGCCACGCAGCTCGGACACTTCGTCAGCGCTGCGCAGGGAGATCAGGCCCTGCATGGTGGCACGCAGCACGTTATGGGGGTTGTTGGTGCCGATGGCCTTGGCCAGGACGTCACGCACGCCCACGGCTTCCATGACGGCACGCACGGCACCACCGGCGATGATACCGGTACCTTCGGAGGCGGGCTTCAGCATGACGCGACCAGCGCCGAAGCGGCCCAGCACTTCGTAAGGCAGGGTGCCTTCCACCAGAGGAATCTGCACGCGGTTCTTGCGAGCGCGTTCAGTGGCCTTGCGCAGGGCTTCGGGCACTTCCTGGGCCTTGCCCAGGCCGTAGCCCACGCCACCCTTGCCGTCGCCCACCACCACAAGGGCGCTGAAGCTGAAACGGCGACCGCCCTTGACCACCTTGGCCACGCGGTTCAGGGAGACGATCTTTTCGATTTCGCCCAATTCGTTCTGTTTGGTTTCGGTATTTTCCTGACGCATATTAGAACTCCAGGCCGCCTTCGCGGGCGCCGTCGGCCACGGCTTTCACGCGACCGTGATAAAGGTACCCGTTGCGATCAAACACCACCTGGGTGATGTTCTTTTCCTTGGCAAGACGGGCGATTTCCATGCCCACCTTCTCGGCGCCGGCCAGGTTGCAATGCATACCGGCTTCGGTCTTGGCCAGGCTGAGGGTGGAGGCGGCGACCAGGGTGGCGCCTTCCTGATCGTTCACGATCTGGGCGTAGATGTGCATGTGGGAGCGGTACACCACCAGACGGGGACGTTCGGCGGTACCCTGCACCTTTTTACGAATGCGGACCTTGCGGCGCTGACGGGATTCATTCTTGGTAAGCTTCATGACGCAATCCCTACCTACTTCTTGCCGCCGGACTTACCGACCTTGCGGCGGATGGTCTCGGTGGTATACTTGATACCCTTGCCCTTGTAGGGTTCGGGCTTGCGGATGCGACGGATCTTGGCGGCCATTTCGCCCACCAGTTCCTTGTCGGCGCCGCTGATGGTCAGGATCTGACCTTCGGCCTTGGCCTGGATGCCTTCGGGCAGTTCCACCAGCACGGGGTGGGAGAAGCCCACGGACAGTTCCACCAGGTTGCCCTTGACGGCAACGCGGTAGCCCACGCCGATCACTTCCAGGGACTTGGAGAAGCCCTTGGTCACGCCTTCGATGCAGTTGGCGAGCAGGGTGCGGCGCAGACCGTGCTGGGCACGGCTGTGACGGTCGTCTTCCACGCGGGTCAGGGTCAGCACACCGTCGGTGAGGTCATAATTCAGCAGGCTGCACACAGGGGTATGCAGCGTACCCTTGGGGCCCTTCACTTCCACAACATCCGTTCCGATCTTGACTTCAACGCCAGCGGGAACGGTAATGGGCTGTTTGCCGATACGAGACATGGTGCACCCCTACCAGATTTCACACAGAAGTTCGCCGCCCACCTTCTTTTCATGGGCGGTCATGCCGTCCAGCACACCGCTGGACGTGGACAGAATGCAAATGCCGAGGCCGTTCTGCACCTTGGGGATCTGGTGAGCGCCCACATACACGCGGCGACCGGGGGTGCTGACGCGCTTCAGGCCGGAGATGACGGCCTTGCCCTTCTGGTACTTCAGCGTGATGGTAATGTTGCGGTCGTCGATAGCCACGTCTTCGACGTAACCTTCCTGCTTGAGGATGGCGGCTAAGGCTTCTTTCATCTTCGAGCGCGGCACATTCACTTCCTTGTGCAGGGCCAAATGTGCGTTGCGGATACGGGTCAGCATATCCGCAATAGGATCTGTCAACATCGATAGCTCCTAAGGTTGGTTTCGTGAGGGGTTAGCGGCCCCATGCCGCCACTTCCCGCACACAATCGAAAGTTCATATCCCAAGCCGGAGCAAAAGGCAATGTTTTTTTGCTCACGGCCTGAAAATCCGCTCTTTCCAGGGCGTTCCCGAGTCATGCCGGCGCCGGTCCTGCCGGGGCATCCCGGCCTGCATGCGAGGGACCAGGCACCGGATCGCCGCACCATGATTGAACACTCCACCGGCTAAAGCCGGTGGATTCACCGTGGCGACTAAAGTCGCGTTCCGGCTAAAGCCGGTATGGCCCCTGCTGAAGCAGGCTGAAGTCATTCCCCCTCAATTCGGAAGGTTTCATCTGCATCTTCCTGTTGCGTGATGTATTGCTTAATGACCTCATCGGTCACATTGCCACTGCTGCAACAGAAATAGCCACGCGCCCACATATGACGTCCCCAGTACTGGCGGCGCAACAATGGAAATTCATTTATCATGGCATGCGCGGTTCGGCCTTTCAGTTGTTGCATCAACTTGCTCACAGCAAGGCTTGGTGAAATCGAAACGAAAAGATGGATATGGTCGGGTGCTATATGTCCTTTGAGAATTTCCACCTGCTTTTCACAGATGCCGCGTATCAGCGACCTGGCTCTCTGGGCGATGTCGCCTGACAAAATCTTTTTCCTGTACTTGGTTATCCAGACCAGGTGCAGGTGAATTGAAAAAACACTGTGGGAGCCTTTACGATAATTGCTCATGCCCACAGACTACAAAAGAAACGCTAAAGCCGCCACCTAAAGGTGGGGGTTTTACCCCTCCCTGAGTGGGACAATAAAAACGGGGCTGCTCCACTGCAGGAGTCCCGCCCGTCTCCGGTGCGACCCGCGCCGCATGGCCGGCTCCACCGGACTTTCCGGCAGGGCACGGCGTACGGCGCGCAGGGGCAGATAGCCCATCTGTCATCGGGAAGCAAGCAAAATTTGCAAAAGGAAGGAGACCGGCCGGATGAAGAACGTATCTCGAAAGAGGATACGTCCCTCCCCAGAAGCCGGAAACCATGTAAGACTGCGCCCCCGGATGCGGACAAGGGACCTTCCTGCCCGGGGCCGCCCGCCGGATGCAGGAAGCGCCGGGGCACAGTCCCCTCTCCCCTGCCCTTCTCCGGAAACGGAAAGAGGGACCCCTTTCGGAGTCCCTCCATCTTTCAGATCAGTCCGGGATGCGGATTACCAGCTGGATTTACGCACACCGGGCAGTTCGCCGCGCAGGGCCATGTTGCGGAAGCAGATACGGCAGATGCCGAACTGGCGCATGAAGGCCCGGGGACGCCCGCAGATGGGGCAACGATTGTAGGCGCGGGAGCTGAACTTGGGCTTACGGGAAGCCTTCACTTCAAGAGCGGTACGGGACATAGCTCTACTCCTACTTGCGGAACGGCATGCCCAGCTGGTCCAGAAGGAACTTGCCTTCCTTGTCCGTGGTCGCCGAGGTGACAATGGTGATGTTCATGCCCTTGGGGTTTTCCACACGGTCAGCTTCCATTTCGGGGAAGATGGTGTGTTCCTTGATGCCCAGGGTAAAGTTGCCGCGACCATCAAAACCACGGTCCGGGATACCGCGGAAGTCACGCACGCGGGGCAGGGCAAAGTTCATCAGCTTGTCCAGGAAGTCCCACATACGATCCTTGCGCAGGGTGACGCGAGCCCCGATGGGCATGCCTTCACGCAGCTTGAAGGAAGCGATGGACTTCTTGGCGCGGGTAACCACGGCCTTCTGTCCGGCGATGGCGGTCAGTTCCGCCACGGCTTCTTCCATCAGCTTGTTGTTCTGGCTGGCGGCGCCGAGACCGATGTTCAGAGAGATCTTCTCGATGCCGGGCAGTTGCATGGAGGAGGAGTAGTTGAACTCCTTCTGCAGTACCGGAACCACTTTCTCTCTATAAATCTTTTCAAGGCGTGTCATCGTATCACCTTATTCCATAACTTCGTTGCACTTCTTGCAGAAGCGCACTTTTTTCTGCTTGCCTTCGGACTCAATGTACTTGTAGCCCACCTTGGTCGGCTTGGCGCAAGCGGAGCACACCACCATCACGTTGGACACGTGGATGGGCATTTCCTTTTCCACGATGCCACCGGGCTGCTGGGCATAGGGGTTGGGGCGCATGTGGCGCTTGGCCACGTTCACCTTTTCCACCAGCACGCGGTCCTTCTTGGGAAGAACCTTGAGCACCTTGCCGATCTTGCCCGCGTCCTTGCCGGTGATGACCATCACCTTGTCGTCCTTGCGGATGCGATACGTTTTCATAGTCATCTCCTACAGCACTTCGGGGGCAAGAGAAATGATCTTCATGAAGTTGGCGGCGCGCAGCTCACGAGCGACGGGTCCGAAGATACGGGTACCCACGGGTTCGCCCTGGTTGGAGAGCAGGACAGCGGCGTTGCCGTCGAACTTGATGTAGGAGCCGTCCATGCGACGCACTTCCTTGGCAGTGCGCACGATAACGGCCTTCATGACGTCGCCTTTCTTGACCTTGCTGTGGGGCATGGCTTCCTTGACGGACACGACGATGATGTCGCCCACGGAAGCGTAACGGCGGTGGGAACCACCGAGCACCTTGATGCAGGCCACCTTTT